>JANTHJ010000045.1 GCA_024762475.1 Chromatiales bacterium | reverse complement strand
TTGATTGCGAGGATCCCATGCTCGATACGTCCGATCGTCTGTTCCCCGGTACCTTCCCGCCCATCGCGCGTGACCGGCTCGAAACCCTGCAGGTCAATCTTGGCTACCGTTGCAATCAGCAGTGCCAGCATTGCCATGTGAATGCCGGCCCCAATCGCAGTGAGATGATGAGCGAGGAGAATCTGCGCGAGGTGGTGCGGGTTCTGACGGGCGGGGCTATCCGCCAACTGGATCTGACCGGTGGTGCGCCGGAGCTGCACCCGGGCTTCCGCGAGCTGGTCATGGCGGCGCGGGAACGAGGGGTGGCGGTGATCGACCGCTGCAACCTGACCATCCTGAGCGAGCCCGGGCAGGAGGACCTGGCGGAGTTTCTTGCCGATCAACAGGTCGAGGTGGTCGCCTCGCTGCCCTGCTACCTCGCCGAGAATGTCGACGGTCAACGCGGCGAGGGCGTGTTCGAACGCAGCATCGCCGGTCTGCGACGGCTCAATGCCCTGGGATATGGCGAGCCGGGGGGCGGCCTGGTGCTGAGCCTGGTCTACAACCCTCTGGGGCCCTACCTGCCGCCGCCCCAGGACGATCTGGCACGGGATTATCGTCAGCGCCTCGCCGAACACGGGGTGTCCTTCAATCGGCTGCTGACCATTGCCAACATGCCGATCCAGCGTTTCGGCAGCATGCTCGCCTCGAAGGGGCAGTTCGACGATTACCTCGCGCTGTTGAAGGCGGCGCATGCGGAACAGAACCTGGCCTCGGTGATGTGTCGTTCCCTGATCAGCGTCGATTGGCAGGGCTGGCTCTACGACTGCGATTTCAATCAGATGCTGGGACTGCCGCTGCCGGGCCGCCAGCGCCTGCATCTGCGTGATCTGGACCCATCGGAGCTGACCGGCCGGCCGATTGCGGTGGCCGACCACTGCTTTGGCTGCACCGCGGGTCAGGGCAGCAGCTGCGGGGGCGCGCTGGGATGAGGCAGACCGTCTCGGTTATCGTGCCTGCACTGAATGAAGGCGCGGTCATTGCGTCACTGCTGGAGGCGCTGCAGCCATTGCGCGCCGCCGGACACGAGCTGATCGTGGTCGATGGCGACAGTCGCGACGACACCTGCCAACGCTGCAATGGCCTGGTCGATCGGTTGCTCGAAAGCACGCCCGGCAGGGCAGCGCAGATGAATGCCGGTGCCGAACTCGCCCGCGGCGACTGGTTGTGGTTCGTCCATGCAGACAGTCGGCTGCAGGGGCTTCCACAGGCGTATGCGCAGGCGATTCTCGATAGCCCGCGGCCCTGGGGGCGATTCGATGTGTCACTGGATGGCGCCGAGCGCATCTTGCGGCTGGTCGAGATCGGGATGAACGGGCGTTCCCGTCTGACCGGGATCGCCACCGGTGACCAGGGGATCTTCGTGCGGCGCGAGCTGTTTGGACAGGTCGGGGGCTATCCAGAGCTGCCGCTGATGGAGGACATCGCGCTCAGCCGTTCCCTGCGGCGAGTGGCGCGACCGGCCACGCCGCGGCCTTGCCTGGGCACCTCTGCACGTCGCTGGCAACGCCACGGCGTCTGGCGAACTATCTTCCTGATGTGGCGGCTGCGCCTGGCCTTCTTTCTCGGGGCCGATCCGGCGGATCTGGCCCGTGTCTATCGCGCATGCGCCTCGCCGACGCCCGAATCCTGATCTTCGCCAAGGCCCCGCAGCCGGGGCGGGTGAAGACGCGACTGGTTCCTGCGCTCGGGGAGGCCGGTGCCTGCGCGCTGCATGCCCGCCTCTTGCGGCACACCGTGCACGGGCTATGCGGGGCCGCCCTGGCGCCGGTGGAACTGTGGTGTGCCCCGGACTGCGACCATCCGGCCTTCGCCGAGCTGGCGCGTGCGTATCCTGTCGCGTTGTTTTCTCAGCAGGGGGCAGACCTGGGACAGCGCATGGCGCATGCCGCGGCCCAGGCGCTCGAGAGGGCGCCGCGGGTGCTGCTCGTGGGTACCGATGCGCCCGCGCTGCTGCCGGGCCATCTGCAACAGGCGCTGTCTGCGCTGGACGAGGCCGAGGTGGCGATGGTCCCGGCCGAGGATGGCGGCTATGTCCTGTTGGGGATGCGCGACCGGGTGCCGGGGCTGTTCGAGCGGATGCCGTGGGGGACCGACCAGGTGGCGGAACTCACGCGCAGCCGTTGCGCGGATCTGGGGCTGGTGCTGAGAGAGCTCGAGACGCTGTGGGATGTCGACCGGTCAGAAGACCTGGTGCGATTGACCGGGTACTCAGCATTTGCCGAGGGTGATGCCGCTACACCCGGTTGACCGGGATTTGCGGGTGTAGGTCTCGGGTGCGAGCGGCCGGCCGGTGAGAATGCTGAGGGCCTCGCGGGTGCTGCGCTCGCTGGCCATGGCCAGTTTTCCGTTGTGGATGTTCCGCTCGGCCACTTCGCGCGAGAGCGCCACCAGTTGCCGCCATTCCGCCAGCAGCTCGTCGGGCGAGAAGTGGGCGGAAAGAAATTGCTCTGCGCCGCCGAGGCCACCGGGCAGCCCCAACTGCGCGAGCATCTGTTCGCGCGCCTTGACGCTGTGCTCCAGTGCTTCGAGGCAACGGGTCTTTTTTTCCACGATCTGTTCCAGGGCAGTGGCGTCCTGGTCGAGCAGGGTCTTCTGCTCAGCCTCGAGGATGTCACGCAATCGTCCCAGCTCCGCGAGAGAGGCCTCCAGGGTGGCCCGGAAGGGCCCTTTCAGGCTTGTTGCATCCATCTTCAGCTCGGCTTGTCCAGGCCGGCTTCGAATTGCAGCAGCTTGTCCGCCACCCGCGCGGGCTGGACCTCGAAGCTGCCGGTAGCGAGCGAACGCTGGACGTCTTCGACCCGCTGGGTGTCCACCACCGGCAGGTTCTCGATCTGTGCCTCCAATCGCTGCAGCTGGGCGGCACGGTTGGTCATGCTGAAGGTGTCGGCGCGTGGCGGGGCCGATGCGCCGCTACCTGCCGAGGCATCGGGCCGGTTGCCAGCCCGCTCCGGCTGTCCGGTCTCGATGGCGCTTGGTGGAGGGCGGCCCTTGCCCGTGTCGATCTCGATACTCATCGTGCTCACCTGCTTATTGCTGTGTCGCCGAGTATATCGTCCAGGATTTGACGGACTTGAGCCAGGCGCGCTAAGTGGTGAAGCGGATTCCGAAAATGTCCTGGCGCACCCTTCTGCCGAGACCCAGGTCACGCTATTGGCCCACCTCGATCACCCCGGCAGCCACGACCTCGCCGGTGATGTCCCGGCCCGAGGCGGTATTGCGTACCCGGACCTGTTCTCCGAGGGAACCATTCTCCAATGCCTTGCCCTTCATGCTGACCCGCAGGCCGCCATGGCGGACCATGATCTTTACCAGGCCCCCGCGGCGGATCAGCTGGCGTCGCTCCACCAGGCCGGGGTGCAACAGCTTGCCCGCGGTGATCTGGCGCCGGGTGCGCTGCCCGACCAGGCCCTGAGGGTCGGTAAAAAAGGCCCGATGCAGACGCGAGGTGTCGCGGTCCTCGACGCGCAGATCGGTGGCAGCGATCTGCTGGCCGCGGGCCAGGGCGTGGGCCGCAACCACCACCGGCCCGATCGTGGCGACCTTTACCCGCACATAGAGTTTCCAGGGCTTGCGGCCCTCGCAGCGCACGCCGACCACGTTGCGTCCGGGCTTGAGCCCGTTCGGTGAGTCGTAGGTGGTCAAGGGCTGGTCGCAGCGTGCCAGTCGCAGGCGCGAGTCGAGCGGCGAGGTGGTGAGCTTGATGCGTCCGGAGAATTCTTCGGCGCGATCGAGCACATGCTGGCGGGCTGCCTCGCGGATGCGCGTGTGCGACTCCCATTCACCCTGCGCCGGCGCCGATTGCGCCACGCCTGTGGCCAGGGTCAGCATGAGCACGCCCGCGGCCACGGGCAGCGTGTCAAAAATCTGTCGCATGATAGGGCCTTTTCTTCCGATGACGGTCACTAAGCAAGCTTCGTGCCCGTCGGCAGTTCGCGATGCAACTAAAGCTTTCTCCAGCCGGGCCGCTATGCCCCGCAGAAACCTGATCACAGATCACAGGAGAGGTAGGAAAGATGGCCGGGATACTGGATGGTGTCGACCTGCGGACTCAGCTGGCGGGGCACAACCGCCTGGAACTGCTGTTGTTCCGTCTCGGTGGCAGGCAGCGCTATGGCATCAACGTATTCAAGGTGCAGGAGGTCATCCACACCCCGCCGCTCACCAAGGTGCCGCAGGCCCACCCGGTGGTAAAGGGCATCGCCAATATGCGTGGCAACACCATCACCATTATGGATCTCTCCATGGCGATCGGGGGGCCGCCGCTGGAAGACTACGAAAACAAGTTCACGGTGATCACCGAATACAACCGCAAGGTACAGGGCTTCCTGGTGGATTCGGTCGATCGCATCATCAACATGAACTGGCAGGACATCCTGCCGCCGCCCAAGGGCGCTGCGGAGGGTACCTATATGACCGCGGTGACCCAGGTGGAAGACGAGCTGGTGGAGATCATCGATGTCGAGAAGGTACTGAAGGAGGTGATCGGCGGGCAGGACGAGGTCTCCGACGGCGTCATCGAGACACGCGAGGACACCCGGCCGCATCATATTCTGGTGGTGGACGATTCCAGCGTGGCACGCAACCAGGTAACCCGGGTGTTGGGCCAGATGGACGTTGAGTTCACCGCCTGCAAGGACGGGCTGGAGGCCTGGGAACTGTTGCGGTCGTGGCTCGAAGAGGGTCGGGATGTGGAGGACTTTCTTTCCCTGGTCATCTCCGACGTGGAGATGCCGCGCATGGATGGCTATTCGCTGACCAAGAAGATTCGCGAGAATCCTGCGCTTTCAAGATTGCACGTTATCCTTCATACCTCGCTCAGTGGCGTGTTCAATAAGTCCATGGTGGCCAAGGTGGGCGCCAATGACTTTTTGCCGAAGTGGGAACCTGATACGCTGGCCATGATCGTGCAGGAGCATCTGCGGCAGCACGACCGGGAACGCGCAGACGCGGCGTGAAGGAATTCGCTGCGATAACAGGGAAGGAACCAATGTCCGGAAAGGAGCCTCTCTCCGCCAATCAGTACCAGGCGATTGCCGACTACCTGGAAAAGCAGGCCGGGATTCGTCTCGGGCTGGGCAAGGAGTACCTGGTCATCAGTCGCCTGGGCGGGGTCCTGCGTGAGCACGGCCTGGCCGATTTCGACGCCCTGCTGAAACTGTTGCGCGGTGGCGGACGGGCGAGCCTGCAGGCAGCGGTCATCGATGCCATGACCACCAACGAGACCTTCTGGTTTCGCGACCCTGCCCACTACCGCATCCTGGTCGACGTGCTGATGCGCGAACTGTCGCCGGGGCCGGTGCGGATCTGGTCGGCTGCGGCTTCCACCGGGCAGGAGGCCTTCAGCATTGCGTTCACCCTGCACGATGCCCGCAGCGCCGGCGCCATCGCCCCCGACCGGACGTGGGAGATCCTGGGAACCGACATCTCGGCCTCGGCTCTGGGCCAGGCCGAGGCCGCACGCTATTGTGGCGTTGCGGCCACCCGGGGCCTGATGCCGGAGCAGCGGCAGCGTTTCTTCGAGCCGGACGGGGATTGCGTACAGGTGCAGTCGGCGTATCGCCGCGAGGTGCGGTTCCGCAACTTCAATCTGCTGTCGCCATTCGATGGCCTCGGGCATTTCGGTGTCATATTCTGCCGCAACGTCCTCATCTATTTCTCCCAGGAGCGCAAGCGCAACATCCTTGAGCGCTTTCACCGTGCGCTGGTGCCCGAGGGTGCCCTGTTCCTCGGTTCCACCGAATCGATGAGCGAGCACACCGACCTGTTCCGCATGGAGCGCCACGGTACCGGCCTGGTCTACCGCAAGGTCTGAACACTGCCCTTGCCGCTGCCGGCAAATCCTTGCCTGTTTGCCGCCTCTTGTTACGCCGCTACCTCCCTAACACCTTGTAAAACATAAAAAACCAAACTTGGCACGAAGCCTGCTGTATCCCTTGGCAGAATCGGTATCGAGGGAGCGGCATGAAATTCGACAAGGTATTCGGTATCCACGAACAGGCCCTGCAGGTGCGGGCGCGGCGCGCCGAGCTGTTGGCCGCCAACCTGTCCAATGCCGACACGCCGGGCTACAAGGCGCGTGACCTCGACTTCCGCAGCATCCTCAAGGGCGAGATGCAGCCCGGGGTGCAGCTGGCTGCGACCCGTCCGGGCCACATCGCTCCCTCGAGCGGACCGGTGCCGGGGCAGGAACTGAAATACCGGATTCCGCAACAGCCCTCCCTCGACGGCAATACCGTGGAGGCCGAGCGCGAACAGGTCGAGTACAGCGCCAATGCCGTGCGCTACCAGGCCAGCCTGCGCTTTCTGAACGGCACCATCCGTACCCTCAAGACTGCCATCAAGGGGACCGCCCAATGAGTAGCTTCAAGATCTTCGATATTGCCGGTTCCGGGATGAATGCCCAGAACCTGCGCCTGAACGTCGTTTCCTCCAACCTGGCCAATGTGGATGCGGTCTCCAGCAGCATGCAGGAGACCTACCGGGCGCGGCAGCCGGTATTTCGCGCCCTGCTCGACCAGTTCAATCCGCAGGCGCCGGCCAACGGCGTACAGATGGCCGGCGTGGTCGAGAGCAAGGCGCCATTGGTGCGCGAATACGCGCCCAACCACGCCATGGCGGACAAGGACGGCTATATCTACCGGCCGAATGTCAACGCGGTGGAGGAGATGGCGAACATGATCTCCGCCTCGCGCTCGTACCAGAACAATGTGGAGGTCCTCAATGCTGCGCGGCAGATGATGATGGCCACCATCAACCTCGGACGCTGAGATCCATTATGAACAGCACCAACGCATTGCAGGCACAGGATGACCTCTTCGCCTCGCTCGGACTGAATCGGGCGGCGCAGGAGAAGAAGGCCAACGATCCCAGCGAGCTGGGGATGCAGACCTTCCTCAAGTTGATGGTCACCCAGATGAACAACCAGGATCCGTTCAAACCCATGGAGAATGGCGACTTCCTGGCGCAGATCGCGCAGTTCGGATCGGTGACCGGGTTGGACAAGCTCAACAACCAGATGCAGGACCTGTCCGCTTCGCTCACCTCGGGCCAGGCACTCCAGGCAGGGGGGCTCGTGGGTCGCGATGTGCTGGTGCCCATCGACGTGGGCCAGCTCCCGGCCGGCGGCAGCATCGAGGGCCAGGCCGAGCTTCCCGCTTACAGCAGCGAGGTCACCCTGCGGGTCTACGACCAGGCGGGGCAGCTGGTGCGGGAAATGCCCATGGGCCCGTCCGACGCCGGCAGTCTTCGCTTCAAGTGGGACGGCCTGGATGACAGCGGCGCCTATATGCCTCCCGGACGCTATCGCATGCAACTGTCCGCCGCCCAGGGTGATCAGACCACGGAGCTGCAGACCGAGCTCTTCTCGCGCGTCGAATCGGTCAACCTGTCCGCCAGGGACGGGCTCACCCTGAATCTAGAAGGCCTGGGAGCGGTGGCCTTCAACAACGTCAAGCAGATCTTCTGACCGGAGCTAAGACCATGCCTTTTCGTATTGCCCTCAGCGGCCTGAATGCCGCCACCACTGACCTCGAGGTCACCGGTAACAACATCGCCAACGCGGCCACCAACGGCTTCAAGGAATCACGCGCCGAGTTCGGCGATCTCTACGCCAGCGCTATCCAGGACACCTCCAAGAACGCGGCCGGGCAGGGCGCCCAGGTGGTGCGGGTGGCGCAGCAGTTCAGCCAGGGTTCGGTGGACTTCACCTCCAACAACCTCGACCTGGCAATCAGCGGGCAGGGGTTCTTTGTACTCGAAAACCCGGATGGCACCATCGGTTATACCCGCGCCGGCGCCTACAGCGTGGATCGCGACGGCTATGTCGTGAACCATGCCAACGACCGCCTGCAGGCCTATCCGGCGGTGGTTGGGGTCAATGGCAGCACCACCTTCAGTACTGGTGTATTGCAGGATCTGCAGCTGCCTACGGCGCCGAGTGCGCCAGTGGCCACCTCCGACGTGACCGCCTCGCTGAACCTGGACTCTTCGTCCACGCCGCCGAGCGTTCCCTTCGACCCGGCCAATCCGGCCAGCTACAACAGCGCCACCTCGACCACCGTCTATGATTCGCTGGGAAATCCCCATACCACGACCTTCTATTTCCGCAAGACCGGCGCCAATGCCTGGGATAGCTATGCCTATGTGGATGGCAACAGTGTCGCCACCGGTAACGCCTCGCCGCCGGCGGTTGCCGACGCCAGCATGACGTTCAGTAACTCGGGCACCCTGCTGACGCCGGCCACCGGGATCGCCACCCTGCCGAGCTTCACTCCGGCGGGTGCGGCCCCCATGACCATCGACCTGAACCTGTCGGGCACGACCCAGTACGGCGCCGCCTTCGGGGTCAACAACCTGAGCCAGAACGGCTATACCTCGGGGCGGCTCGCGGGTGTGGACATCGATACCGAGGGCGTGGTCTTCGCCCGCTATACCAACGGGCAGTCATCACCGCTGGGTAAGGTGGCGCTGGCCAAGTTCAACAACAACCAGGGCCTGCGCCAGGTGGGTGATACCGCCTGGGCAGAGTCCTACCAGTCGGGTACCGCGCAACTGGGTGAGGCGGGCACCTCCAGCTTTGGCCAGATACAGTCCGGCGCCCTGGAGTCGTCCAATGTCGACGTGGCCGAACAACTGGTGAACCTGATCACGGCGCAGCGTAACTTCCAGGCCAACGCCAAGACGATATCCACTGCCGATGCGATCACCCAGGCGGTGATCAACCTCAGTCGCTGATAGGAGGAACGGGCAATGGATCGGATGCTGTATGTCGCCATGAGCGGTGCGCGTGAGACCTTGATCGCCCAGGGTAACGCGAGCAACAACCTGGCCAATGCCAACACCACCGGCTTTCTTGCCGATTTCAATCAGTTCCGCAGCATGCCGGTGTTCGGCCCGGGCCATCCGACCCGCGTCTATGCCCTGGACGAACGTCCCGAGACCGATTTCGACCACGGCACCATTGCCCGCACAGGGCGGGATCTGGACGTGGCGGTCAAGGGCGGCGGCTGGATCGCGGTGCAGTCACGCGACGGGAGCGAGGCCTATACCCGTCGTGGGGACCTGCAGATCGATGCCAACGGCGTGCTGACCACCGGTGGCGGCCTTCCGGTAATCGGCAACTCCGGCCCGGTGGCGCTGCCGCCCTTCGACGCAATCAACATCGGCGCCGACGGCACCATCTCGATCCGCCCCCAGGGCGCACCTCCAAGCGAGCTGGCGGTGATCGACCGGATCAAGTTGGTCGCTCCCCAGTTCGATCAGATGACCAAGGGGCAGGACGGGCTGATGCGCCTCAAGGATGGCGCCGAGGCGCCGGCGGCATTCGAACAGCGCCTGGTGTCTGGGGCGCTGGAATCGAGCAATGTCAACATCGTCAACGAGATGGTGGACATGATCGAGCTCTCGCGGCGCTTCGAGATGCAGATCAAACTGATGAAGACCGCCGAGCAGACCGCGGCCGCCGCGGCGTCCGTGGTCAAGCCTGTATAGTCAGACTGTTGCTCAGCCTGCGGGCCTGACCAGGAAGGCCGCCACGTATCCCAGCTGATGCGCGCCGGGCAGATAGATGTGGTACCACTTGCCGTCGGCGCTCTTGCCCAGTTGATAGACCACGGCGCCGGGGTTGCGGCGGGCGATCACCCGACTCTCGAGGCTGGACTGTTGACGAATATTGACCCGGGGACGCTTGATCTGCAGTTGCGGCAGCTGCGGCAGGTATTTCTCCAGGCGCGCCTGCGCCTGTGGCAGGCCTTGGCGGGCCGCCTCTGACAGCCAGAATACGGCCTTCTCCAGGTCCGGTTCGACCCCCAGCCCCTCCGCGTACATCACCCCGAGATTCACCTGGGCGCGTGGATGCCCCTGTTGCGCCGCCTGGGTGAACCAGTAGCGTGTCTTGTTCAGGTCACGCTGGCCTGGTTCCTGGCCGGCATAGAACAGTGCCAGGTTGTACTGCGCCTTGGGCAGCCCCGCCTCGGCCGCCTTCTCGTACCAGTAGCGGGCCTTTTCCGGATCCTGTGGCACGCCCAGTCCCTTGTGGTACATGGCCCCCAGGTTGGTCATGGCCTTGCCGTGCCCTTGTTGAGCGGCCTTCTCATAGAACTCGGCGGCCGCCTTCGGGTCCTTCTCGACACCCTTGCCCACCTCATAGAGCAGCCCCAGGATGTACTGGGAATCCGCATCCCCACTCTCGGCCAGGCGTTGCAGGTCCTCCAGGCGAATGCCCTGGTCATCGTTGGCCGGGGCCGCAGGAATCGGCACGGCGGCCACGAGCAGCAGGGTCAGCAGCAGGGTGGGGATCGGATTCTGTGGGCGTTTCATGGGTGCGTGGTCTTTCCTTGCAGGGGTGGAGTGGTCGCCGCGGCCTGAAATGCGGCGGCGGAACTTATACGCGAGCGGCCGGCGGGGCGCAAACAGGGTGCCGCGGGCGGCAATATCTTGCCGCCACTCGCCGGCGCGAAGAATAAAGATCGTTGCATAGGGCGTTGTATTACAAGATTTTGCAGATGATCGCTGGTTGGCAGGCCTCTTGCAAGGGATGAGCCGAGACAGAACATTGCCAGCCCCGCCTGGCGCATAGGCCCGAAACCAAGAGGAACCGCCATGTACCCCGCACTCTGGATTGCCAAGACCGGACTGGATGCCGAACAGACCCGCATGTCGGTGATCTCGAACAACCTGGCCAACGTCAACACCACCGGTTTCAAGCGCGACCGCGCCGTCTTTCAGGACCTGATGTACCAGAACATCCGCCAGGCGGGCGCGAGCAGCACCGAGGATACCAATCTGCCCTCCGGGCTCTATCTCGGCACCGGGGTGCGCACCGTCTCCACCCAGAAGCTGCATACCCAGGGCAATATCGTGCAGACCAACAACAGCTTCGACGTGGCGGTGCAGGGCAATGGTTTCTTCCAGGTCAATCATCCGGACGGAAGCATCGTGTACACGCGAGACGGCGCCCTCGGCATGGACTCTTCCGGCCAGCTGGTCACCCAGAACGGTTATCCCATCCAGCCCTCGATCACGGTGCCGGCCAATACCCTGAGCGTGACCGTGGGCTCGGATGGCACCGTGTCCGCCCTGGTGGCCGGCAGCAATGCCCCCACCACCATCGGCAACCTGACCCTGGCCCAGTTCATCAATCCGACCGGCCTGGAGGCCATCGGCGACAATCTCTATCGCGAAACCGCCTCCAGCGGCGCGCCGCAGATCGACACGCCGGGAACCAACGGTGCCGGCACCCTCATCCAGGGTTCGCTGGAGAGTTCCAATGTGAACGTGGTGGAAGAACTGGTGAACATGATCGAGACCCAGCGCGCCTACGAGATGAACTCCAAGGCGATCTCCACCACCGACGACATGCTGGCCTATGTCAGCCAGCAGCTGTGAGGGTAGCGGTGTGACCAACCGGTCGTTCACCTTGCTGCGGAACCTGATATTGATCGGCCTGGCGGGCCTGCTGCTCGCGGGCTGTCAGTCGCAGCCCAAGCGCGACCCGGCGTTTGCGCCGGTGCCGCCCCAGGTGCCCAAACCGGCGGCGCAGAACAACGGGGCCATCTATCAGGCGGGGTTCGAGCACAGCTGGTTCGAGAACGTGCGTGCGCGCCGGGTGGGTGACATCCTGCTGGTGACCCTGGTGGAGAACACCGAGGCCAAGCACACCAATGCCGGCAAGGTGAAGAAGAGCAACAGCAATACCCTCAGCAATCCCACCCTGTTCGGCAAGCCGCTGAGTTTCGTCCTGCCGGGCGTCAAGGGAGGCGCAGGTGCGAACCTGGGCATGGGGCTGAGTTCCAGCAGTGACTTCTCCGGCAGTGGGGAGAACACCCAGAACAACCAGTTCAAGGGCTCCATCGCGGTGATGGTGACCGAGGTACTGGGCAACGGCTATCTCAAGGTCCGTGGGGAGAAACGCATCTCCATGACCGGCGGCAACGAGTACATCCGGGTCTCCGGCATCGTGCGCCCGGAGGACATCGATACCGACAACCAGGTCGACTCGACCAAGATCGCCGATGCCACCTTGACCTATGTGGGTGACGGCCAGAACACCTCTGCCTCGACCATGGGCTGGCTGGCCCGGTTCTTCATCTCCGCGGTGATGCCCTTCTAGGAGTAACGAATATGCGCAAGCTATCGATAATCGTGCTGGTATTGCTGGGGCTGTGGCAGTCGCTGGTCCATGCAGAGCGCATCAAGGACCTGGCCGACGTGCAGGGGGTGCGGGGCAACCAGCTGCTCGGCTATGGCCTGGTGGTCGGCCTGAACGGGACCGGCGACAAGGTGGGTTCCTCGCCCTTTGCCGAACAAAGCCTGCGCAGCATGCTCACCCAGTTGGGCATCGTGGTGCCGCCGGGTACCAGCATCAATCCGAAGAACGTGGCCGCAGTCACCGTGCACGCCGAGCTGCCACCGTTCGTCAAACCGGGGCAGCGGATCGACGTCACCGTCTCCTCGATCGGCGATTCCAAGAGCCTGCGTGGCGGCAGCCTGTTGATGACCCCGCTGAAGGGTATCGACGGCAGGGTCTACGCCATCGCCCAGGGTAACCTGGTGGTGGGTGGATTGGCCGCCGAGGGGAGTGACGGTTCCAAGGTGACCATCAATATCCCCAGCTCCGGGCGTGTTCCCGATGGGGCGACCGTCGAGCGGTCCGTGCCCAGCGGCTTTGCCACCAGCCCGCAATTGACACTGAGTCTGAAGTCCGGCGACTTCACCACGGTCGCGCGGGTGGTCAAGGCGATCAACGACACCATCGGGGCGGGCACGGCGCGCGCCGTCGACATGAGTTCGGTCAAGGTCAACGCCCCGGCCGACATCGGCCAGCGGGTCACCTTCATGTCGATGATCGAGAACATCCAGGTCGAGCCGGCGCAGGCGGTGGCCAAGGTGATCATCAACTCGCGCACCGGCACGGTGGTGATCAACCAGGCCGTGCGGGTGTCGCCGGCGGCGGTATCGCATGGCAGCATGACCGTGACCATCAGCGAGAATCCGGAGGCCTCGCAGCCCAACCCCCTGGCGGGCGGTCAGACCGTGGTCGTCCCGCAGAGCCAGGTGGACGTGAACGAGAACGGCCGCCACATGTTCAAGTTCGCTCCGGGCATCACGCTCGACGAGGTGGTGCGCGCGGTCAATGACGTGGGCGCCGGTCCCAGCGACCTGGTGGCCATCCTCGAGGCGCTCAAGCAGGCCGGCGCCCTCAAGGCGGAACTGGTGGTGATCTGATGGCGATCGAGCTGGCCCAGGTCTATACCGATTTTGCCGGCCTCGGGGCACTGAAGGCGAAGGCGCGCAAGGACCGGGAATCTGCGCTCGACGAGGTGGCGCGTCAGTTCGAGTCCCTGTTTACCCAGATGATGTTGCGCAGCATGCGCGATGCAAGCTTCGGTGGCGGTCTGGGAGAGGGCAGGAACACGGCGTTCTATCGCGATATGTATGACCAGCAGTTGGCGGTGGAGATGAGCCGTCAGCGGGGTCTGGGGCTGGCCGAGGTGATCAAGCGCCAGCTGGGCGGGACCGCACCAGGTGCAGCCCACGGACGCGATCTGGCGTCCTACCGCAGCCAGCCCATCGTTGCGACACCCCGCGGCGGCACGCCCGACGAACCGGTGGCAACCGATTCGCTCGGGGGCGCCGGTTCGGCGCGGGCCGACAAGATGTCGGCGGCACTCGATGGCACCCCGGAGGGCTTCCTCGCGACCCTGCTGCCGGCGGCGGAGCAGGCGGCAGGGAAACTCGGACTGCCGCCGGAGGCGTTGCTCGCCCAGGCCGCGCTGGAGACCGGCTGGGGACGTCACGTGATGCAAAGGCCGGATGGCGGCAGCAGCCATAACCTGTTCGGTATCAAGGCGGACAGTCGCTGGCAGGGCGAGCGGGTGACGGTGACAACGCTGGAGTACAAGGACGGGGTGGCGCTCAAGACCCGGGCGGATTTCCGCGCCTATGACTCCTGGCAGGCCAGCTTCGACGACTATGTGCGCTTCATCCAGGACAACCCGCGTTACGCCGAGGCATTGCGCAGTACCGCCGACAGCGGGCGATATTTCGATGAGCTGCAGCGCGCGGGCTACGCCACCGATCCGGCCTACGCGCGCAAGATCCGCCGCATCCTCGGCAGCGAACCGTTGCGCAGTGCGGCGCTCGAGATCACCGGAGGCGCGAAGGGCTAGCCCTTCGCGAATAGACCATGGCAAGCATCCTCAATACCGGCATCAGTGCCCTCAACGCCTTCCAGCGGCAGCTCAATACCACCGGGCACAACATCGCCAACGTCAATACCAAGGGGTACAGCCGCCAACAGGTAGAGTTCAGCACCCTCGATGCACAGCCGGGCGGTGACGGCTTCCTGGGGTCCGGCGTGCAGGTGGCCTCGATTCGCCGCAGCTACGACAACTACCTGAGTGGACAGGTGCGCGCCTACAGCGCCTCGCAGGAGGAATACGCGATCTACCACGAGCGTGCCAGCCAGGTGGACAACGTGATCGCCGATGCGGCCTCTGGTCTGGACCGGATGATGCAGGAGTTCTTCGCCAGCATCGAGGATGTCTCTGCCGACCCGACCTCCATCCCGGCGCGCAACGTGATGCTCAACCGCTCCGAGGTGCTGGCCGATCGCTTCCGTTCCCTGGATGGCTGGATGGATGATCTGCGTGGCCAGCTGAACCGCGATCTCGATACCTTCGTTTCGCATGTGAACGGCTTGGGCGAGGCGCTTGCCGCGGTGAACCAGCAGATCCAGCAGGTCTCGGCCGGCCAGGCAAACCCGCCCAATGATCTGCTGGACAAGCGCGACCAGTTGATCGACGAACTGTCCACCTACGTCAAGGTCACCACCGTGCCGCAGGACGACGGCGCGCTCAACGTCTTCATCGGCAACGGCCAGGCGCTGGTGGTGGGCGAGGTGGCGAACCGCCTGTCGGTGGTCAACAATCCGATGTCGGCCGATCACAAGGAGGTGGCGGTCAGCCTGGTGGGGGGCGGTAGTGCCGTTGTCACCGATCAGATCACCGGCGGCCAGGTCGGCGGCCTGCTGCGCTTCCGCGACGAGGTGCTCGATCCGGCACAGAACTCGCTGGGGCTGGTGGCGGTCGGCCTGGCCGACAGCTTCAACCGCGAGCATCGCACCGGCATGGACCTGGATGGTGACCTGGGTCTGGACTACTTTGCCCTGGCCCAGCCGGAGCTGCTGGCCAACCCGTCCAACAGCGGTACGGTCAGTGCCAGCTTCGACAACATTGGCGATCTGACCAACCACGACTATCAGCTGAGCTTCGATGGCGTCGCCTGGAGCCTCACCGACCTGACGACCGGGGGCAATGTGCCCCTGGCCGGCGCCGGCACGGCGGCCAATCCCTTCGTTGCAGAGGGCGTCTCGCTGGTGGTGGGCGCCGCGCCGGCAGCGGGCGATACCTATCTGCTGCGACCGGTGCGCGCAGGCGCCTCGTCCATCGACACCCTGGTCAAGGACACCCGCGACATCGCTGCGGCCGATCCGATCCGGACTGCCACAGGCGGTGCCAATACAGGCACCGGCGCCATCGGTGCGGGAGCGCTCACCAACGTCACCGGCAATACGCTGCCGGCCGCGCCGATCACCCTGACCTTCAATGCGGCCACCAATGTATTCAACCTCTCGACCGGTGGTTCGGTCGCCTACGACCCCGCCACCGACAGCGGCAAGCCGCTGACCGTCAGCATCGCCGGCCTGGGTGACTTCACCTTTGAGATGACCGGCACGCCCGCCAATGGAGACCAGTTCAGTCTGGCCTCGAACGTCGGTGGCAGCGGCGACAATCGCAATGCGCTGCACCTGGCCGGGCTGCAGAAACAATCGCTGCTGTTCGGCAACAGTGCCACCCTGGGGGATGCCTATGGTTACATGGTGGCGGATGTCGGGACGAATACCCACCAGGCCGCCGCCAATGCCGAGGTTCAGGGGCAGTTGCTGTCCCAGGCAGAGGCCGCGCGTTCTGCCGTGTCCGGCGTCAACCTGGACGAGGAGGCGGCCGATCTGGTGCGTTTCCAGCAGGCCTACGCCGCGGCGGCGCAGGTCATCTCCACCGCCAACAGCCTGTTCGACACCCTGCTGGGTGCAGTGAGGAACTGATGCCATGAACCGCATAGCCACCCCCTTCATGTTCGCCCAGGGCGTGGACGTGATGCTGAAGAAGCAGGTCGATATCAGTCAGACAGAACTGCAACTGGCCAGCGGCAATCGCATCCTCAAGCCGTCCGACGATACCGCGGCATCGGTGCAGTTGCTCGACCTCAAGGAATCGAAGGCGCGTCTCGACCAGTTCCAGCGCAATGCGGACGCGGTGTCCGCCCGCCTCGGGCAGGAGGAGACCGCGCTGGACGGCATCGGCAACCTGCTGCAACGGGTGCGCGAACTGACCGTCCAGGGCAACAATGGCGCCCTCGCGCCCGAGGACCGGGCCGCGATCGCCACCGAGATCCAGCAGCACCTGGAGGGCTTCATCCAGTTGGCCAACACGCGGGATGCCAACGGCGAGTACATTTTCGCCGGCTACCGCACCGATACCCCGCCGCTGAGTCATGATGGTGTGGGTGGCTTCACCTATAACGGCGATGAGGGGCAGCGGGTGGTCAAGGTCGGTGACACCCGGGAGATCGCGATGGGCGATCCAGGCAGCATTTTCATGAATCTGCCGGGGGTTGCCGGTCCGACCGACATCGGCGCGGTGGTCTACCGCATTGCGGCAAACTTCGCCGCCGGCAACGCAGATCCCAATGGACTGTCGGATCTGGACACCGCGCTCGGCCGCATTCTCGATACCCGGGCGTCGGTGGGGGCGCGCATGAACGCCATCGAGGAGCAGAAGACCGCCAACGAATCCTTTGGCCTGGCGGTGGAGCAGGTACGCTCGAACCTCGAGGATCTGGATTACGCCGAGGCGATCAGTCGCTTCAATCAGCAACTCGCGGCCCTGCAGGCCTCGCAGCAGAGCTTTCTCAAGATCCAGGACCTGAACCTGTTCAATTTCCTGCGCTGAACCCAGCCCGGTAAACTGCGGCCATTCGATCTCGGAGCTGGTCGCGGTATGCATCGTTCACTGACAGCGCTGTTTATTTTCCTCTCTATCGTCGCAGGCGACATCGGTGCGGCACAGAAAGGCTATGGCCTCTATTTCGACCAGGATCTGTTGCTCCCGGTGGTGAACGAGGACCGCGACTACACCATGGGGGTCGGAATCGAGCGCTTCGAGCGCGAGAGCGCCTTCCAGCTGTTGCAAGGGCCGCTCAGGTCGGTGGCGGGTGTGCTGTCGATCGACGATAGGAAGGGCGAGTTGCGCACCAGCTATTTGTTCGGCTCGGTGAACTACACCCCGGAC
The DNA here is from genome assembly GCA_024762475.1 of Chromatiales bacterium. GTDB lineage: Bacteria > Pseudomonadota > Gammaproteobacteria > Chromatiales > Chromatiaceae > MONJU. The sequence goes on along the minus strand of JANTHJ010000045.1, from coordinate 3,992 downwards.
GATCTCTCGGCGAGCGCGCCTGTGCCGGGCGACCGCCCCTACGCCTCGGTTCTCTACCTCTCCAACAAGCGGGTGGTTACCGACGATGCCCATGCTATCGGAGTCGAGCTGCAGGTCGGCCTGCTCGGAACCTATGTGGCGCGCGAAATCCAGCGCAAGCTGCACCAGGGGTGGCGCAAGCTGAGCGACAGCGATGAGCCGGTCACACCACGCGGATGGGGCAACCAGATCAGCGCGGGTGGCGAGCCGACACTGCGCCTGCGCCTGGCCCGCTCCGATCGTCTCCTCGGTGACAGCCGGCGATGGGACCTGGCAGGCACCTTCGATCTGAGTGTCGGTTACCAGACCAATGCCAGTGCCGGCCTGGCGCTGCGCGGCGGACTGTTGCGCAGCAAGTTCTCGAGCCTGCCCTACGACCCGATCAACCGGGGCAACTTCGTTCCCGCCTTCGGTGACGACGAGCTCTATCTGTGGGGCGCGACGCGTGCCCGCCTGGTGGGCTATGACGCATTGCTGCAGGGCCAGTTCCGGGACAGCACGCTGACCTATGACAGCGATCAGCTGCGGCGGTTGGTCATCGATGCGGGGGCGGGCGTCACCGGCAGCTGGCGCGGCGTTCAGCTGACCCTTTCGGCCAACCTCAAGACCTCCGAGCTCGATCATGGCGCCGCCGACCGCACCCAGTGGTGGGGCGGGCTCTATGTCACGGTGCGTCGCTGATCGCAGAAAGAAAAAGGCCGGTGCAAGAGGCACCGGCCGAATGACGGGCAAGCCCGTCCTTGCCGAGGAGGATCGATGAGTAGGGTCGATTCGGTTTGAATTCAGGTCACCGGTGGGCGGCTGAGCAGCGCCTCGACCTCGGTCTCGCCGAGGCGGTGAGAGGCCGCACCCGTTTCAGGGGCGTCCGCCAGTTGGCCGCGCAGTCGTTCCACGCCCGCGAGGGCCTGGGCGAGGGAGCCGATGCGCTGGCTCAGGGGGCGTTCCAGGCGTTCCGCTCCCGTGCTCTTGAGCTGCACAGGATCGTCGCTGTCGTTGTCGCTTGCCGGCGGTTGGGTGGAATTAGATGACGGTTTTTTGTCATCGAGGCGCGGCTGGAGGCCGGTGGCCGACGGGAATTTGACGCCAGAGATTGGATTTGCCATGAGAATTCCTCGTATTGGCCGGTTGGGCGGCCGTTTTCCATGTTCAAAGAAACTTGAGCAGAAACCGTGCCAGTTGGGGGGATTCCGGATGGGGAACCCTCGAACTATCACGCGTTCTATTGATAGCGATGAGACAAGAGAATCAATGCAAGCCGGGTTGGATCCGTGTCGGCGCCTGGTGGCTCGCGGGTCTTCTATGGTTCGGGACTGCCCTGGCGGGCCAGCTGCCAGAGGAGCTGCACTATCGCGTCAGCTACCAGGGGGTGTTCTCTGCCGGGGCCAAGGTACCCATCGCGGACCTGGTGCTACGCACCGATCGGCCCGCGCCGAACGCGCCCTACCTGGAATCGGAGCTGCTGGTCAGTTCGGCGCCCTATGCCACGGTAGAGACCTTCTATCCGATCCGCTACCGGATTCGTTCCTGGTACTGGCCGGATCGTTCCGCTGTGCTGGCTTCGGAATACCATGAGTTTGGCCGGCCCGACGATATCGAACACAAGCTGATCTATCTGGATCGCACCGATCGGCCCTTCCTCAGTCGGAATCTCCTCGACCAGGACCAGGGGGTGCTGCAGGCCCTGCTTGCAGGTAGCTATCGCGCCAAGGCCCAACGCGGTCAGCGCCATGCCTACGATCGCCTCGGGCTGCTGCAGGCGATTCGGGCGCGCGACCTTACGCCTGGCAACGAGTTCACGCGCATCGTGAGTAACGGCAGCAAGATGCTGCGCTACCGCGTCAAGGTGGAAAAGGCGCAGCCCCTGGCTGTGGGCGGCCGCAGCTGGCCCGCCCTGAAACTACGCATCGATGGGCTGGAGCGGGACGAGCGGGGACGCGAGCAGCCAGCTCACCGTCCGGTCTATCTTTGGGTCGGTGCCGATCGGCGACATGTCCCGCTGCTCGCGGTGGCACGGGGCGCGGCCGGCAAATTCCGCATCGAGCGGGTAACGGATCCGGGCCTGCAGCTGGCCCGCCGCGAGACGCCCTGACGGATCGATCAGGGTCGCGCCGGGGCGCGCTCCGGTTCCGCCAGGCTCAGGTGAGAAATGTCCGGCAGCTGCGCCGGCGGATGCGGGTCGACACAATCTTCCAGGGTGAAGGCCTGCGGGCTCGACATGCTCAGGCCGCTGGTGTCGTATTCCACCTGTGGCTGCGGCTCGGGTTCGACCAGATCGACACCCGGCTCGTCCAGGGCCATCCAGCTGGTGTCGCCGATGGGCCGGGCCTCTACCTGCGGAGCACAGTCCTCCAGCGAGCCGGTACGCGGTGGCAGCAGTTCAAACGCGGCCTCCAGTGCGTTGGGCCGCTCCTCGGGCAGGTCGGCCACATCCTGCAGGGGCTGCGCGACCTTTGCCGGAGCCAGTGGAGCCGGCGCCGCGCCGCCCTCGGGGACGACCTCGATCAGCGCGCCCACCTCGCGAAAGGCCGCCCGGTAACGGCTGGCCTTGTCTACGTCGGCACCGCGTTTGATGCGCTTGGGTTTGCCGCTGAACAGCCGTTCCACGCCCGCTTCGTCCAGGCGAAACATCTTGGCGAGACCGGCCCGGGCCACTTGAGGGTCGGCTTCCGGGAGCAGTTCGCCGCGAAAATAGATATCAAAGTTCTGCATGACTCGTTGCTATGTAAGGATCTTTCCCACCAAGTGTAGTGGCATCTGGTGACTCGGGTAGTGACCTGGTCTCGACTTTTACTGCGTGCTCGGTCACGCCCGGCGGCGCCTCGAACCGAGTCTGTCCATTGGGCGGCCCTGCCCTCCCGCGCCGCGCCGGCCGGAGCCTGGCGGCCGTTCTTGCCGGGGGGCCGCGCCAATGGTGCCGACTATTGGCTTCCCCCAAACGGCGAAACTGCCTCGCCATTCGCCCCCCATCATCGCGCATCCATATGGGGGACCCGGGTTGAAACCTGGTACAAGGGCCCAATCTGCATCAGAAGGCCGATGTCGCCAATCATTGTTTTCGGCGGCGCACCACAAAAATTGAATCGACCGGGAGTCTCACAAGGACATGCCATTTTCCCAGGACCTACTGATATTGACACGGCGGGTGCACCTGACGACCGAGCGGCGCGTCCAGCCTCTGCGCTGGAAGCCTCCCGCCGACGTCTACGAAGGGCACGAGGGCTGGCTGATCAAACTCGACCTGGCCGGCGTCCGGCCGCAGGACGTGCAGCTGCGCGTGTGTGGAAATTTTCTGGCGGTCTCCGGGCGACGGTTCGATCTGGCCCACCAACCAGGGCTGCGACTGCGCTCGATGGAGATCACCTATGCCGAGTTCGAACGGGGCTTCGAGTTTCCCGTCGACATCGAACAGGCGGATATAACGACAGAGTTTCGAGACGGCATGTTGCTGGTACGCATCGTGCCGGGGAGCAGGAAATGAGCGAGAACCACGACGACCAGCAGACCCACCTGGAACTGCCGATCTTTCCGTTGCGCAACAGTGTGCTCTATCCCTATGCGCTGGGCCCGTTTTCTGCCGGACGGCGCATTTCCATGGAGGCGGTGGATGCCGCCTCGGGCAGCGAGGAGAAAGAGATTGCGGTGTTCGCCCAGCGTGACATCGCGGTGGACGTGCCCGATCAGGACGATCTGTACGAGATCGGCACCCGGGCGGTGATCAAACGCATGGCCCGTTCGGAAGAGACGGTCGAGATGATCCTGCAGGGGGTGGAGCGCATTCGTCTGGTGAAGCTGGAACGCCAGGATCCCTGCCTGCTCGGACGTTTCGAGTCGCTGCCGATGCCCGAGTGGGAGGACACGCCCGAGGCCGAGGCGCTCAAGCAGGAGCTGGTGGCCCTTACCAAGGAATACCAGGGCATGGTGCAGATGGCCATGAGCTTCGACGTGGAGCAGGC
>JANTHJ010000044.1 GCA_024762475.1 Chromatiales bacterium | reverse complement strand
ACCTATCAGGGTGCCCAGGATACCTTTCACCGGCGTCACCTCGTCGGGGACTACGCGAAGCAGGTGATGGACCTCAAGTGCAATACCTGCCACCAGGGCAACGACCCGCGCGAGGAGACGGCCAATTCCTCGGCTACCGGCGATCCCAATCTCACCCAGCGCAAGATGGTCGATCCCAACGTCTGCCTCATGTGCCATGGGAAGTTTCCCGCCGAGATCATGGGCGTGCCCGGCAACTGGTATCAGTCGGCCAAGTTGTTCAACAACAACTGCCTGACCTGTCATGCTGCCTTCCGCACCAATCGGCACAAGGTCAACTTTCTCAAGGCGGATAACATCGAGAAACTCGGTGCCAAGGATGCGGACGTCTGTTTCGGTTGCCACGGTGGCCGTGCCTGGTACCGCATCTCCTACCCCTATCCGCGCCACCCCTGGCCGGGCATGGCCAAGCAGGTGCCGGATTGGGCCAAGAACCGTCCGACCGAATCGCCGCGCCGTTTTCTGACGCCGCAGCAGGTCTCTTCCAAAACTAAGCAATGAAGGGTGGAACGATGGGTATCAATGAACGCAAGCTGGCAGAACTCGCACAGCAACTGAAGCTGAGCCGTCGCTCCTTCCTCAAGGCGGGTGCCGCGGGTGCAACCGTGCTGGGTGGCAGCGGGCTGGTGGATCTCGGCACCACGAAGGATGCCGAGGCCTTCGCCTACGAGCCCTATCCCCGCGACGATGATCTCCAGACGGTGGTCACCTCCTGTGCCCACAACTGTGGCTCCCGGCACATGCTGGTGGCGCACAAGAAGGGCGATGTGATCGTACGCATCTCTACCGACAACGGTGCCTATCAGAAGGATGGTTTCTTCGGCAAGGACACGCCTGAGGAGCCGCAGTTGCGCGGCTGTCTGAGGGGTCGTTCCTATCGCCAGCGCCTGTACTCGGCAGAGCGCCTGCTATATCCCATGAAGCGGGTCGGCAAGCGCGGTGAGGGCAAGTTCAAGCGCGTGAGTTGGGACGAGGCCCTCTCGGAGATCGCCCAGCGCATGAACGATATCAAGCAGAAGTACGGTCCCCAGGCCCTGCTCGACCAGTCCTATGCCGGCGCGTCTTATGGCGTGCTGCACAAGTCGGACCAGATCGAGGGTCTGCTGGGACGTTTCCTCGGCATGTTCGGCTGTCGGACCTCGAGCTGGTCGGTGCCTTCGTATGAGGGGACCAAGGCGTCCTCGCGCTGGACCTATGGCACCATCCAGGATGGCAACGAGGATGACGCATTCGCCCATTCCAAGCTCATCATCATGTGGGGATGGAATCCGGCCTATACCTTCCACGGGGGCAACACCTTCTTCTACATGCGCATGGCCAAGCAACACGGCTGTCGCTTTGTGGTGATCGATCCGCAGTACACCGATTCGGCGGCGGCCTACGACGCCTGGTGGATTCCCATCAAGCCGAATACCGATGCGGCCATGATGGCCGGGATGGCGCACTATATCTTCGCCAACAACCTGCAGGACCAGGATTTCATCAATCGTTTCACCCAGGGAATGGACGCCGACACCATGCCGGACTGGGCGAAGAATGCGCCGAATGGCGGCGAGAACTTCCGCGACTACATCATGGGCAAGTACGACGGCACGCCGAAGACCCCCGAGTGGGCCTCGAAGATCTGCGGCGTATCGGCCGAGGACATCAAGAAGCTGGCCGACATGTATGCGACCACCAAGCCGGCCGCACTCAAGGCCTCCTGGGCACCGGGTCGGAATGCCTATGGTGAGCAGTACAATCGCATGGCGGCGGCGTTGCAGGCGATGACCGGCAACATCGGCAAGCTGGGTGGTTGTGCCGAAGGGATCGGCAAGGCCTGGCATGCGGAGGCGGTGGCCTATCCCTATGATCAGTATGCCAATGTCTGGTTCGGCTCGATCAAGTCGGATCGCTGGGCGCATTGCGTGCTCAACTATCCCAACGTCAAGCGCGAGGAGATCGGCCTGTGGCCGCGCAGCGACCAGTATGATGGGGTGATTCCCAACATCAAGGGTATCTTCTGGCAGGGCTCGGACTGGTTCAACCAGCTCACCAACATCAACAAAGAGATCCAGGCGGTCAACAAGCTGGAGCTGGTCGTATGCATGGACTCGACGATTACCCCGTCGGGCCTGTATGCCGACTTCATGCTGCCGATCGCCACTCACTTCGAGCGGCACGATGTGGCGCTGCCCTGGTACAAAGGGCATTACTACATCCATCGGCCGAAGGTGATCGAGCCCCTGGGCGAGTCCAAGACCGACTTCCAGGTCTTCACTGAGCTGGCCTATCGCATCGGCGGTGATGTCTTCGGCAAGGCCTACAATCCCAAGGCTGATCGCAGCTATTTCGAGAACCCGGACGTGGTGGATGACGCCTATCTGCGTGACTGGTGGGCGAAGGTGCAACACCATCAAGGTGTGGAGATGAGCTGGGACGAGTTCAAACGACGCGGTGTCTACAAGTTCAAGCTGGACGAACCGCACGTGGCCTTCCGCGAGCAGATCGAGCAGGGCAAGCCGTTTCAAACGCCCTCTGGGAGGATCGAGATCCTGTGCACCGAGCTGGCACAGGTCAAGGATTGGACCAGGACGCGCTACGGCTACCATATTCCGTCGATTCCGAAATGGATCGAGCCGTGGGAATCGCTCAACAGCGAAAAGACCAAGGAGTACCCGTTCCATCTGATCTCGCCCCACCCACGCTGGAGGACCCACTCGATCTTCAACAACTGCACCTGGCTGCGTGAGACCTACGAGCAGGAGGTGACCATCAACGCCTCCGACGCCAAGAAGCTGGGGCTGAAGACCGGTGATAGGGTCGAGGTCTTCAATGAGCGGGGCAAGGTGGTCGTGCCGGTCTACGTGACCGAGCGGGTGCACCCGGGTGTGGCGGTGTTGCACGAAGGAGCCTGGCACGACATCGATGAGAACGGCATCGACCGGGCCGGTAACCCCGACATGCTGACTCTGGACAATCCGAGCCCGGCGGGCGCCTTTGCGTACAACACCGTGCTCTGTGACATCCGCAAGACCGACCTGGCACACAATCCGGTGTGGGACCAGATCGCCACCAGCCGCGCCCACGTGTTCCGGCGTGATCTCTGATTCGGAGGGAATGACAGATGACCAAGAAACTCGACCCGGAAAAGAAGGCGGCGGTAAAGGCAGCGGTCAAGCGGCGCAAGAAGGTGATCTACACCCCGGTGGTGCCAGAGAAACAGCTGGGCTTCATCCACAACAATGTGGACTGCATCGGTTGCCGTGCCTGTGAAATGGCCTGCAAGGACAAGAACGGGCTGCCGCCTGGGCCGCGCTTCCGGCGCGTGCAGTACATCGAGGGCGGCACCTTCCCAGACGTCTATGCCTACAAGGTCAACATGTCGTGCAACCATTGCGCGGAGCCGGCCTGTCTGCCGACCTGTCCGACCGGCGCAATCTTCAAGCGCAAGCAGGATGGCATCGTGGATATCGACTCCACCCTGTGCATCGGCTGTCGGCGCTGCGAGGCGGCCTGTCCCTACGGCGCCCCGCAGTTCGACCCCGACGAAAACGTCGTCAAGAAGTGCAACCTGTGTGTCGATGAGATCGATGCCGGCCGCAAGCCGTACTGCGTCATGGCCTGCATGATGCGGGTCCTGGACGTCGGCCCCATAGACGAGCTGCGCGAGGGGACCTATCCCACCCTGGCAATGGCGGGCAACGAGGAGCCGGTGGGCGCTGTGAAGAACCTGGCGAATCCGGAGCTGACCCACCCATCTATCGTGTTTGTCCCGCACAGCAAGGGGAGGGTCGACAAATGAGCGCCGTCCTGGAAACTGGGCGGGAGGAGCCCCTGACCCTGCTGATGCAGGTGGCCTCCCAGGATCTGGCCCTGTTGGCCGGTATTCAGGACCGGGAGATGAGTCAGCAAGCACTGTCCACCCTGCGCACGCTGGACTTTCCTTCCGCCCTGGGCCTGCCGCCTGGGAACGAGGATGGGCAGCGCGCCCTCGCTCTGCTGGAAGAGGTGATGGAGCGACTCGACAGTGCGCAGATCGATCAGGCCGTTCTGGACGACCTGGCGGCCGACTACGCCGATATCTACTTGAACCATTCCATCCAGGCCTCGCCCATGGAGTCGGTCTGGCTCGATGAGGATGGACTGGCGATGCAGGAGCCCATGTTCCAGGTGCGGGAGTGGTACGGCCGTTTCGGCATGGCCGCGGAGAACTGGCGCCGGCGCACGGACGATCATCTGGTGTTGCAGTTGCAGTTTCTCGCGCAGCTGGCCGAGCGCCTGCCGCAGCAGGGGGACCGGGGAGAGTATCTGGCCGAAATGGCCCGCTTTCTCGATGAGCACCTGTTGCGCTGGGTCGGGCAGTTCGCGGAACGGGTGGCGCAGCGTTGTGGGACGCCCTTCTATGCAGGCGTGGTCCTGCTGACCGCGGCCTGGCTGGAGGCGTTCCGCGACCTGCTGGCTGAGCTCCTGGAGCAGCCGCGTCCCAGCGCTGAAGAGATCGAGGAACGCATGCGCCCGAAGGCGGAACCGGTAGCGGTCCCGGTGAAGTTCGTGCCGGGGGCAGCCCCGAGCTGGTAGTGGCGCCATGCGCGGTCTGATCGGGGAGGCAGTCACTGCGGATTTGCCGGAGATCGAGGCGGATGCCTGCGTGCATGCGCTGGCAGAGACCAGTGACTGCCAGGCCTGTGCCGATGCCTGTCCGCGACAGGCGTGGATTCTGGACGACGAGGCGTTGGGACTCGATACCGCGGTCTGCGATGGTTGCGGGCTCTGCGTTCCGGCCTGCCCGCGGGGCGCCATCTCCAGCGACCTGCCGGTGGAGACCCTGCTGTTCCGCGGGCGCCGGGTGGCGATCCTCGCCTGTGAGAGGGCGGGGGCGGACGGTGCCGGGGTTATGCCCTGCGTGCACGCAGTGGGGCTTGCGCATCTGGTCGAACTCTACCGGCAGGGTGTACGCACCATTCTCTACGCCCATGGGCATTGTGATAGCTGCGATCGGTACGGCCGCGGACAGTCCCTGCCGGTGGCCATTGGTCGGCTCGAGTCGCTGCTGGAGAATCGGGGCTTGGCGTCGGTCAAGGCTCGCGCCTATGCGCCGGAGGAGTGGTGTGGACGGCGCGAGGTGCTGATGGGCAGTGGTCTGCGCAACGCGGGTGCGGACATGTCTCGCCGGGCCTTTCTTCGTGGCGCTGCCGGCGAGGTGGTGCAAAGGGGGCTGCAGACCAGCGGAATCCGTCTGCCGGCCAGGGCGCAACAGCGGCGCGGCCTGGACGAGGGTCTTGCGCCGAAGGGGGGGCAGGCGCTCTATCCTGTGGTCCCGGTCATCGATGGCGAGCGGTGCGAGGCCTGCCATGCGTGCGCCCAGATCTGTCCCGATGGCGCCATAGTGTTGGATCGCAGTCAGGGCGCTTATCGGGTCCGCCCCGGCGCCTGCTCCGACTGCGGTCTGTGCGAGTCGGTCTGCGAGGCAGATGCAGTGCAACTGACGCACTGGTTGGAGGCGCCTTCGGAGAGCCGCGTTGCGCTGGTCGAGACGCGTTGTCGCGCCTGTGGTGCCCCGGCCTGGCGCGTCGCCGACCGCGATGACGAGGGACGGGGGCTGTGCCGGATCTGCGCCCATACCAACCATTATTCGAATCTTTATCAGGTGCTGGGATAGATAGGCATGGACACGAGTATGACGTGGCTTCGGCCGGTGACAGAGGCATTGGATGGGTTGCCGCAAGGCAGGTGTCTGGTGGTCGACGTCCCGGTATACCGGCCCGACCTGGCGCGGCAGATGGCCGTCAGCCTGGATCTGGTGTTCCATGACTTCCGCGAGGAGTACCTCAAGCAGCAGGGCAAGGATGCCGAACGGGCGCCGATTGAGGCCCTGGATACCTGGCTGACGGCGTGCGTGGGTGATGAGCCGACCCTGCTCCACAATGCCGAGGCGTTGCTGGCCTGCCATGGTCAGGAGCAGCGAGCGGCCTGGTTCACGGCGCTGGCCCGGCGGGACTGGCCGAATCGCCTGGTGGTTCCCTTATACCTGTTCGGTGGCGAACTGGGCGAGCAGGCCCCCGCCAGGGTGGTGCTGGACTATGCAGCGCTCCCGGAACAGGGGCTGGTCAGTCGCCTGTTGAATGCCTGAGCTGCCGGGTGACGCCTGCTGGCGACACCCCTCGAGTGCTCTCGGTACGGGAATCTTGTCTCAAAGGGTAATGACTGGGGAACTGGACTGGAGCGAAGCGGTCACAAGCGAGGGAACCGACACAGCGGCGCTCCGGTCCGATCGTGGGCAGTCGGCCGCGTTAGCGTATAATGATGTACTGGATTTAGGGTTTTTGCGGCGGTGCCGAATCGTCCGCTCTTAGCCTAACCCACCCCAGCAGGGCCGCCGCTCTCGGGTAGCCGGGCTGGAATTCGAAGCGTAACAACGACTGATAATGGTCGAAGGAGCACTAGCAATGAAGAAACAGGCACTTATCCTCTCCGCGCTGCTGGCCGGCGCAGTGGCTGCCCCGGCTATGGCCGATCCGGCGGCCATGGCCCAGATGAAGGGCTGCATGAACTGCCACCAGATCGACAAGAAGGTGGTGGGCCCGGCCTACAAGGATGTGGCTGCCAAGTTTGCGGGTCAGCCGAATGCGGTGGAAGAACTGGCTGGCAAGGTGAAGAATGGCAGCGTCGGCGTCTGGGGTCAGATTCCCATGCCGCCGAACAACGTCACCGACGAAGAGGCCAAGCAGCTGGTCGAGTGGGTTCTGAGCCTCAAATAAGAGTTCGAACCCGATCCAGAGACGGGCTCCGGCGAAAGCGGGAGCCCGTTTTTTGTTAGGGATTATCTGATTAATCCCTCCCCCTGTCCTCCTCGCTTCACTCTTGCAGGACTTGTGGAGGGCGATGTCTACCTAAGGCCATCCTTAGGGAGCCGTCCAACCGTGGTTTGCGGTAAAGTCGCTCCCAATAAAAAACTTTAAGGAGTCGATCGACCATGCTGCGTGCCTTCCCTCTGTTTGTGATCCCGTTGGCGATCTATAACCTGCTGATGCTGGCCGGCGACGTGAATGCCACACTCGCCGGCAAGCTGTTCTCCATGGACCTGATGTCGGGCGCCCACTGGGTATTCACTGCGGGTGATGCCTTCATCATCGGCGGGGTTCTGGTGCTCTATTTCGAGATCTTCAAGGCGACCGGAACAGGCCTGGCCTCGGTGCTGGACCACACCCTGTCGATGGCGGTGTTCATCGTCTTCCTGGTGGAGTTTCTGCTGGTCGCGGCGTGCGGGACTTCGACCTTCTTCGCCCTGGCGTTGATGTCGCTGCTGGATGTGATCGCCGGGTTTACCGTCTCCATCGTCGCCGCGCGGCGGGACTTTGCGATCGGAGATCAGGTGGGTTGATGACCACCAGGCGTGGGTCGGGCTTCAGCCCGACATGTCGGACTGAAGTCCGACCCACGTCGACACGACACTCTGTCGGGAATTCCTCATCCAAGTGGAACAGCGGTAAACGAAAAACCCCCATGCCCGAGGGCATGGGGGTTTGGAGAGCAATCAGAACGGGTCTGACTTACTTGGCAGCCGGGGCCTGCTGGGCGGCAGGAGCTGCGGGGGCTGGAGCCATCGGAGCGGCCGGGGCGCCGTAGTAGTACGGAGCATAGTAGGGCTGGTCATAGCCGTAGCCGTAGAAGCTGCCGTTGGTGTCGCCGTTGCCCTTGAAGTCGCCGGTGGTCTTGCCACGGCCCTTGAAGTTCATGGAGAAGGTGGCCTCACCTTCGCCAGTGCCGTTGCCCACGAAGTCGCCGCTGCCATTGTAGCGGCCGTCGGCGGAACCGTTGTCGCCCCAGAAGCCGGAGCTTGCAGCGACTTGGGCGGAAGCGATGATTGCAGCGATAGCGATGATCTTTTTCATGGTGTCTCTCCTCAAAATAAGGTCCAACAGGGTATTTGATTCGGCGATACTGCCTGCCGGTATTGGTAAGTATATGAGCATTTACTTAAATGTCAATACACTGATGTGAATCTTTTGCGTATCCCGTGCAAGGTGCCGGCCTGCTTGGCCTCGGCGCACTTTTTGGCTATGGTTCCGCCTTCGCAAGACCATTACTTCCGGATCATGGACCACGCACCCAGTCACAGGCAGAAGATCACCACGCGATGGCGTTGACAGTCGTCCTGTCATCCCCCTGTCCGTCGTCTGTGCCGTGGAGAATCCCATGAGTCCTGAACAATTCGATGCCCTGGCCGCCAAGGGCTTCAACCGCATCCCCGTGGTGCGTGAGGTCCTGGCCGACCTCGATACCCCCCTGAGTGTCTTTCTGAAACTGGTCCGTGGCCCCTATGGCTATCTGTTCGAGTCGGTACAGGGGGGCGAGAAGTGGGGCCGCTATTCCATCATCGGCCTGCCCTGCCGGACCCGTCTGCGGGTCCATGGCAACGAGGTGACGCTGGAGAAGGACGCTGAGGGGGTGATCGAGCGCCGTGAGGTCGCCGACCCACTCGCCTTCGTCGACGAGTTCCGGGCGGGTTTCCGGGTGCCGGACATCCCCGGCCTGCCGCGCTTCCATGGTGGCCTGGTGGGCTATTTCGGCTATGACACCGTGGGCTACATCGAGCCGCGCCTGGCCAACCCGAACAAGCCCGACCCGCTGGGCACGCCGGATATCCTGTTGATGGTCTCCGACGAGCTGGTGGTGTTCGACAACCTCAGTGGGCGCATGTTCATCGTGGTGCATGCGGACATCGAGGCGGGCCAGACCCTGGCGGATGCGCGCGACCGGATCGATGCGCTATACGGCATGATGCAGACCGGCGCGCCCCGGCCGGCGCCGGAGAGCCGTCGGCGGGTGGTGGAGTCGGATTTCGTCTCGGACTTCACCGAGGCGGGCTTCAAACAGGCGGTGGAGCGAATCAAGCAGTACATCCTGGACGGGGACTGCATGCAGGTGGTGATCTCGCAACGCCTGAGCACCCCCTTCAACGCGCGACCGCTCGACCTTTACCGGGCACTGCGCGGGCTCAACCCCTCGCCCTATATGTACTTTCTCGATCTGGAGGATTTCCAGATCGTTGGTTCCTCGCCCGAGATCCTGGTACGCCTCGAGGACGGAGAGATCACGGTGCGGCCCATCGCCGGGACCCGTCGGCGCGGTCACACCGAGGCCGAGGACCAGGCCCTGGAGGCGGAGCTGCTGGCGGACCCCAAGGAGCTGGCCGAGCACCTGATGCTGATCGATCTGGGGCGCAACGACGTTGGCCGGGTGGCGAAGATCGGCAGCGTGCGGCTCACCGAAAAGATGGTGGTGGAGCGCTATTCGCATGTGATGCACATCGTCTCCAACGTGGTGGGCGAGTTGCGCGGGGGCCAGTCGGCCATGGACGTGCTGCGGGCCACCTTCCCGGCCGGCACGGTCTCCGGGGCACCGAAGATCCGCGCCATGGAGATCATCGACGAACTCGAGCCGGTCAAGCGCGGCATCTACGCCGGGGCGGTCGGTTATCTCGCCTGGAACGGCAACATGGATACCGCGATCGCGATCCGCACCGCAGTGATCAAGGACGGCCGTCTGCACATCCAGGCGGGCGCCGGGGTGGTGGCCGACTCGGTGCCCGAGCTGGAGTGGAAGGAGACCATGAACAAGGGGCGGGCCATCTTCCGGGCGGTCGCGCTGGCCGAATGCGGGCTCGAGCCCGGTGCCTGTGAGGGGGAGGACTGATCATGCTGCTGATGATCGACAACTACGACTCCTTCACCTTCAACATCGTGCAGTATCTCGGTGAGCTGGGGGCCGATGTGCGGGTGTTTCGCAACGACGAGATCGCCCTGGAAGAGATCGAGGCGCTGGCCCCGGAGCAGCTAGTGATCTCGCCGGGCCCCTGCACGCCAAACGAGGCAGGCATCTCGGTGGCGGCGATCGAGCACTTCGCCGGCAGGCTGCCGATCCTCGGGGTCTGCCTGGGACACCAGTCCATTGGCCAGGCCTTCGGCGGGCGCATTGTGCATGCGCGGCAGGTGATGCACGGCAAGACCTCACCGGTCTTCCATGCCGACACCGGCGTGTTCAGCGGGCTGGACACCCCCTTCCAGGCGACCCGATATCATTCGCTGGTGATCGACCGCGAGACGCTTCCGGACTGCCTGGAGATCACCGCCTGGACCGAGCACGAGGGGGAGATGGACGAGATCATGGGCATCCGCCATCGCGAACACGACATCCAGGGGGTGCAGTTCCATCCCGAGTCCATCCTCACCGAGCATGGGCACCAGCTGCTGAAGAACTTCCTGGATGGGAAATGATGGGGAACCACGAAGGACACAAAGAACACGAAGTTTAGGAAGCGCTGAAGAACCGTTTGTTTACCTCCCCCGCAAGCGGGGGGAGGGATTGTTCCGAGCTTCTTCAATGCTGTGTGATCGTGCGGCGGTAGGGAGCGATTTCTGCCGATCACGATGGGGCCCCTGACAAGGTTCCTTTGTGCCCTTCGTGTTCTTCGTGGTGAAAACAGAAACCGGAGAAGCGTCATGAACATGCAACAGGCGATTGCGAGGGTGGTCGAGGGCCGGGATCTCGATGCCGATGAAATGACCGAGGTGATGCGCACCATCATGACCGGCGGTGCGAGCGATGCACAGATCGGCGGTTTTCTGATCGGGCTGCGCATGAAGGGCGAGACGGTGACCGAGATAGCCGCCGCCGCCTCGGTGATGCGTGAGCTGGCCTCGGGGGTTGATATCTCGGGTCTGCCCCACGCGGTGGACATCGTGGGCACCGGCGGCGATGCCTCGGGCACCTTCAATATCTCCACCGCCAGCATGTTCGTCGCGGCCGCAGCCGGCTGCCATGTGGCCAAGCATGGCAATCGCTCGGTGTCGAGCAAGTCGGGCAGCGCTGATGCACTGGAGGCGGCCGGTGTCCAGCTGGGGCTCAAGCCCGAGCAGGTGGGCGAGTGCGTTCGCGAGCTGGGCGTCGGCTTCATGTTCGCGCCCGGCCACCACAGCGCCATGAAGCATGCCATCGGTCCGCGCAAGGAGATGGCGGTGCGCACCATCTTCAACATCCTTGGTCCGCTGACCAATCCGGCCGGGGTGCCCAATCTTCTGCTGGGGGTGTTCAGCGAGGATCTGCTCGAGCCCATGGCCGAGGTGCTGCAACGGCTCGGCGCCAGGCACGTGCTGGTGGTCCACTCCCGCGACGGTTTGGACGAGATCAGCATCGGAGATGTCACCGAGGTGGCCGAGCTGAAGGACGGGCAGATCCGCCGCTACACGATCAAGCCGGAGGACTTTGGGTTGCAACGCGCGCCGCTCGACGCCATCCGTGCCGAGGGGCCGGAGCAGAGCGTGGACATGATCCGGGATGTGCTGGAAGGCAGGCCTGGCCCGGCGCGGGACATCGTGGCCCTGAATGCGGGTGCTGCGATCTATGCCGCCGACCTGGCCGATACCCTGCAAGAGGGCGTCGAGCGGGCCCAGGAGGTCATCGACAGCGGCAAGGCGGCCGGGCGACTGCGCCAGCTCGCCGAGCTGACCCAACGGTCAGGGAATGCCGCATGAGTGACACACCGGACATCCTGAAAAGAATCGTTGCCCGCAAGCGTGAAGAGGTGGCCGAACGCCGTGCCCGTACGCCGTTGGAGGCGGTCAAGGCGCAGGCGGCCGAGGCCGATCCGGTGCGCGGTTTTGTCGACCGGCTTCAGGAGAAGATCGCCGCCGGTGGGCCCGGCGTGATCGCCGAGATCAAGAAGGCCTCGCCGTCCAAGGGGGTTCTGCGCGAGGATTTTCAGCCGGCGGAGATTGCCGTCAGCTATGCCGACTATGGCGCGGCCTGCCTGTCGGTGCTGACCGATGTCGAATTCTTCCAGGGCAGTGATGACTATCTGAAGGCGGCGCAGGCGGCCAGCGGACTGCCGGTGCTACGCAAGGACTTCATGATCGATCCCTATCAGGTGTACGAGGCGCGGGCGATCGGCGCCGATTGCATCCTGCTCATCGTCGCCTGCCTGGCCGATGAGCAGATGGCCGAACTGAATACCCTGGCCAGTGAGCTGGGCATGGACGTGCTGGTGGAGGTGCATGATGCGGCCGAGTTGGAACGTGCCCTGGCCTTCCCGGGTCGGATGGTGGGCATCAACAACCGCAATCTGCGCACCTTCGAGGTAAGCCTGCAGACCACCCTCGACCTGCTGCCGCAGATCCCCGAAGAGCGCCTGGTGGTGACCGAAAGCGGCATCCTGGCCCCGGAGGACGTGCGGCTGATGCGGGCGAACGGCGTGAACGCCTTCCTGGTGGGCGAGGCCTTCATGCGCGCCCCCGATCCTGGCGAGCGCCTGGCCGAGTTGTTCGGCTAGGGTTTACCACAAAGGGCACAAAGAACACGAAGATACGTGAGTGAGAGGCGGGCTGGATCCAACACGCCACGGCACCGCGCCCCATGCGGTAGTCAATGAACTCGCACAAGAAGCCTTCGTGTTCTTTGTGCTCTTCGTGGTGAAAGACTAGCGGGTGCCGAAGACCACGATGGTCTTGCCGGCGACGCTGATCAGGCCACGCTCTTCCAGGTCCTTGAGCACCCGGCCGGCCATCTCTCGCGAGCAGCCGACGATGCGCCCGATCTCCTGGCGGGTGATGCGGATCTGCATGCCGTCGGGGTGGGTCATGGCGTCGGGCTGCTTGCACAGGTCCAGCAGGCAACCGGCGATGCGGCCGGTGACGTCCAGGAAGGCCAGGTGACTGACCTTCTGGCTGGTGGCGACCAGGCGTTCGGTCAGCTGGCGGCCGATGGCGTACAGGATGTCCTTGGCGTGTTCACGCAGGTCGCTCTCGAAGAGGTTTTCCAGCTTGGCGTAGGAGATCTCCGCCAGCTCGCACACCGCGCGGGTGCGCACCGTGACCGAACGGGTGGGCTGCTGGATGAACAGCCCCATCTCGCCGATGAACTCGCCCTTGTTCAGGTAGGTGAGGATGATCTCGCGACCATCGTCGTCGTCCATCAGTACCGTGACCTGGCCCGAGATCAGGTAGAAGAGGCTGTCGGCCGAATCACCCGGGTGGATGAAGTCGGTCTTGGCCGGATACTTGCGGCGATGGCAATGGGCGAGGAAAGGCTCCAGCCAATCTGGATCCTTGGGTGGGGGTTTGACGATGCTGCCGGAGCTGATTTGCGTCATGCCTAACATATTGTAGTTGGAATATTGTGCGATTCTAGGCACGGAATGCGACAATGTCGAACCAGTCCGGTTTGAAAATTTCCCATTGTGTGAGCCAGGTTTGATGAAAGCGCGAATTAAGTGGATCGAAGGTGCCCTGATGATCGGCGAGTCCCCCAGCGGTCACGCTGTCGTCATGGATGGTCCCGAAGAGCATGGGGGGCGCAATCTGGGGGTTCGTCCGATGGAACTGCTGCTTCTCGGGATGGGTGGCTGCACCGAGTTCGACGTGGTCCACATCCTGCGCAAGTCCCGCCAGAACGTGAGCGCCTGCGAGGTGGAACTGACTGCCGAGCGTGCCGATACCGAGCCCAAGGTGTTCACCCGTATCCATGCCCACTTCCGGGTCAGTGGGGAGGGGTTGACCGAGAAGGCGGTGGAGCGGGCGGTGAAGCTGAGTGCGGAGAAGTATTGCTCGGCTTCGATCATGCTCGGCGCCACCGCCGAGATCACCCACAGCTTCGAGGTGGTCGAAGCGCCCGAATGAGGCTGGCCGAAACGGGAAGTTTCCGGTAACTTCGCGGCCCCTGTTCATGCCTGCCGAGAGGTGCCCGCCGATGCGTGCTTCGCGCATGAAACTGCACGGGTTCAACAACCTGACCAAGACCCTCAGTTTCAATATCTACGACATCTGCTATGCCAACACGCCGGCTCAGGTGCGCGAGTACATCAAGTACATCGACGAGGCCTACAATGCCGAGCGTCTGACCCACATTCTCGAGGACGTGGCCGAGATCATCGGCGCGACCATCCTGAACGTGGCGCGCCAGGATTATGAGCCGGAGGGCGCCAGTGTCACCATGCTGATCGCGGAGGAGGCGGTGGCCGCGCAGGAGATCTCCAATACCGAGGCGCCCGGTCCCTTGCCCGAGGCGGTGGTCGGCCATCTGGACAAGAGCCATCTCACGGTACACACCTATCCCGAGAGCCACCCGGACAATGGTATCTCCACCTTCCGGGTGGATATCGACGTGTCCACCTGTGGACGCATCTCGCCGCTGAAGGCGCTGAACTATCTCCTCCATAGCTTCGACTCGGACATCGTCACCCTGGATTACCGGGTGCGTGGCTTCACCCGCGACGTGAACGGCAAGAAGCATTACATCGACCACAAGATCAATTCGATTCAGAACTTCATGGCGCGCGACACCCGCGATCGCTATCAGATCATCGATGTGAACGTGTACCAGGAGAACCTGTTCCACTCGAAGATGATGCTCAAGGATTTCGAGCTCGAGAGCTATCTGTTCGGCGTCAGGGCGGATGAGATTCCGCCGCGCGAGCAACGCGAGATCACCGAGAAGCTGCGGCGCGAGATGCTGGAGATCTTCTACGGGCGCAATATCGCCCGGGGCAAGCGGATCAGCTGATCAGTCGCCGTCGAGCATCCGTCCCAGGCCGCCGAGTACCGAGCCTTCCCCCTTGTCGCTTCCGCCGGCGGAGGGCGCATTCGCCAGGATGCGGTCGGCCATGCGCGAGAAGGGCAGGCTCTGCAGCCACACCGTGCCGTGGCCGCTGAGGGTCGTCACGAACAACCCTTCGCCGCCAAAGATCATGGACTTGAGGCCACCGACGCGTGCGATGTCGTATTCGATCTCGCCGGAGAAGCCGACCAGGCAGCCCGTGTCGACCCGCAGGGTGCCGCCACTGAGCCGTTTTTCGATCACGGTGCCGCCAGCCTGGATGAAGGCCATGCCGTCCCCCTCGAGCTTCTGCAGGATGAAGCCCTCGCCGCCGAACAGGCCGGCGCCGAGACGGCGATTGAGGGTGATATCGATGCGGGTACCCAGTGCGGCGCAGAGAAAGGCGTCCTTCTGGCAGATCACCCGCTCGCCGAGTCGGGCCATATCGAGGGGGACGATGTTGCCCGGATAGGGCGCGGCGAAGGCGACACGCGTCTTGGCGTTGCCTTCGTTGGTGAAGTGGGTGGTGAACAGGGATTCGCCGGTGAACATGCGCTTGCCGGCGGAGAACAGCTTGCCCATCACCCCTGCCTCGGCCTCCGACCCATCACCCATGCGGGTGTCGAAGGTGATGCCGTCCTCCATGTAGGTCATGGCCCCGGCCTCGGCGACCACAGTCTCGCCCGGATCCAGTTCGACCTCCACCAGCTGCAGCTCGGCACCCTTGATCTCGTAGTCGATCTCGTGACAGCGCATCAGTCGTTCCTCAGGCAAATGCCCGCGGGTCCTGTGCCCCGGGGCAGTCCAGGTGGTGGGGCTCGGGCTCGGGGGCGTCCAGGCGCAGCAGGGTCAGGGCGCCGCCCCACAGGCAGCCGGTGTCGATAGCCCAGACATTGTTGCGCGCGGCATAGCCCAGGGTGGACCAGTGGCCGAACACGATACGGGTGCCGCGGCTGGCGCGCTGCGGGTGATCGAACCAGGGCAGGGCGCCGGGCTCGCGGACCGAGCCGGGCGGACCCTTCTCCTTGAGCAGCAGGCGGCCATCCGGTGCGACGAAGCGCAGGCGGGTGAAACAGTTGGTGATAAAGCGCAGCCGGTCCATACCCTGCAGGTCATCCGACCAGCGTTTGGGCTTGTTGCCGTACATCTCGGCAAAGAAGGCCACATGATCATCGCTGCGCAGAACCTGCTCCACCTCGCGCGCCCGCAGCAGGGCCTGGGTGGTGGTCCACTGCGGGGGCAGTCCGGCATGCAGCAGAGCGAACTCCAGTATCGGGTCGTAGTGCATGAGTGGGCGATGGCGCAGCCAGTCGATCAGTTCGTCATGGTCCGGGGCGGCCATCACCTCGCCGAAGGTGTCCTTCTCCCCTGGCAGTTTGCGCCCGGCGGCCAGCGCCAGCAGGTGCAGATCGTGATTGCCGAGCACGCTGATGGCGTTCTCGCCCAGGCCGCGTACGAAGCGCAGTACCTCCAGGGACTTGGGCCCCCGGTTGACCAGGTCGCCCACGAACCAAAGCCTGTCTTCTACCGGATCGAAGGCCACCTGGTCGAGGGCGGCGCGCAGCTCGTCGTAGCAGCCCTGGACGTCTCCGACCGCATAGGTGGCCATGGCGCGGGTCAGTGCAGGGTGCGGGGGATAGAGAGGGTGAAACGGGGGATGGCGGCAAGAAAGGTCTGGCCATTGTCGGTCATCATTTCGTATTCGCCTTCCATGGTGCCCACCGGGGTCTCGATCACCGCGCCACTGGTGTACTGGAAATACTCACCGGGCTGGATATGCGGCTGCTCACCCACCACACCCTCGCCGCGCACCTCTTGTATCTTGCCATTGGCGTCGGTGATCACCCAGTGACGGTTGAGCAGACGAGCCGGCTCGCCACCGGTGTTGCTGATGGTAATGGTATAGGCGAACACATAACGATCTGCCTCGGGCTCGGACTGATCTTCCACGTAGCGGGTCTCGACCTCGATGGTGATTTCCGGGGTATCTGCGGCGTTCATGGCGGGAGCAGGATTCCTCAAGCGACTACTGCATCGACCCGCTAAGCTAAGCGCCACGGGCCTTAAAAGCAAGTCGATATAAAGAAAGGCTTTCGGGTGCCGATACCCGAAGCATGATCGAGAAACTCCAGGACCGATATGCAGGTCTGCCGGCGGGCCTGCTGCTGGCCTTCCTGCTGCTGGGCGGAGGCGCGCATGCCGCCGATCCTGCGGGGCAGCTGCTGGCCGCGGTAGGTGCCGGCCGGGTACAGGCGGTGCGCGATCTGCTGGCCGGCGGCGCCGAACCGAATGCCAAGACCGCGGCCGGCCGCCCGGCGCTGGTGATCGCGGCGGGGGCCGGTAACCTGCGCACTGCGCGAGCGTTGCTACTCGCGGGCGCCGACGTCAACGCGGTCGATGCCGCGGGTAACAGTGCGCTGATGGTGGCGAGTGCCTATGGGCATGCCGATCTGGTGGCGTTGCTGCTGCGCGCCGGTGCCGACCCGAACCTCCAGAACAGCGGCGGCAAGAGTGCGCTGGCCCGCGCCACCCTCGCCGGCGAGGCCGGGATCGTCGAGCTGCTCAAGGCCGCCGGCGCGGTCGAGGCGTCGGAGGCGAAGGACGAGGAGAAGAAAAAGTAGTCCGCTGCGGGGGCTCGCCGTGAACCCCGACGGGCTCCCTGTGTGAACTGATTCGAGGTTTGGCGCATCATCTGTGGACCGAAACCGTGTGTGTGAGGGGAACACGGTTTTTTCCCTGCGGCGCTACCACACTAGGATTGTCGCAGCCCTCAACGAGGTAGTCCCATGAAACAATCCGGCAAGCCGACGGGCAACGGCCTCGACCTGTTCGACGCGGTGGTGATGGCCGTGGTGGTGGCTTTCATGCTCACCCTGGTAGCCCAGGTCAGTGCCGCCCCGGTTCCGGCACAGGTGGACAAGCGGGTTCCCTCAATGGTCTCCTGCAACGGACTGCCGTTGCTCATCGACACGCGGATCGATGGACGTACCGCGCGTCTCCAGCAAGATGCACAACACTGCAATGAAGGCTCGAATCCGCTGCGTATGCTGACGATCTGGGCACTTTCCGCGCGCTGAAGCGCGATCATTTGTTACCCTTTCCCGGTTCGCCGTTCCTTTCCGGGAGAGATTATCTTGAGCAAGCTTGCCGTTGGGGTGGCCGGTGTCGGCTATCTGGGACGTTTCCATGCCCTGATCCATGCGCGTCACCCCGAGGTGGAACTGGTGGGCGTGGCCGATACCGACCCCGATACCGCCCGCAAGGTGGCGGACGAGGCGGGCTGCGAGGCCTTCGACGACCCCATGGCCTTGGTGGAGCGGGTGGATGCGGTGAGCATCGTGGTGCCTACCACGGTGCATCTGGAGGTCAGCCGCCCCTTTCTCGAGGCCGGCAAACACGTCCTGCTCGAGAAGCCTATCGCCGCCGATGTGGACCAGGGACGGCAGATCGTGGAGCTGGCGAAGGCGGCTGGCGTGGTATTGCAGATCGGTCACCTGGAACGCTTCAACGCCGGAGTGATGGCCCTGGCCGAGCGTATCCGCTCGCCCCGCTTCATCGAGGCACACCGCATGAGTCCTTTTGTGGCACGGGCCACCGACGTGGACGTGATCTCGGATCTGATGATCCATGACATCGATATCGTGCTGTCGTTGATCGATAGCGAGATCAGCCACATCTCGGCAGCCGGGGCCCCGGTGCTCACCGATCACCTGGACATCGCGAATGCGCGCCTCGAGTTCGCCAACGGTGCCGTCGCCAATGTCATCGCCAGCCGGGTATCGCGCGAGCGTATGCGTCGTATCCGGGTGTTCGAGCCGCAACGCTACCAGTCGCTGGATTTCATCGAACAGACCCTCGATACCGCCTACCCCCAGGAGAAACCGGGGGATGAATGGCCGGAGATCGTTGCCGAACGGGTGGCCATCGAACCGGTCAAGCCGCTGGATGCGGAGATCGATGCCTTTATCCGTTGCATCCGCACCGGCGAGCCACCGTTGGTGAGCGGCGAGACCGGCCTGCGGGCCCTCGAGGTCGCCCTGCAGGTCAAGGAGAAGATCGAGAAGGGGCGTTGACACATTGCTGACACCTTTGCCCCTTAGATTTCCCCCGTCAGTCATCAGCGGGGATCAGGGATGCAACGACCAGACAAACCATCACCCTTGCGGATCAAGCGTGGCCTTCGGTTCACCTCATCCGACGATCTAAACAGGGCGTTCGCACGACTATTCTGCGCTGTCAGGGCACCTGTCTGGCGGGGCAGCTGCTCCCGATCGTCAGTCACACAAGGTGACGTGACCCAGCCGGACCGAACTATGATGCCGGTCTGTGATCCCACCCCCCGTGCCTACCTGGGCTATGACGTCGGCCAGCTACCGGAGGACCGTTGTCTGGCCAGGGCGGGGGAGCTGGCGGTTTATATCGCCCGCGCCGACGAAGTGCCTTCTGTCATGCGCGAGATCGGGCGCCTGCGGGAGATCACCTTTCGTGCGACGGGCGAAGGCACGGGGCACGAGACGGATATCGATCGCTACGATCGTTATTACCATCATCTGTTCGTATGGCATACCCGGAAGCTCGAAGTGGTCGGCGCCTATCGCCTGGGCCCGGCGGACGAGATCCGGGCGAGGTTCGGCAAGAAGGGGCTCTATACCCACTCCCTGTTCAAATACCGCGGCAAGCTGCTGGAGACGATCAACCCGGCCATCGAGCTCGGTCGTTCCTTCGTGCGCGAGGAATACCAGCGCAGCTATGCGCCGTTGATGTTGTTGTGGAAGGGCATCGGCGCCTTCGTGGCCCACCATCCGCAATACACCGTATTGTTTGGACCGGTGAGCATCAGCAACGACTACCATCTGCTGTCGCAGCAATTGATCGTGGCGTTTCTACGCCATCATGCCCACGACGCGCAACTTTCCCGTTACGTTCGTCCGCGCCAGCCGTTCAACGCAGAGGCCGGCGCCAGCAGTCTTGCTGGCCTGTCGGCAGTCGACATGGAAGCCCTGGGTAAGCTGGTCTCGCTGCTCGAGCCGGATGACAAGGGACTGCCGATCCTGCTCAGGCAGTATCTCAAGCTTGGCGGCAGGATGCTTGGATTCAACGTGGACGCGGCCTTCAATTCGCTCGACGGTCTCGTCATGGTGGATCTGCGAGAAACCGATCCCAGGGTGCTGTCGAAGTACATGGGGTCGGAAGCCGCTGCCGACTACCTGGCGTTTCACGGGGCTGCGGATCTGTGTGCCTGATTAACCCGGATATTTCACAAAGGCGGACGGCATGTTCGTTTTATATTTCTTGAATCAGACGTCTACAGCGTTTATGCGTTTCTAGGGAATATCTGATTAATCCCTCCCCCCGCTTGCGGGGGGAGGTTAGGAGGGGGGCAAGCCATTGTTTGGACTCCCCCTCCTGGCCCCCCCGCAAGCGCGGGAGGTGAAAAATCGAATTTTTCAGACCTTCCCTAGGTGCGGGCGCAGTTTGTCCTATTCGGGCTCAGGCCGCTTGCGCCGTTGCATTTCGGGCGATCCCCCTTGAACCGTAGCTACGGCTATGCTTCTGCGGGCGATCCCCCGAACTGCTTAGCCGCAAACGCCCTGATTCCCGAATCCTTCATGAAATATCCGGGTCAACGGAGATATCAGGGAATAAGGACCCCCGTAGATGGGGGCCACGCGCGGTTTCTTATGTCATTCCGTGCCGGCCATCCGCTCACGGCCGCTGACCCGAAGCCTCCGGCTCTGCAATGACCGTCTCTGCACTCAGCGGCTGCAGATTGGCGAGGAACTGGTCGGTACAGGCCTCCCAGGAATACCGCTCGGCATATTGCCGGCACAGCTCACGGGGGGCCTGCAATGCCTGGCCGACGGCGGTGACCAGATCCTCGTGACACCAGCCGTTGCGTCCGTTTTCGATCACGTCCAGCGGGCCCGGAACCGGAAAGGCGGCGACCGGTACGCCGCTGGCATTCGCCTCCAGCATCACCAGGCCGAAGGTATCGGTGCGACTGGGGAAGACCAGCACGTCGGCGCCGGCCAGATGTTCTGCCAGTTCGCCGTTGTCCTTGTAGCCCAGGAAGCGGGCATCGGGAAAGCGTTCCTCCAGTGGGTCGCGGGCAGGACCGTCTCCGATGACCACCTTGCTGCCAGGCAGGTCGAGCGACAGAAAGGCCTCGATGTTTTTCTCCACCGCCACGCGCCCCAGGTGGACCATGATCGGCCGGGCCATACCCGCGTAGACCTCCGTCTTACGCGGGTGAAAGCGCTCCAGGTCGACCCCTCGCGACCAGCGAGCCAGGTGCTGGAAGCCGTGCGAGCTCAATAACTCCTCCATGGAGCGGGTTGCCACCATGGTGCGTATCGCCGGGTCGTGGAAGCGGCGCATGAAGGTATAGGACCAGGACAGGGGGATGGGTGCGCGCAGGCGGACGTATTCAGGAAACTGTGTGTGGTAGGCCGTGGTGTAGGGCAGTCCCCGTTTCAGGCAATAGCGCCGCCCCGCCCAGCCGATCGGACCCTCCGTGGCCAGGTGCACGGCCTCTGGAGTAAAGTCGTCCAGGCGTCTGCGTACCCCGTGCCAAGGCAGCAGGGCGAGGCGGATGTCGGGATAGGTGGGCAGCGGCAGGGTGGTGAAGTCCTGGGGGTTGATGCACAGCACCTCGTGCCCCCGCGCCTGTAGGATTTCGATCGTCTTGGCAAGGGTACGGACGACCCCGTTAACCTGAGGATGCCAGGCGTCGGTCAGAATCGCGATGCGCATGGAGTGGGGTTTCCTGATCTTCGAGAAGGCGGGCCGATTCCTCGACCCAGTGGATGAGTTGAAGCCGCCCTTCGGCGTCTTCGGCCAGGGCGGTGCAGCTCTCCACCCAGTCGCCGCAATTGGCGTAGGTGAGGCCGTCGAAGTC
>JANTHJ010000043.1 GCA_024762475.1 Chromatiales bacterium | reverse complement strand
ACATCGAGGAAGTTCTGCGCGAAGATAATGTTGTCGTCGAACACCATCAGCCCGGGCAGCGGCGTCTCATGCAGTCGCCGAAAGAAGTGCTCGACCAGCGAAAAACCGGCCCGGAAGATCTCCGCATTGCCCGCCTGGCGTGACTTTGCCGGTTCGTTCGGCGCGCGACGCTTGCGCAGCCGCTCCGGTGCCAGGCCTCGCATGCTGATCTGCGACAGCACCCCGCCGAGTACTGCACGGAGATCCCCGCTGACCGCGACATCGGCCCGAAACACCTTGTTGAGCTGCTGCGGATCGTTGTCCACCTGGGCGATGCGCTTGCCGGCGAGCAGGTCATCCTCCCACAGGTAGCTGGTGCGCTCATTGAAGCCCGCACCGAGAAAGATGACCGAGTCCGCATGATCGACGATGTAACGGTAGGCGTGTCCGGTGGAGGTGACGCCCAGACTACCGAGGGCGCGTGGCGAGTTCTCCGCGATCGCCCCCTTGCCCTTCAGGCTGGTGGTAACCGGGATATCCAGGGCCTGGCTCAGCTCCTCCAGCAGGGGCTCACTACCCGAGCGGATACAGCCATAGCCGGCGACGATCACCGGATTGTGTGCATCCAGGAGCAAATCGGTCAGTGCCGAGACCTGTTCGTGACGCACGCTGATACCGTTGAGCGGGCGACGGGTGACCACCTCGTCCAGCACCGACTCGTCCACCAGTTCCTTCTGCACATTGAAGGGAATGCTCAGCAACACCGGACCCGGGGTATCCGAAAGCAGGACGCGCGCCGCCTGATTGAGAACGTTAGGCAGATAATCGGTGCGCTCGATCAGCCGGCTGTAGCGGGTGATGCTGCTGAACAGGGCACATTGGTCGATGGCACCCCCCTCCCCTGCGCTTTCCTGCAGCCCGCCCTTGCCGAAGATATGCGTGGAGGTCTCGCCTGTGATCACCAGCAACGGCTGCTTGTCCGCATAGGCACTGGCCACCGGTGTGACGGTATTGGTGGCGCCAGGGCCAGCGGTGGTCAGACAGCAACCGATCCCACCACCCGCGCGGGCGTGACCGGCGGCCATGAAGGCAGCACCCTGTTCATGCTTGGCCAGTACGGTGCGGATGGGAGAATCGTATAGCGCGTCATACACCGGCAGGATGTGCGCCCCTGGCATGCCGAAGATGCACTCCACACCCAGGCGCTCGAGAAAACGGACCATCAGTTCGCTGACGGGGATCTTCATCCGATTACCCTTCGTGAGCCCGCTAATACGGCCCTTGATGCAACAGGACGCCCCTGTGAAACATCCGCCCTAAGGCGGGTTCCTCCAGTCCCCAGGGGGTCACTTCAGATCTATCTCAATGTCGGCGCGAGCCCGCAGCGCCTCCAGCAGCCCGCGGAACTCTGCATCGGCCTGGCCCCGCTCCAGTGCAGCCTTGCGCTTCTTACGCTCGGACTCCGACAGCGTGTCAAGGTCGCCCTCGATAACCTTGTCCACCGTGACCACCACGTAGTCCCCCTCGGCAGTGACGACACCGGTAAAGGCCTTTTCCCCTCCCGGAGGTGGCGCCACGTCGAAGGCCGCCCTGGCCACCTCGGCCGGGACCTGGGCATCCTGGCGAGAGAGCGTCTTCTGCTCGATCTTCCATCCCTTGCCGGCGACCTCGTCCGCCAGGGCCTTGCCTTGGCGCAGGGATCGCAGCAGGGCCTTACCGGCCTCGCGCGCCTTCTCCGATGCCTTTTCGCGGGTCGCAGCCGCAACCACCTTATCCTTGACCTGCTCGAACGGCTCGACGGTCTGTTCTTCGTGCTCCACCACCCGAATCACCGCGGCGGAGGTGGGAGAGAGCTCGATCGCGTCGCTGTTATTGCCCCCACCCAGCACATCATCGGAGAAGGCTGCATTCAGCACCTTGGGCGAGTCCAGGTCCGGCGGCGGGCTGGTGCGCGTGACCCAGTCGGTCTGCCGTACCTTCAGGCCCAGCGCCTCGGCCGCCGGTACCAGGCTGTCCGGGCTTTCGTAGACAAGATCGGCCAACCGCTCGAGATAGTCATAATAGAGTTCCTCGGCCTGGCTGCGCCGATAGGCCGCCTCCACCTTGTCGCGGACCTGATCGAAATCCACCTCCTGGCCGCCACGCAAGTCCGTGACCTGGATGATGTGATAGCCAAACTCGGTCTTGACCGGCCCTACCAACTCGCCCTTTTTCGCAGCGAAAACTGCCTCTTCGAATGGTTTGACCATGACACCGCGGTTCACCCAGCCAAGATCACCACCGGCTGCGGCAGAACCCGGATCCTTTGAATATTTCCCGGCCAGCTCGGCGAAGTCTGCACCCGCCTTCAGCTCGGCCAGAATCTGTTCTGCGAGCTTGCGCTGCTCCTCATCACTCTGACCATCGCCTCCGACAAGAATGTGCCGCACCCGGCGCTCCTGTTCTGCCATGAATTCGCCACGATGCTCATCGAAATACTGCCGCAGTTTGTCCTCATCCACCGCCACCTGATCTGCCAGGTCTTTCACGTCGAGCTTGATGTAGGCGAGCTTGACCCGCTCAGGGACCTGGTACTCGCTCTTGTGCCCTTCGTAGTACTGCCGCGCCTCTTTCTCACTCACCTCGACCCGGTCAGCAAATGCCGCCGCGGGAATGCGCACCAGTTCGACCTGGCGGCGCTGATCGCCCAGGCGTACCGCGTCGGCCAGCTGTGCCTCAGTGACGACGACCGTGCCGCGTATGCCCTGCTGTTGCTGGGTGCGCAGCATTTCCTCGCGCACCAGCGCCTCGAAGCCGGCCTTGGTCAGGCCGCGATTGCGCACCGTGGCCTCGTACAGCGCCATGTCGAACCTGCCATTGCTCTGCAGGCCCGGCAGCGACTGGATATAGGCCGCCACCTGGCGATCGCTGATCCGCATGTTCCAGTCCTCGGCGGCCTGGCGGAGCAGTGCCTCGTCGATCATTGCCTGCAGTACCTGAGGCTTGAGCAATTTGTCGGAAAACATTTCGCCATTGAAGGCAGAACCCAGTTGGCGCCGCAGGTTCTCGCGAAAATCACGCACGCGCTGTTCGAGCTGCTGTGTGGTGATTTCGGTGCCATTCACCGTCGCAACCGCCGGATTGGCGTCGACACCCAGGTATTGTTGGATGCCGAAAAGCGCGAAGGGAATACTGATGAGGATGACGATGGCCCAGGCGATCCAACCCTGGGCCTTTTCTCTGATTGCCTGCAGCATGTGTTCTGTTGCTTATTGGGATTGAGATGGATAGAACCATCGGACAAAGAAAAACGGGGTATCGCAATGATACCCCGTTTGACCCTGGATATGGCGGAGTGGACGGGATTCGAACCCGCGACCCCCGGCGTGACAGGCCGGTATTCTAACCAACTGAACTACCACTCCTTGACCCGTGGTGGGTGCTGCAGGGATCGAACCTGCGACCCTCGCCTTGTAAGGGCGATGCTCTCCCAGCTGAGCTAAGCACCCCTTTTCGAGGGGCGTTAATTTACAGCATCCTTGAATGCTTTGCCAGCCTTGAATGCCGGAGATTTGGATGCGGCGATCTGGATGGTTTCGCCGGTCTTCGGATTGCGTCCCGCACGGGCAGCACGCTCGCGCAGGGAGAAGGTGCCGAAGCCTACGATAGAGACGGTATCGCCTTCCTTGATAGCCTTGGTGATAGCCTCGATCATGCCGTCGAGTGCGCGACCCGCAGCGGACTTGGAAACGTCGGCTGCATCAGCCATGGCTTCGATGAGTTCGGTCTTGTTCATTCGTGAAGTGCCCCCTTGACGGATAAGCCGCCCGTCGATGAGACGGCGATACCCGGTTACTGATGAATGCGCGGCTCCTGCCGCATGAAAAGAGCGGCTTTATATCAGCCGCTCCGGAAGATGGTCAAGCGCCGACAGTGTCTGCAAAAGCACGCACTGACGTAAGGCCCCGTTTTTTACCAGCGATAGCCAATCAAATCAATGGTGGCGCAGCTCATCCTTCTTGGATTCGTCCTTTTTTGCGCCCTCTTTTGCCTTTGCCTCGTCCTCTTCGTCTTTGCGCGGCGTTGGCAGATGGGTGAGAGCGATCTCCAGCACCTCGTCGATCCACTGGACCGGGCGGATATCGAGGTTCTGCTTGATATTCTTGGGAATATCCACCAGGTCACGCTCGTTGTCCGCCGGTATGATCACTGTCTGGATACCACCCCGGTGTGCCGCCAACAGCTTCTCCTTGAGGCCACCGATGGGCAGTACCTCTCCACGCAAAGTAATTTCACCGGTCATCGCGACGTCCGCCCGCACCGGGATGCCGGTGAGTGCAGACACCAGTGCCGTGCACATCCCGATACCGGCACTCGGTCCATCCTTTGGAGTGGCGCCTTCCGGCACGTGAATATGAGCATCGACTTTCTCATAGAAATCGTCATTGAGCCCAAGCGCCTTGGCGCGTGAACGCACCACCGTCATCGCTGCCTGGATCGACTCTTTCATCACATCGCCAAGCTGACCGGTATGGGTTAGACGCCCCTTGCCCGGCGTCAGGGCCGCCTCGATCCGCAGCAACTCACCGCCCACCTCGGTCCAGGCCAAGCCGGTTACCTGGCCGATCTGATCATGCTCGTCAGCACGGCCATAGCGGAAGCGCTGCACACCCAGATACTTCTCCAGGGATTTGGGCGTCACCGTGATCTTCTTTCCCTCATGGCCCTTGAGCAACAGGTCCTTGACCACCTTGCGGCAGATTTTGGCGATCTCGCGCTCTAGGTTGCGTACCCCGGCCTCGCGGGTGTAGTAGCGTACGATATCCCGCACCGCCGATTCACGCATCACCAACTCGTCTTCCTTGAGCCCGTTGTTCTTCATCTGCTTCGGGATCAGGTACTTCTCGGCGATCGCAACCTTTTCGTGCTCGGTATAACCCGAGAGACGAATCACCTCCATGCGGTCGAGCAGCGGTGCCGGGATGTTCATGCTGTTGGCGGTCGCCACGAACATCACCTCGGACAGGTCG
Source organism: Chromatiales bacterium (assembly GCA_024762475.1). Classification (GTDB taxonomy): domain Bacteria; phylum Pseudomonadota; class Gammaproteobacteria; order Chromatiales; family Chromatiaceae; genus MONJU. Next base: position 17,211 of record JANTHJ010000043.1, on the reverse strand, counting down.
AAATCCACTTCGAGATAGTGGTCCTGAAAGGTGTGATTCTGCTCGGGGTCGAGCACCTCCAGCAATGCCGATGCCGGATCGCCGCGGAAGTCCATCGCCATTTTGTCGATCTCGTCGAGCAGAAACAGCGGATTGCGGGTTCCGATCTTCGTCAGGTTCTGGATGATCTTGCCGGGCATGGCACCGATGTAGGTCCGGCGGTGACCGCGGATCTCGGCCTCGTCGCGCACGCCGCCGAGGGCCATGCGCACAAACTTACGGTTGGTAGCACGGGCAATCGATTTGCCGAGCGAGGTCTTGCCCACTCCGGGCGGCCCCACCAGGCAGAGGATGGGACCCTTGAGCTTACGCACCCGCTGCTGCACCGCAAGGTATTCGAGAATGCGCTCCTTGACCTTCTCCAGGCCATAGTGATCCGCATCGAGGACTTCCTGGGCCTTGGCGATGTCGTTGCGTACCTTGGTGCGCTTCTTCCATGGCACGCTCACCAGTGTATCGATGTAGTTGCGCACCACGGTGGCCTCGGCCGACATGGGCGACATCAGCTTGAGCTTGTTCAGCTCGGCAGTCGCCTTCGCCTTGGCCTCCTTGCTCATGCCCGCCTTTTCGATTTTCTCGGCCAGTTCCTCCAGTTCGTTGGGCACATCGTCCAGCTCGCCGAGCTCCTTCTGAATGGCCTTCATCTGCTCGTTCAGGTAGTACTCGCGCTGGTTCTTCTCCATCTGGCGCTTGACCCGCCCGCGGATGCGCTTTTCCATCTGCAGGATGTCGTTCTCGCCCTCCATCAGCGCCATCAGGTGCTCGAGGCGTTCGCGCACACTGCTCATCTCGAGCACATGCTGCTTCTCGTCCAGCTTCAGCGCCATGTGCGCCGCCATGGTGTCCGCCAGGCGCGAGGGCTCGTCGATGCTCGCCAGCGAGGTCAACACCTCCGGCGGCACCTTCTTGTTCAACTTGACGTATTGGTCGAATAGACCGGTCGCAGAGCGCATCAGCACTTCCATCTCGCGCTCAGGCATGTCGAGTTCTTCGGCAATGGCCTCGATATCGGCCGCCAGATAGTTCTCGGCATCCTGGTAGCGGGCAATGCGCGCCCGTTGGTTGCCCTCGACCAGCACCTTCACGGTGCCATCGGGCAGCTTCAGGAGCTGCAGGATATTGGCGAGCGTGCCTACCTCATAGAGGTCGCCCGCCTGTGGATCGTCGATATCCGCACTGCGTTGGGCAACCAGCAGGATCTGCTTGTTGTCGGACATGGCCGCATCCAGGGCCTGGATCGATTTCTCGCGACCCACAAACAGCGGGATGACCATGTGCGGATAGACCACCACGTCGCGCAAGGGCAGCGCCGGTACGGTCGTCGGGGCTCTGCCCTGAGTTTCCTGTCCCATGAATTTCCTCCGATTGGCGCCCCCTTATGGCGGCACCTGGGTGACTGGCTAACGTCTATCGAACCGAACCAGCGATTCGATGATATTGAACTTGATCGAGGTTATGAATGGGGGCAACACCCCAGAATTCAAGCACCTAACGAAAAATGCCCGGTCGCCCGGGCATCTCGTTGTCGATCAGTCGGAAGCAGCGATCTGCTTCGTGTCCGCGCCCTCGAAGATGATCAGGGGTTCCGATTCGCCCTGCACCACCGATTCGTCGATCACGACCTTGCTGACATTTTCCAGCGAGGGTAGGTCATACATCGTATCGAGCAGAATGTGTTCGAGTATGGTGCGCAGGCCGCGGGCACCGGTCTTGCGCTCCATGGCCCTGCGCGCGATAGCCCGCAGGGCGTCTTCGCGGAACTCGAGTTCGGCACCTTCCATGTCAAACAATCGCTGATATTGCTTGACCAGCGCATTCTTCGGCTCCGTAAGGATCTGCACCAGCGCGTCTTCATCCAGCTCCTCGAGGGTCGCCACTACCGGCAGGCGACCGACGAACTCGGGGATAAGGCCATAGGAAATCAGGTCCTCCGGCTCCACTTCATGCAGAATCTCGCCCAGATTGCGGGTCTCGTCCTTGCTGCGCACCTCTGCCGAGAAGCCGATACCCCCTTTTTCGGAACGGTTGCGGATCACCTTGTCCAGGCCGGCAAAGGCGCCACCCACGATAAACAGGATGTTGGAGGTATCCACCTGCAGGAATTCCTGCTGGGGGTGCTTGCGCCCACCCTGGGGCGGGACCGAGGCGACGGTACCCTCGATCAGCTTGAGCAGTGCCTGCTGTACGCCCTCGCCCGAGACATCTCGGGTGATGGAGGGGTTGTCCGACTTGCGCGAGATCTTGTCGATCTCATCGATATAGACGATACCCGTCTGCGCCTTTTCGACATCGTAGTCGCACTTCTGCAGCAACTTCTGAATGATGTTCTCCACATCCTCGCCGACGTAGCCCGCCTCGGTGAGCGTTGTCGCATCGGCGATGGTGAAGGGCACGTTCAGCAGACGCGCGAGGGTTTCGGCGAGCAGGGTCTTACCCGACCCGGTCGGCCCGATAAGCAAAATGTTGCTCTTGGAGATCTCGATGTCGTCCTTCTTGCCGGACATCTCAAGACGCTTGTAGTGGTTGTACACCGCTACCGACAGCACCTTCTTGGCCCTGTCCTGGCCAATCACGTACTGATTGAGCGTTTCGTTGATTTCGTGCGGATTGGGCAGGCCGCGCGAGGACTCAGGCGCATTTTCCTGCATCTCCTCGCGGATGATGTCATTGCACAGCTCGACGCATTCGTCGCAGATGAAGACGGAAGGACCGGCGATCAGCTTGCGCACCTCGTGTTGGCTCTTTCCGCAGAAGGAGCAATAGAGGAGCTTGCCGTCGTCGTTCTTGCCGTGTTTGTCGTCACTCATACCTTTACCCTGTTCTCTCTTGACCGTCCGACGCTGCCCGGAATTTCACCGGTCTTGCCAGGGTCCATGGCTCCATCATATCGGAAACCGCCCCGTTGACAAGCCGGCAAATACCGCCGGCTTTACCAGCTATTTCGACCCGATCACGCCAGCCCGGCCCAGGGCACACGGCTACTCCGCGGCCTCGCCCGGCCGTCGGGCCACAACCTCGTCGATCAGGCCGTAGTCACGCGATTCCTCTGCGCTCATGAAATTGTCGCGATCGGTATCCCGGCCGATATCCTCGAGCGACCGGCCGCTATGTTCCGCCAGGATCTTGTTGAGCCGCTCACGGATCAACAGGATTTCCTTGGCGTGGATCTCGATATCGGTGGCTTGCCCCTGGAAGCCTCCCAGCGGCTGGTGGATCATCACCCGGGAATTGGGCAGGGCGTAGCGCTTGCCCTTCTCACCGGCAGCCAGCAGCACCGCACCCATACTCGCTGCCTGACCGATACACATGGTGGTCACGTGCGGCCGGATGAACTGCATGGTGTCATAGATGGCCAGTCCGGCGGTGACCGAGCCGCCCGGTGAGTTGATGTACAGATGTACATCCTTGTCCGGGTTCTCGGATTCGAGGAACAGCAACTGCGCCACGATCAGGTTGGCCATGTGGTCTTCGACCGGCCCCACGCAGAAAACCACCCGCTCTTTGAGCAAACGAGAGTAGATATCGAAGGCGCGCTCGCCACGCGCGGTCTGCTCGACGACCATGGGCACCAGGCCCAGGTTTTGTGGATCAAGCGGATTCATGCCCTTTGTATCGATCATTCGATAGATTCCTTGAATATAAAGACTTGGAACGGATCAATTCTGCGCCTGTTCCGGCGGATTCATCACATCGGAAAAAGTGCGCTTGTCCTCGTCGACCTTGACCTGATCCAGGATCCAGTCGACCACCTTGTTCTCCAACACCAGATTCTCCACCGTCGCCCGCTGCTCCGGATTGTTCAGATAATAGTCCACAACGTCTGCGGGGTCTTCATAGGATGCCGCAAGTCGCTCAAGCATCTCGCGCACGTCCGACTCCTCGGCCTTCAGGCCCTGCTTGTCGATGATCTCGCCCACCAGCAGCCCCAGGTGGACGCGCTTGCGCGCCTGATCCTCGAACAGGCTGGCCGGGAGGTCGAAGGCCGACTGCTGGCCGCGGGCCTGCATGTCGGCCAGCGCCTGCTGCTTCATGCGCTCCGCCTCCTGTTTCACCATGGCATCGGGGATCTCCACAGGATTCACCTCGCGCAGCAGATCCATGGCCTGGTCCTTGAGCAGCCCGGAGAGCTTCTGTTCCAGTTCGCTCTCCATGTTCTTGCGCACCTCGGCACGCAGGGCCTCTTCGGTGCCCTCCTCAACGCCGAACTCCTTGACGAAGTCCTCATCGATTTCGGGCAGCCGGGACTCCTCCACCGCCTTGACCTTGATCTCGAAGGTTGCTGGCTTGCCCGCCAGGTGCTCCGCCCGGTAGTCCTCGGGGAAGGTTACTTCGATGGTACGCTCCTCGCCCGCCTTGGCCCCCAGCAGTCCCGACTCGAATCCGTCGATCATGGAACCGGAACCCAGCACCAGCGGGACATCCTCGGCGCTGCCGCCCTCGAAGGCCTCGCCATCGACGAAGCCCTTGAAATCGATGATCACACGGTCGCCATCCTGCGCCGCACGGTCGACCGGCTCCCAGCTCTGGCGCTGGCTGCGCAGCTTGTCGATCATTTCCTCGACATCCGCATCGGTTACCTCGGCCACCGGCTTGGTGACCTCCTTGCCCGCGAGGTCGGCCAGCTCGATCTCCGGCATCACCTGGAAGGTCGCGGTATAGCTCAAACCGCCCTCTTCGCCGGTGTCGCGCAGATCGATGCTCGGATCGCCCACCGGCATCACTTCGCTCTGCTGCACCGCCTCGTAGAAACTCTTCTGGATCAGGTCGCCATAGACCTCCTGGCGCACCTGGTCGCCGAAACGCTGGCGAACCACCCGGGGTGGGACCTTGCCCGGACGGAAGCCGTCGAGACGTACCGTCTTGGCCAATTCGGAGAGTTTCTTCTCCACCTCGGTCTCGACCTGCTCTTTCGGCAGATCCACCAACAGACGCCTTTCCAGGCCCTCACCAGACTCGACAGAAACTTGCATGAATAGATCTCCGGCAGCGCTGACTGCCCTTTTCGGTAATGTTATTGGTAAATTCTGGGGAAGCCCCGAATCCTGGTGCGAAAGGAGAGACTCGAACTCTCACGGGTTGCCCCACTGGAACCTAAATCCAGCGCGTCTACCAATTCCGCCACTTTCGCTTCGTCACACCGCATTTGCGGCAAACGGCTAGTATACAATACCTCGCATCGTCGCCTGAACCTCCCATCACCAAACCGCGATCCTTCGCCGATGCCTGTCTTTCTGGCCTTTGTGCTCTATTTTGTCGCCTGCATGCTGTTGTCCGCGTTCCTCCTCCCGTGGCTGCAGCCCGTGTTCCAGCACCTTTTCGGGGCGACACCGGACCGCGCCCTGTACCGATTCGGGATGCTGCTCACCTTTCTTGGACTGCCCTGGCTGCTAAGCCGGCTGGCGCTGCGCGACCGGGCGAGCCTGGGATTCGCCGACCCCATGCCCTGGCGACGGCTGGCGACCGGACTGGGCTGGGGACTGCTCATCCTCGGCCTGGTATTGGCCATCCTGATGGCAACCGGGGTCCGCCAGCTCAAGGCCGACGGCATTGCGGTGGCCGCTCTGCTGTCGGCTGCCGGTTCCGGCTTGGCCTCGGGATTGGCGGTGGGCCTGATCGAGGAATTCTTCTTCCGCGGCGCCCTGCAGACCGGCATGCGCCGCACACTCGCCTTTTGGCCCGCCGCGCTCCTGATCGGCCTGTTCTATTCAGTGGTGCACTTTATTCGCCCCACCCCCCTGGCCAGCGGCGAAGCGCTGAACGTCTTCAACTCCCTGGGGATGTTGTGGGGTGGTCTGACGAACCTGGCCGCCTTTGCCGACTATGCGGACAGCTTCACTGCCCTGGTCCTGGCCGGCATGCTGCTGAGCCTGACCCGCGAGCGCACCGGCAGCATCTATCTTGCGATCGGCCTGCACGCCGGCTGGGTGATCATGATCCGCATCGCCAAGCGTCTGAGCGAGACCGACCACGATTCTTCCTGGATCTTCCTGATCGGCGACTACGACAACATCACCGGCTGGCTGGCCGCCGGCGTGATCGTCCTGTTCATCCTGGTCTATGGCTGGGTGACCCGCACCAAGCCACTACCAAGCGGCACGCACTGAGTTCTTTCACCACGAAGAGCACAAAGAACACAAAGGAGCCTCTGATTAATTCTGGCGCGAGCAGATTGCGGTGAAAAATCGTCCAGTTCAAGGCGCGAATCGCACGTAATAGCCAGCTATTGCGAAGATTCGTAACGAAGAAATGGGCGATTTGGTGGTGCAAGATGCCGTGCCATGAATTGATCAGAGGCTCCCAAAGGTAATTCTGCTTGATCATATCGACAATTTCGGTCGTTGGAGAGGGCAGCGCGGCTCTAAAAACGCCGCTGGATAGGCTCTCCGCCCGCCGCGTGTAGATAGGCCAGCAATAGAGTCTTCGTGCTCTTCGTGGTTACCCCCCTTCATTCCTGGTCTACCCCTCGCTCGATCTCGCCGGCCCGGCGCAGCTCCCGCTTGAGGATCTTGCCGGTGGCGTTCTTCGGCAGGGCATCGCGCAGGATCACCTTGCGCGGCACCTGGTGCGGGCCGAGGTGCTCGCGGCACCAGGCACGCACCTGAGACGCATCCAGTACCGCCCCTTCGCGGGGAACCACATGCGCCACCACGATCTCGCCATGACTGGGATGCGGCTCGCCCACCACCGCCGCCTCCAGGATATCGGGGTGACGGTAGAGCACCTCTTCCACCATCCGAGGATAGACATTCATGCCATTGACGATGATCAGATCCTTGATCCGATCCACCATGAAGAAATAACCGTCCGCGTCCCGGTAGCCCAGATCGCCGGTGCGGAACCAGTCGCCGAAGAAGGCCTCGGCGGTGGCCTCGGGTCGGTGCCAGTATCCCTTCATCACATTCGGCCCGCGCACGCAGATCTCGCCGATCTCCCCGTCCGGCAGGGGCTGGCCGCCCGTATCGAAGATGGCCATCTCCACGCCCGGCACCGGCAGCCCCACCGAGCCCGGCCTGCGCGGACCTGCCGGCGGGTTGACGCAGGTCACCGGGCCACATTCGGTGGGGCCGTCACCCTCCACGATGGGAAAGCCGAACCGCGCCTCGAAGCGCTCCAGCAGTTCCACCGGCATGGCCGCACCCCCGGCCACCCCGAGACGTATGTCTTGCCACTGGGCAACCTGTTCATCCGGCAGTCGCAGTACCAGGTTGTACATGGAGGGCACGCCCAGGAACACCGTGGCCCCACCTGCCGCGATCCGCTCGCTCACCAGGGCCGGGTCGAAGCGTTCCACCGGCACCAGGGTCAGCCCGTGCAAGGCCGGTGTGAGCATGCCGACGGTGGCAGCGAAGGCGTGGAACAGGGGCAGCACCACCAGCAGGCGGTCTTGACCGGGGCGCAGCGCCAACGCCTGGCACACGCTCGCCGCGTTGGAGACCAGGTTTCGATGGGTCAGCATCGCGCCCTTGGGTCGCCCGGTGGTACCCGAGGTATAGAGAATGGCCGCCAGTTCCCCGGCGGCATCCAGCCCCACCGGCTCGGGGTCGCCGGCGGCGGCAAGCCAGTCGGCCATGCGGTGGTGCTCCGGGCGCAGCGGCTGCCCGCCGATACAACAGGCCAGGCGCAGCTCGCTGGCCTGGTCGATGAACTGCGCCACCTTCTCGTTCAATGCCGCGTGATAGAGCAGGCCCCGCACCCCCGCATCGTCCAGGATATAGCGGATCTCCTCGCTGGCGATCAGCAGGTTCAGCGGCACCAACACCGCCCCGGCAAGCTGGACGCCCAGGTAGGCCCCGACGAACTCCGGGCCATTGATGGCATACAGCGCCACCCGGTCACCGGGCTGGATTCCCTCGCGCTGCAGGGCCGCCGCGATACGCCGCGCCGCTTCTGCCACATCCGCGAAACGATGCTCTCCCTGCGGTGTCCAGACCAGGGCACGGTCGGGGTAACGGGCGGCGGTCTCGAGAAAGACCTCGGGGATGGTCTGGGGGGTGGTCATGGGGGTCGCCTCCTGGATCGAGGCCCAAATTACACCATGACGAAGGAGATTGCGGGCATCCCGGGCAGCGCGACCCGCCCGCGAACGGGCCGGGTTTCAGATGACCCGCGAGAAGCGCGCCTTGGACTGGTCGAGGTAAGCATCGAAGACCATGCAGATGTTGCGGATCAGCAGCCGACCCGGATCGGTCACCCGGATACCCTGCGTGTCCAGTACGACCAGGCCGTCCGCCTGCATCGGCTCGAGCCGCTTCAACTCATCGGCGAAATAATCCCGCGTATCGATCCCCCACTGCCGGTCGAACGCGGCGAAGTCCAGGCGAAAATTGCAGATCAGCTCGGTGATGAGCCCGCGCCGGATTTCGTCATCACGGGTCAATACCAGGCCGCGTTCGATGGGCAGCTCGCCACAGTCGAGGGCGGCATAGTAACTGTCGAGATCCTTGACGTTCTGCGCATAGGTGTTGCCCACCATGCCGATACCGCTCACGCCAAAGGCCAGCAGGTCGCAGTGGGCGCGGGTGGAGTAGCCCTGGAAATTTCGGTACAGGTGACCTTGCTGCTGCGCCAGCGCCAGTTCGTCGTCGGGCAGGGCGAAGTGGTCCATGCCGATATAGACATAGCCGGCATTCTGTAGCTTCTGCCCCGCCATTTGCAGGATATCCAGCTTGGTCTGCGGCGCCGGCAGATCGGTCGCCTCGATGCGACGCTGCGGCTTGAAGCGCTCGGGCATATGCGCGTAGTTGAAGATCGAGAGTCGATCCGGCCGCTCGGCAATGACCGCCTCGAGAGTGCGCTCGAACGAGGCCAGAGACTGCTTGGGCAGGCCATAGATCAGGTCCAGGCTCACCGAGCGAAAGCCCAGCTCCCGCGCCTTGTGCATGGCGCCGAAGGTCTGCTCGGCCGACTGGATGCGATTGACTGCACGCTGCACCGTCTCGTCCAGATCCTGCAGGCCGAGGCTCATGCGGTTGAAACCGATCTCCCGCAGCACCTCCAGGGTGTCGCTGCGCACCTCGCGTGGATCGATCTCAATGGAATATTCACCGCTGTCGTCGTCCAACAAGTTGTAGTGCGCGCGCGTGCGCTGCATCAGCCAGCGCATCTGCTCGTTGTTCAAGAAGGTGGGCGTCCCGCCGCCCCAGTGGAGCTGTTCCACCGGCTGACCCTGGTTGAAGATCTCTGCCTGCAGGGCCATCTCGCGATCGAGCGCCTGCAGGTAGGGCTCGCTCTTGCTCCGATCCTTGGTGGCGATCTTGTTGCAGGCGCAGTAGAAGCAGATGGTATCGCAGAAGGGAATGTGGAAGTACAACGACAGCGCGCGACTGCGCCCGGCGGCATGGCGATAGTCGTCCAGGGTAAAGTCGGAATGAAACTGCACCGCCGTGGGATAGGAGGTGTAGCGCGGACCGGGACGGTCATAGCGACCGATCAAGGCCTGGTCAAAGGAAAAGTGAGAGTTCATGCGACAGAGTTTATGGCGTGATTGGTCCGGGACTACTGATCCAGGTCAAGCGTCAATCATCTTCCTCGGGGACGTCCAAGCCCTTGCGATGGGTTTCGTTGATCTGCTTGAGCAGGGTATGGAAAGGGATCTCGTGCTCGAAGCGCCGCACCACCTCCATGAACAGCAGGTCGTCCCGCCCGAAGCGGTAGCTTCCGTCACACATGGCGTCGTAGACCTGGCGAATCCCCTCTTCCAGTGGCTCGATATAGGCAGGGAACCGGAGCATGTCGTCCTCCGATTCATATAGCAGACAGTTCTTCAGATCCTCCACCTCGAACAGGGCGTTCTTGACCCAGTCGGCATATTCCTCTGCGGTGCGCGCGCGACGCAGGCTCATGGCTCCTCCTCCACAAACACATCATGAAATTCGGCCAGCTGCCCGGCGGTCAGCAGAAAGACGCCATCGCCGCCGCGTTCGAAATCCAGCCACAGAAAGGGCACGTCGGGATAGCGCGCCATCAGCAGGTCGGCACTGGCGCCGACCTCACAAATCAGTATACCACCCTCGCCCAGGTGCTCTGGCGCACCGGCCAGGATGCGGCTGACTACATCCATGCCATCCTCGCCGGCCTCCAGGCCCAGGCGTGGCTCGTGCAGATACTCAGGGGGCAGCTGCGCCATCTCGCCGGTGCTCACGTACGGCGGATTGGCGACGATCAGGTCGTAGCGCTCGTCATCCAGATGGGCGAATACGTCCGATTGCACGGCCCTGACCCGGTCGTCGAGCCCATGTTTCTCGATGTTGCGCTGTGCCACCTCCAGCGCGGCCGGCGAGATGTCGGCCAGATCCACCAGTGTCTCGGGGAAGGCATAGGCGCAGGCAATGCCAATACAGCCGCTGCCGCAACACAGGTCGAGCACGCTGCGCACATGCTCTGGGTCGAGCCAGGGAGCGAACTGCGCCTCGATCAGCTCGGCAATGGGCGAGCGCGGAATCAGCACCTGCTCGTTAACCTCGAATTCCAGGCCGGCGAACCAGGCCCGCCCGGTGACATAGGCGAGCGGGACCCGGTCTTCGACGCGTCGTCGCAGCCGCCTCGCGAGTTCCGTTGCCTCGGCGCGACTCACACGGGCGTCGAGAAAGGACTCCGGCAGATCGTGATCGAGATGCAGAGTGGCGAGCACCAGTTCCAGCGCCTCGCCCAGGGCGTCGTCGGTCCCATGACCAAAAAACACACCCTGGCTACGCAAGCTACTGGCGCTCCACCGTACCCAGTCACGCATAGTAAGGAGTTCATTTGCGGGAATCTCCAGTAGGGTCATGGCCTTGCTGCCTCAAGATTTGGGGGAACCGGCCGATATCCACGTTGTTACCACGTCAGAGACAGGCCAGGGCCGTGATTCTACGCGCTTTCAGAAAACCGTCTGATACCTCCCCGCCGGCGATCCGAGAAGAGGACATCGCGCGTCTCTATCCCTTTGCCGACCAGACGCCACAGATGCTCGAGACCATTGCCGGACACAGTGAGCTGGCGACCCTGCCGCCCGGGCCATGGGTGCCAGAGTGCAGTGACGAATGGCATTGGTTCCTGCTTCGCGGTGAGCTGGAGCTCCACCACCAGGGCAAGCTGCGGCAACGTCTGCAGCACGACGACCCGGCCGCCACATTCCCGCTCCCGTGCATCGCAGGGGATCAATACCGACTGGTCGTCACGTCTCGGCTATTGAAGGTGCCGGCACGCTATCTCGGCCTGGCCCGGGCGCGGTTTGGTGAAGACGTACCACCCATCCAGCTGCAGGAGGACAACGAAGAAGCGGCGCTCTACTGTCGCTTCCGGGAGGAGCTGCAAGAAGGGGAATTCGAACTGCCAGCGATGCCGGATCTCGCGGTCCGTATCGGTAAGGCGCTGGACGACCCACACACACTGAATGACGACATCGCACGCCTGGTCCAGCTCGACCCGGCCCTGAGCGCGCGGGTCATGCGCGTGGTCAACAGCGCCGCCTTTGCCGGCGGCATCCCGGTGGACTCGCTGCAGAATGCCGTCGCGCGGCTCGGTCGGCAACAGGTCCGCAACATCGTGTTCAGCTGCATCATCAAAGATTTGTTCCACACCCGCTCGCCAGTGCTCAAAGCGCGACTCCAGGGGCTTTGGGAACACAGCCGCCGGGTGGCCGCAATCAGCGCATTGCTGGCGCGCTTTACGCCGGGCCTGGATGCCGGCCGTGGCCTGCTCGCCGGTCTGGCGCACGATATCGGGGCCATTCCATTGCTCCACGCAGCCCGCGGCATGCCCGAGCTCCTGAATAGACCCTTGGTGCTGGATCGGCTGATCTCGGAGATGAAAGGCGAGATCGGCTATCTCACCCTGGGGCATTGGGGATTCGACGAGGAACTCGCCGCGGTCGCCCGGGATGCAGAACGGTGGCATCGTCTCGGCACCTCCCTGCCGGACTATCTGGATGTCGTCCTGGTGGCGCAGCTGCACGCCTTCGTCGGCCAGGGAATACACCCGGAGCTGCCACGCATCGACGCCGTCCCCGCCTTCCGCAGACTCGCACTCGGCAAGCTCTCGCCCCAGGCATCCATCATGATCCTGGAAGAGGCGGCACGCGAGATCGAGGAGATCGAAAGCCTACTGCGCTGACGAGGGTTCCCTGCGGATCTTCATTCGCAAGTCGGTTGCAAGACTTCACCGCCCTGCCCGGTTATATTCCCAGGACAGTCACCTGCCTGGGGCCCTATGCGAACCCTCAAGACCCAGATCATGCTGGCCCTTTTGCTGCTGACGGTGCTGTTCGCCAGCGCGGTAATCTTTGCCATGGTCACGGTGGAAAGACAGCGGCAGGACGACTGGCTGTCGCGCCTGGGTGGCGAGCTCCAGGTGTTACAGCAGCACCTGGGCATGCAGGCGATGAACTACAAGGAGAACGCGCCGCGCGACTATCCCACCTACTATCGCGATACGCGCCTCTACTATCAGGACCTGCTGCACGCGCGCCAGCGTCTCGGGACCATTCTGAAGGCCTTTGCCGAGCAACATCTGCCCCCCCAGCTTCAGTCCCACCATGGGAGCGCGGATTTTTCACTCTCTTCCGACTCCGCGAAGCTGGCCGAACAACTGCTGAAGAACTGGACGACTTTCGATAACACCTTGCAGGAGAAGCTCGGCGATCCAAACGAACCGCGCCTCGAATGGGCATCGGAGTGGATATTGGCTCAACACCAGGTCTTGTCCGACAAGGTGCATGAATTCCTCGAATCACTCGAGCATGACCTTGAAGGCCGAGCAGACACCGCGCTGTTTCTCGGTCGCCTGATGCTGCTGAGCGGGATCGCCCTGATGCTGGGGCTGCTCGGGTGGTTCTATGCCAAGGTGCTCAGACCGCTCGGGCTGGCGGTCCGGGGATTCCGGCTGGTGGCGAACGGCGATTTCTCGCACCGTGTGCCGGTGCGGGATAACAACGAGATCGGCTGGCTGGTCTCGACCCTCAACCTCGCCACCGGGCGTCTCGACGCACTGCTCACGCTGCTAACCGCCCTGCAACGATCCACCGATGTCGATGGCGCGCTGCACGCCGTGGCCAACAACCTGTCCGGCCTGGTTCCGCTGGAATGGGTGGGTATTCTGCTGCTCGGGCCGGACGGGCGCATGCGGTTGGAGCGAGCCTATCGCGGCACCGATCCCGACAAGGTCCCCCAGCAGACCTTCGCGCTAGAGGGCACCCTTCTCCAGGAGTGCCTGCGTAGCAATGTGCCCGTGCACATTGCCGACGTCGGCGCCACGGCGCAACTGGATGCACACTATCGTTTTCTGGATGTATTGAAGGCACTGGGCGGTCGGGATGCCGTTTTTATGCCGGTGCTCGGTAACGAGCCACGCGTCGGCGTGCTGGTCCTCGCCTCGGGCACACCCAATGCCTATGGCCCCGAACAGCTCGACCTGCTCAACAACCTCTCGACCCTGTTCAGCGCCACCTTCGGGCGGACCCTGGAACTCGCCGAGAACAGCCGCCTCGCGGCCATCGGCCAATTCACCTCAGGTATCGTGCACGAAATCCGCACCCCCTTGGCCACCATCGGCATGGCGCTGCAGCATTTCGCCGGGCTTGGCGATCTTTCGGAGAACAGCCGGCGCAGGGCGCTACTGGCGCTGGAAGAATCCCAGCGGCTGGGGCGGATTCTGGAAGACATCCTGATGTACGCCAAACCCCTGGCCCTGCAGCGTGAATCGGTGGACCTTGGCGAGTTGTTGCGCACCCTGCCCGACCCGGCGATCCGCAATGACCCACGGTTGCACCTCGATCAAGGGGTACTCGCGGGACTACCACCGCTGCAGGCAGACCGGGACCGCCTGACTCAGGTGCTGCTGAACCTGCTGAGCAATGCACTGGAAGCCAATGGAGAGGACCCTCGCGGCGTGCATGTGAGCGGGATAGTGTCACCAGAAGGCGAGCAACTCACCTTGACCGTGGAGAATGGTGGCGCTCTGCTCTCAGAGGAGCAGCTCACCCGGTTGTTCGAGCCCTTCTACACCACCAAGTCGGGCGGCACCGGCTTGGGCCTGCCGATCGTCAAACGTATCGTGCAGGCCCACGGCGGGGCCATTGCCATAAGTTCCGACACCGCGCGGGGAACTCGCGTGGCGGTAACCCTGCCCTTGGACCAGGAACAGCCACGCCGCCCAGCAGCGAGCTGAGATCGGACAGGCAATCCGCGGACCCGAGGCGCTACCGGCCTCAGGCGGCGTCTTCCGACCCTCCGGTCTGCTTCTTCTGAAGATCGTCTATCGCGGCCTTGATGGCGTCCTCTGCCAGCACCGAGCAATGTATCTTCACCGGTGGCAGGGCCAGCTCTTCGGCGATATCGGTATTCTTGATCTGCTGCGCCTCTTCCAGAGTCTTGCCCTTCACCCACTCCGTCAGGAGCGAGCTGGAGGCAATCGCCGAGCCACAGCCATAGGTCTTGAACTTGGCGTCTTCGATGACGCCCGTATCGCTCACCCGGATCTGCAGACGCATCACGTCGCCACAGGCAGGCGCCCCCACCATACCCGTACCTACATTGGGGGACTCCTTGTCCAGGGTGCCCACGTTGCGCGGACGTTCGTAATGATCGATCACCTTGTCACTGTAAGCCATGACGCTTTACCTCTCTGTTTCTTTCGACATCGACAGCCTGCTGGCGGCCGGTACCGGCGAATGATGCGCTCAGGCCGCGCGATGATTCAGGTCCAGAAGATCCGCTGCCGACTTTCCCTCTTTGCGAGCCTCTTCGCGGGCCAGGCCACGTTCGACCAGGTCAGCGAGTGTGATACCGGTCAGGAAGTCATAGATCTGCTGGCTCAGGTCGTCCCACAGGCTGTGGGTCATACCACGCTGCGTATCGGCACTGGTAGGACGCGGGTTACAGCGGGTGAACTCCACCCACTCGTCGACCGCGCAGATCACATCGGCGATCGACACGTCGTCCGCAGGACGGCCGAGATAATAGCCACCGCCCGGCCCACGCACGCCCCGCACCAGCCCCTTCGAGCGCAGCGCCGCGAACAGCTGTTCCAGATAGGAGAGCGAAATGCCCTGATTCTCGGAGATATCTGCCAACGTTACCGGCCCTTCGGTGCCGTTGAGCGCCAGGTCCAGCATGGCAGTGACCGCATAACGGCCTTTGGTTGAAAGTCTCATTTGGATAAACCTCCCTCTGACTGACTCTGGGATGGCTATATCCCAGTACTTTACTTGGTCAAGTTTAGCGGTACCTGACTAAAATAGTCAAGCTTTATTCCGCACCTCGACCGGGGTTGTACAAGGTTAGATGGGGAGAATACGACAAAAGTTCAAGACCGCCGGGGCGGGGCCGGGCTACCTCCTTATTCCAGGGCAGCCTCGAGCGCCTCGCTCACCCGGCTGACGGGGGTCACCTGCAGGCCCTCGACAGGCCTCTTGGGCACATTGGCCCGCGGCACGATAGCCCTGCGGAAACCGTGTTTGGCGGCCTCTCGCAGACGATCCTGGCCATTGGGCACCGGCCGGACCTCACCCGCCAGCCCCACCTCGCCGAAGGTGACCAGATCGTTCGAAAGCGCCCTGTCGCGAAAGCTCGACAACACCGCCAGCAATACCGCCAGGTCGGCCGCAGGCTCGGTGACCCGCACACCGCCGACCACGTTCAGAAAGACGTCCTGGTCGAACATGCCGATGCCCCCGTGGCGATGCAGCACCGCCAGCAGCATCGACAGCCGATTCTGCTCCAGGCCCAGGGCCACTCGCCGCGGGTTACCCAGCGGACTCTGATCCACCAGCGCCTGAACCTCCACCAGCAGCGGTCGGGTACCTTCGCGGGTCACCAGGATCGCGCTACCCGCCACCTGCTGATCGTGGCGGGACAGGAAGATGGCAGAAGGATTGCTGACCTCGCGCAACCCCTTGTCGGTCATGGCGAACACGCCCAGCTCATTGACCGCACCAAAACGGTTCTTGATGGCGCGGATCAGGCGAAACTGGCTCCCACTCTCGCCCTCGAAATAGAGCACCGTGTCGACCATGTGCTCGAGCACGCGGGGGCCTGCCAGGGCGCCTTCCTTGGTGACATGTCCCACCAGAAACAGGCTGGTGCCGGTCTGCTTTGCGAAACGCACCAGGCGTGCCGCTGACTCGCGCACCTGGGCCACCGAACCCGGTGCCGACTGCAGCGCTTCGGTAAAGAAGGTCTGGATGGAATCGAGTACCAGCACCTGTGGCCGATGCTGTTGCGCCAGACCGATGATGCGCTCCACGCAGGTCTCGGTCAGCAGCTGCACCCGATCTGTCGGGAGTCCGAGGCGCCGTGCCCGCAGGCTGATCTGCTCGGCCGACTCCTCGCCGCTGACATAGAGCACCGGCATCTGCTCGGCGAGCAACGCCATCGCCTGAATCAGCAGGGTGGACTTGCCGATGCCCGGATCGCCGCCGATCAGGGTGACCGAACCCAGCACCAGGCCGCCCCCGAGCACCCGATCGAGCTCGTTCAGACCGGTGGCGGTTCGCGCGGCAGACTCCGGAGCCACCTCGGACAGGCGCCGCACTGCCTGCGTATTGGCATCCCCCGCGTAGCCGGCAAAGCGCCCACTGGCATTACCGGCTCCAGCCGGCACCTGTTCCTGCAGGGTGTTCCAGGCGCCGCAGCCGGTGCACTGGCCCGCCCACTTCGGAAAGGCCGCACCGCAATCACTGCACACGTAGGCCGTCTTTACCGCCTTGGCCATGACCCCGTACTCCCCGCCAATACATCGGCCAGCGTGACAAAGCCCCCTGCCAGACCGGGCGTCATAGCTAATGTGCGATGTAATAAATATACCATATCCATTTGATTTAACTAGTTAATCCAAGATAAGTTCGATGCGCCCGCTGCGTCACCCCGGAGACCAGGGTGTAGGGAATGGTACCGGCCTTGTCGGCCACCTCGTCCACCGGAAGGCCTTGACCCCACAGGACCACGGTGTCACTCACCCGCGCATCCTCCAGGCCTCGCAGGTCTATGCAAATCATGTCCATGGAGACCCGCCCCACCACCGGCGCCCGCCGGCCACGCACCAGCACCTCGGTCCCCGGGGCGATCTCTCGCGGATAGCCATCCCCGTACCCGATGCCTACCACCCCCAGCGGCATGAGCTCGGGCGCCTCCCAGGTCCCGCCATAGCCGACCCGATCGCCCGGTCGCGCCGCCCGCACCGCAATCAAGGGGGCCT
>JANTHJ010000042.1 GCA_024762475.1 Chromatiales bacterium | reverse complement strand
CCCGCTGGGAATACGATCTCGGCCGATTGATCGAGGCCCTGCGCGCCCAATAGCGGCCGGCTTGGGGCTAGCCCCAAAGCGCCGGGCAAGCCACCCCTTTCCGCCCGCCCATGGACCATTCCTGCGGCATGGGCATTGCCCCCTCCTACACTCCCGGCGTGAAATCACATCAATCGACCGTTGATCACAGAGTGCCTCAGAAATACCTCCGTTGCATCTCGCGCCCTATCCGGTCACGATGGCCCCCATGACTGGCAGCACAACACTGTTAGCCGTCCTTATCGATGCGGACAACACCTCGCCGAAATACGCGAAGGCAATCTTTGAAGAGATTGCAGGATTCGGCGAGGCCTCGGTCCGGCGGTGCTACGGCGATTTCTCGAGCTCCCGGATGAAGGGATGGAGCGAACGCGTCGCTTCGCTTGGCCTTGTGCCACACCACCAGCCCGCAAATACGGTCGGCAAGAATGCGAGCGACATCGCCCTGGTGATCGATGCGATGGATCTGATGCATTCCGGGCGGTTCGACGGCTTCGTCCTCGTTTCATCGGACAGTGATTTTACCCGGTTGGCCAGCCGCATCCGGGAACAGGGATTGGATGTCTATGGCATCGGGGAGAAAAAGACACCGGACGCCTTCCGACAGGCATGTAAGCGCTTTATTTTTGTCGAGAATCTGGGCAACGACGAACAATCGGAAACAAAGGCGCTCAAACCCGCCGACAAGGTTGCGCTCAACAGGGCTTACCAACTAATCCGCAACGTCGTTGAGGCCAACGACAATCCGGATGGATGGATAACACCCGGTTGGATAGGCAACCAGCTCGTTCAACGCTACCCCGATTTCGACCAGCGCAGCTTCGGGTTTGCCAAGTTGACCGACCTGATCAGGGCGACAGGCAAGTTTGAGGAAACAGGGAACGGTGGCAGTTTGCGATTTCGACTTCAGTCCGTTTAGCATCGCACCCGCATCCCGAGAGCAGGCGAGATTTTCAGCCGGTCTGGACCGACAGGATCGCGAGGAGCGATCCTGAACGTGCAAAGCACGGCCCGTCAGGGCGGAGGGCAGGATGCCCAAAGCAAAGTGATAGCCCTAGACATGATGTTTTGACCTGCCCGAACCGGGATAGAGCGGTGAGGGTGACGATCCATCACCGCAGAATCTGCGGGTTTCTCCAAGTACCTCCATGTATTGCGATTGAGTCACCGCTCACCTGGTGCAATTCTCGGACTGACTATCGGGTGTAGTCAGCGATCTCGTCGTAGACGTCCGCAGAGAGTTGTGTCCCCCACTTGCGCATTGCTTGCATCTCTTCCGGATCTTGCTCACCCCAGAATTCTTTCCAGCGTGACTCTGACTCCCACTTGGCGACCGTCAGCACTTCGTATCCCTTGCCGATTGGGCGCAGCATGAAACTGCCCAACGCCCCCGGAACCGACTCGTGGATCCTGTTCGTGGCACTGCGCCAGGCCCTTTTGAAATCCTCGAAATCAGCTGGCTCCACTTTCCAGCGATAGATCACTCGAATCATGCATCCACCCCTGCACTGTTCGTTTAGCGGTCGCCAGCCCGGAAATTGCATCGGTTCCCAAGAGCAGGCGAGATTCGCAGCCGGCATGGTACCGACCTGTGCAGCAAGCGATAGCTGTTTGGCTAACGGCTGCGGAAAGACCCCGCCACGGCTAGCGAGAACCCATCTGAATAGGGATAGAACGGCGATGGGTACAAACTGCGCAACCGCCCGTATCACCGGCAATTGGGCCGTTTCCTTCGTTATTTTCGCCTCTTGGACAGGAGTCACCGTTCGGCTGGTGCAATTTTCGGGCTGGTCCACAACGGCTTCCAGGCATCGGCAGCGACCCACCTCGATACCTGCAACGATCCTAGTAGCGGGCCTCCGGTCCGGCAAGGCTCTATTCATGCGGATTCGTGAACAATTCGTTCTCCGCAACGCCGATTATCTTTTATGGGCACGTGCCTATTGTTTTCCTCGAGGACGCCACTGACGACAACTGCGGGCCTCCGATCGAACATCCACCAGATGAGGAAAACGATGATGACCCCTTCCGCACCGCAACTTGAAACGGCAACTCCAGCTTCCCGCCGCCCACACCATTCCATAGCTCCCGTGTTCTTGCATCGTTGGTCACCGCGAGCATTCGAGCCACAGGCCCTACCGATCGACGATCTGTTCTGCATGCTGGAAGCTGCTCGCTGGGCGCCATCTGCCTACAACATCCAACCCTGGCGGTTCATCCACGCAGTGCGCGGCGACGCTCATTGGAAAGATTTTCTGGGTCTGCTGGACCCCTTCAACGCCAGGTGGGCCAGGAATGCGTCAGCGCTGGTGTTTCTGGTCTCCGATACACTCACGCCCGCGCACGACTCAAGCCCGGCAACGCCCTCACGAACCCATAGCTTCGACGCCGGGGCCGCCTGGGCTCAGCTGGCGCTGCAGGCCACGACCATCGGGTATCAAGCCCACGCCATGGCCGGCATTCATTTCAACGACGTCAGGCAGCGCTTGTCGGTGCCCGACAGCTTCCATATCGAGATCGCCATCGCGATCGGCCGCCAGGCCGATCCATCCGGCCTTCCGCTGGCACTACAGGAACGCGAGAAGCCCAGCCCTCGAAGGCCACTTCAGGAGATTGCATTTTCTGAACGTTTTCCCGCGGGCAAGGCGTATGCCGAGGTTTCTGGAGGAGCTGAGAAATGAGCGGCCAACCGGCAATTGGCGCATCAGGCGCCCGCGCGGGCATTGTCGACCACCTGCGCTCACCGGGTGCGCTCCTGCTGATCACGGGCACCTTGATCGGACTGAACTTTCCTTTGGGCAAGCTGGCGGGCGATGCAGGGGTTTCCCCGCTTACATGGGCTGCGCTGATCTCAACCAGCGCAACCTCCGTGCTGCTGCCGATACTGCTCACCACGCGGACGTTGGTGCTGCCCTGTGTCCGGATAATTCGCTATGCGGGCATCTCGGCGCTGATCTCCTTTGTGACACCCAACCTGTTGCTGTTCACGGTGATTCCGCACACCGGGGCCGGCTACGCCGGCCTTATGTTTGCGCTGTCGCCCGTGTTCACCTTGCTATTCGCCTCCTTGTTGGGCATGAAGGTACCCGGGCGACTCGGGAGAATTGGCGTCGCTTTCGGTTTGGCGGGCGCTTGCCTGGTGAGTGTGACCCGCGGTGTCGATCCTGAGAGTCCGGGTAGCGAATGGCTGTTGACCGCATTGGCCATTCCCGTCGCCCTTGCGGCAGGTAATGTCTACCGAACCCTGGACTGGCCCAAGGGCGTATCTCCCAATGTGCTGGCTTTCTGGGGACACGCGTTCTCGAGCGTGGTCTTCCTGGCGGCCTTGTTGCTGACGCGCGGCACCTTGCCGGTCGAGGAAATCCTGCCCGCCGCCGGGGCCGCCGCGGCGCAAGCCTTGGTAGCCGGCCTGACCTTCCCTGCATTCTTTCAGCTGCAGAGAAAAGGGGGCCCCGTTCTGCTCAGCCAGATCGGGTATGTTGCCGCCGCCGTCGGGCTGCTTGCGGCAACATTGTTCCTTGGCGAACGGTACAGCGTAGCAACCTGGGCAGGCGCTGCTGTCATCGCTGTTGGCATCGCCATCACGATTGCTTCACAGCGAGCCGATCACCGCCCCTCGCAGTCACAGGCTCAGCCAGCGACCCCGTCAGGCGACGGGCGAGGCTCCCAGTAGGGGGGATCGTTGATCTGATCGAGCAGATAATCGATGAACACGCGGACCTTGGGGGACAGGTGCTTTCGCTGCGGATAGACCGCATAGATCGACACCTCCAGGGCCTTGTACTCTGTCAGGACAGCCATCAGCCGACCCGCCTTGATGTCGCCGCCGACCACAAAGGTCGGCGTCAAGGTCACGCCGGCCCCCTTCAGCAACGCCTCGCGTATGGCCAGACTGTTGTTCATCTGCAACCGCCGGTTGATCGCTGCGTGACAGTAGTTGCCGTCCCCATCGACAAACCGCCATTCGGCCGGCCCATCCTGATAGCTGTAGGTCAACGCGGTATGATCTGCCAGCTCTTCGGGTGACTGCGGGACACCCTGGCGAGAAAAATATTTCGGCGACCCACACACGACGTGTCGACAGGGCCCGAGCCGGCGCGCGACCAGGGTTGAGTCGGGAAGCTCACCGATGCGTACGGCCAGATCAAACCCCTCGTCGACAAGGTTCGTCTGGCGATCGTCGAGGACCATATCCACGGCCAGTTCCGGATGCCTTGCCTGGAACGCGGGCAACAGGGGCGCAAGGTGCAGGATGCCGAAGGACATCGGGCAGCTCAGTCGGAGTTCACCGCGCGGCTCGCCCTGCAACCGCGATACCTCTGCCTCCGCCTCCTCGATCTCGCCAAGAGCTCGTTGACTGCGCTCGAAGAACGTCCGTCCGACCTCCGTCAGGCTCAACCGTCGTGTCGTCCGATTCAGCAACCGGGCGCCCAACCGGTCTTCCAACCGTGTGACGTACTTGCTGACCACGGACTTGGACAGGCCCAGTTTCTCGGCAGCGGCGGTGAAGCTGCCACTGCGCACCACCTGCACGAACACCGCTATATCGCTGAGTGATTCCACATCGTCGCCAATTCAACCCTGGATGAGAACAATCTTATTCCGGCCGGGCAGATTATCAATCGCGGTTTCGCCGCTATTGTTTCCCCACACGACAGCCAAAGGAGCAGAGAATGAAGGCCACAAGACATTGGACTGGCGCTGCTGCCGCCATGACTCTCCTGAGTTGGGCCGGAACCAATTCCGCAGTCGCCGAGGCGCCGAAGAGTCCGACGCAGAGCGAGAGTCCCATTGCGCTCTACTATAGCGATGGTTCCAGCCCCGACTTCGGCATGGAATCCATAAACCGGCGACTACAAGAAATCGGCGTTCGGGTCACCCGGGTGCCGATCCCGGCTGAGGCGAAACCGATACTGAAGAAATCGGCACACAAGGCGTTGTCTCGGGACGAGTCCAAGAAACTGATCCGGCACTTTCATCTCGGCCGGCGCGAGCTGCTCGACGAGATTGGCGCGGCCGGAAGGAAACCGGCAGTGCGCCAGGGTGGTCATCTGCAGACATCGGAAGTCGGTGTTGCCCCTTATCCCAAGGTGTACGACATGCAGGCGCTCGACCCCCGGAGCGTCGTCCATCTGCAGCGAAAGTTTGGCAGACTGCACGTCAACAGTTCCGAAACCGGCATCGGAATCGACGAGGTCATGACCATCGTCTCGGGTGGACCCTACACTTGGTTCTTTGGGTTTGACGGTGACGTGGTAGGCAAACTGCGCTTCACGAGGATCCAGGACAATGGCAAGGCATGGAGGATCAGCTACCCGGGTCTTGTACCACATGGCGGCTACTTCGACGCTGCCGATGGCTTGGTGGTCGCGTATGCGCACGGACCCAGGTACTTCGTCATGCGATATGCAGGCCCGGCCATCCACGGACGACAGATCCTGGGAGACAATCCCTGGATAGATTTTTCAGGTGACAGGCCTTCGCTCAGAGAGCATTCTCCGAAAAGCGCCAACTGAATTCTGCGACGCATAAGGGCAGGTAGAACAGGATCCGGGCATCGGCTCAGGCAACTGGCCGACGAGAAACACATGCGAGCAGCGACAGTAGACAGATCGACGACCCAACGGACCCTGGTGGTGGGAGCGACCGGGGCCACAGGCCGGTTGCTGGTGGAAGAGCTGCTGAATCGGGGGATCGAGGTGAAGGCGGTCGTCCGCTCACCCGATAGGCTCCCCAAAGCGCTGCGAGAACACCCGCTAGTGCACCTGGAGCAGGCCCGTCTGCTCGAGCTCGACGACAAGGCGATGATTCGTCTGGTCGAAGACTGCGACTCCGCCGCCTCTTGCCTGGGACACAATCTGACCTGGAAAGGGGTTTTCGGCCCACCCTATCGGCTGGTAACCGAAGCAATCCGCCGTCTTGCCACCGCGATGCAAGTCGACCCAGGCGACAACCCGGCGCGACTCGTCCTGATGAGCTCTGCCGGCATCCGGGATCGGCCCGGGGAGGGACTTGGGACCTGGGGGGAACGGATCGTGCTGGGCGCCCTTCGCCTGCTGGTGCCACCACACGCCGACAATGAACGGGCCGCTGACGCCCTTCGCGACCGCTCGGATCCAGACGCTCGAGGCCCGGAATGGTGCATCGTTCGTCCCGACACATTGAGCAACGCCGAAGCGCCCGAGACATACGAGGTTTTCCCCTCTCCAATACGCAGCGCCATCTTTGACGCAGGCCATACAAGCCGCCGTAACGTTGCACGATTCATCGCGGACCTTCTGACCGATCGGCAGCTGTGGGAAAGGTGGAAAGGCCGGATGCCGGTTGTCTATGACGCGCGCCCACAATAGGCGGGCGGGTCGTGCGCTCATGGCAGATCTGCACTCGAATGTAGCGATGCGTGGCTTTCGCCCCTCAGCGGACCCGTTCTGCCCGGCCACCCATAGGCATCAAGGGGAGGCCGTCGAGCGCACGATGCGCGCGACGGTCAATAGCTCCTCTTCGAGGTCATCGAGCGGTTGCGCGGCGTCCGCCTCGGCGAGCAGCCGCTCGACCCGCTGCCAGCGCCTCGGGGCCGCGTCACCAAACTGGGCAAGGCGCGCCTCCGCCCAGGCGAGTTCGCGCAGGCGCTCGGGCTTGCGCCCTTCGGCGGCCAGCCGGCGCTCACGCACTTCCAGGCTCTGTACAAATGCCGCGCGGGCACCGCTTGGATCACCGGTCAGCGCGCGCAGCTCGCCGAGATTCAACAGGGCATGTCCAAGCGAAACCTCGAGCCCGCCGCGATCCTCTCCCTCCTCGGCAACCAGCTGACGCAGCAACGCGACCCGCTGTTCATAGTGCGGTATCGCCGCCGATCGTCGGCTCATGCGCCAGTTCAGCAGTCCGACTGCGTGGTGCGCATCGGCCAGATAGAGGCGGCGGTCCTCGCCGCTATTGCTCGCAGCCAGGCGTTGCTCGAGGGCCAGATCGCGCTCGCGAAGTTCCAGTGCCTCGGGGAGCGCATCGGTCTGCTCCAGCGCCGCCGCGAGATTGGCCAGCGCCGCCGCCAGTCCGTGTTGCGCGTCCGCCGAGTCGGGTTGCTCGGCCAGCATCTGCTCACGCAGCGCCAGCAGGCGCCGCGCCGCGGGCACCGCCGCCGCGTAGTAGCCGGCGCCCACCAACGCCCCACTCTCGGTCAGCAGGGCCAGCAGCAGCGATTGGCGCGGCCCGGCATCGTCGGACGCCGCCTGGTACTGGCGATCGAGGACCTGCCGCGCCTCGGCAAACTGCGCGATCGCCGGCTGGATTTCGCCGGCACGCAGACGCCTGGCCGCCTGGCGCACATTCGCACCGGCGTACTCGCGCTGGGCGTTACGGTTCTCGAGATCACCCTGGGCCCAGCGACGCGCAGTCGCCAGGGCTCGACTGTGAGCCGCCCCGGCGGTTGCATCGTCTCCCAGCGCCTCGGCAGTAGAGGCCAGCGACTCCAGCACGAGCCTGAGAAGACCGCGCAGCTGGGGCATGTCCGGGCGCTGACGCAGCTCCTCGCGCAGGGGCGCCTCGAGATCGCTGAACGCCGCCATGGCCTCGGTCAGCCGGCCATGCTGGCGCTGCGAGTCGGCCGCCGACACGCGCGTTGTCAGGTACAGCAGACGATACCGCCAGTTGTCCGGGGCCGCATCGCGCAGTCTGGCAGCGAGCTCGCTGGCCTGGGCCAGGGCCTGCGCCGCGCCCTCCGGGTCGCCGCGCTGGCCGCGCAGGGTACCGAGCAGCATCGCCGCACTGACCAGCTCCTGATTCAATGACGGGTCATCGGAGAAAGGGCTCTCGTCCTCTTTCAGCGCCGCGAACGCGCTTTCCAACCGCGCATTCGCGGCCTCCGCATTGCCTTGGGCGGCCAGTATCGCGCCCACCCGCCATTGCAGCATCGCGCGCAGACGGCGCAGCGCCCCATCATCGGAATTCGTGGACACCAGTTCGTCGCTCAGCCGTTCCGCGCGCTCGTAAGCAGCGATCGCAGCGGTGGCATCGCCCTTGGCATTGAGCGCCTTGCCAAACACGGCGAGCGCGGCGACGCGGCTGACCTCCAGCTTGGGTGAGTCGGGCAGCTGCTGCGCCAGCTCGTCGTAGATATTCGTGGCGCGACCGATGACCCGGCGCGTGGTCTCCAACGTGACTCCCTCGATCGACGTCAGCTCCTCGCCGATATCGCCAAGCAGGGAATCGGCCGCCTGCATGGCCGCCTGGTAGTTGTGTTCGGCGGCAACCCGTCGTGTCTCCGACAACCACGCGAATCCCGCTGCCGCCACCGCCAGGAGAAACATCAGCGCAGCCACACCGCTGAGCAGCTGCGTGCGACGCCGCTGCGCTCGCTCCGCGCGCCGCTCGATCTCGTCGAACGACAGGCCCAGCAGACCGGAAACCACCTTGATCAGCGCCCGGCGCCGGCCGTCTCCCTGCTCCCGCGCGTCCGCCGCCAGCGGCGCGTCGGTCGGCTCACCCAGGCTGCCATCTGTCTCGATCGGACGCACCAGCGCCGGAGGAAAACACTCCCGTTCCGGATCCCCCGGCTCACCGTCGACGATCAGCGGGATGACACGCTCGGCACGCCCAAGGCCCTTGAAGTAGCGCACCTCCTCATCGACGTAGGCACTGCGTGCGGCACGCGGCGAGCACACAACAATCAGGAACATCGACTGCGACAACGCGCTGCGGATCACGTCGCTGAGCTGGCCGCCACCCGCCAGATCTTCGCGATCCAGAAACACCGGGCGCAGGTGAGGGGGCACCGGCCCAACCTCCGTCGTCCGCCCGACCAGGTCGGCATCGACGCGCCAGCGCTCGAGGTCGGCATGCAGGCGTCGCGCGACCTTCGCATCGGCGTGGCTGTAGGAAACGAAGGCGCGATAGCGTCGACTCATGCTCGGTCTCTTCGGCGGCGCACATTGACCATTGGAGTCTCCGCATCGATCAGCGGGGCTGGGAGAAAGGCCGCCGGTACCCGATAGGGTCACCGACATCCAGGGGCTCTGCCAAGCAGGCCGGAAGGCCGCCCGCAGCAGTTCGCCAACCCACCTGGGGTCCAGTGAGTATAGGCGCTATTCAACCCCTGGCCCGCCAGCTGAGTCGCCTGCCGGCGGCGCGCAGGCACCAGCGTCGGGCGGCTCCGCTGGCGATAGACCATTTGCGTTATACGGGCAGTGCCTCGGGCCAACCCCTTGACTTGACCGACTGGTCTACTATGATGTGGGCATGAACCCTGCCAGCGATACCAGAGAGCGCATCTTGCACACTGCCCGCGAGCTGTTTCACGCACGCAGCTATGCGGACGTCGGAATCAAGGAAATCTGCGACTCGGCGCAGGTGCAGAAGGGCAGCTTTTACCACTTCTTCCCCTCGAAGCGGGAATTGGCCATGGCCGTGATCGACGACATGGCCGAAGACTGGGCACATGGATTCATCGCCGAGGCGTTCGACCGCGATTTGCCGCCGCTCGAGCGGCTCGACTACATGATCGATGCGGCCTATTACTGGCAGAAGGCCGCCAAGGATCTGGAAGGCCGGATGCCCGGCTGCCTGTTCGGCAACCTGGCGCTGGAGATCAGCACCCGCGACGAGGTGCTGCGGGCGAAGCTCAATGCCGTATTCGCCAAGGCGAGTTCACAGTTCGAAGAGACGCTGGACGAGGCAATCGAACAAGGGCTCATCGCACCGCTGGACTGTGCTGCAACGGCACAGGCAATGCTGGCCTATCTCGAAGGCATGATTCTGCTGGCCAAGACCCGGAATGATCCTGAGGTCATTCGCGAACTTGGACCGGCCATCAAGACCTTGCGGATCGGCGGTGCGGCCGAAAACTGAGTTTTTTTGCCAGATGATTTGACCGACCGGTCATCTTGCACGTACGTCCCCACGGTCGAACCAATGCGAGGAACCCGACAATGAGCGAACAGATACATACCTTGGATGCCCGAGGTCTCAATTGCCCACTGCCGATTCTAAGGACCAAGAAGACGATTGCGGGAATGCAATCCGGCGAGATCCTGGAGATCACCGCAACGGATCCCGGGTCGGTCAAGGACCTCGACTCGTTCTGCAGCCAGACAGGCCATGAAATGCTGTCCAGCCAACAGAGCGATGGGGAGTTCATCTTCCGAATCCGCAAGGCCTGATCAGGGAGAACAGTCCCATGTGATTCCGTCTACACGCTATAGCGTAAGCGCCTGAGGCCGCGAACCCCGGCCTCGCCAGCACGGAGAATCCTATAGCGCCCCCAACCTGTTCCGGCGCTTTGCCGCCAACCCGATGGCACTGGAGGCCCGTTTGGCGGAGAGGCCGTTCACGTCCCGTCCCGGACGTGGACTTCGGCCAGGTAACTCAATCGCGAAACCCGAGGAGACCGCAATGAGTAGTACAGCATCCATTTCCAAACATTCCGCCCAAGAGCTCGACGCCTGGTTCGATCAGCGATTCGAGGAGAAAATGGCAGAGCGCAATGCCGCCCACACGCCCGCGATGACCCTGATCGCCACAAAGGGCACCTTGGACATGGCCTATCCGCCGTTCATCCTGGCCTCCACCGCTGCCGCGCTCGGCTGGGATGTCTCGGTCTTCTTCACCTTCTACGGGCTCTCGCTGCTGAAAAAGCAGCTCGACCTCAAGGTCACCCCTCTCGGCAACCCCGCAATGCCGATGAAGCTGCCGGAAGGACCCGCCTGGTTACAGGGAAGGGAGTTGACCATACCCACCTCGGTGATGTCTTTGGTGCCGGGGTTCGAGCACTTGGCGACCAGCATGATGCGCAAGACCATGGACAGCAAAGGCATTGCCCGTATCGAGGAACTTCGTGAACTCTGCATCGAGGCGGGCGTAAAGCTGGTTGCCTGTCAGATGACCGTGGATCTGTTCGACTATGAAGACGACGAGTTCATCTCCGAAATCCATGAATGGGTGGGGGCGGCGAGTTTCCTGCCGAGGGCATTGAAGGCCGACGTGAATCTGTTCGTCTAAGCCGAGGGCCGGCAACGTCGGCCTGCAGCCCGGGTGAGGCGATCGATGGCGCCGCAAGACCAGCCAATGCCTCGGTAGTCAACGCCTTGAGAACGGTTCAGTACTGCTACAACGACCGAAGGTCGCAAGACAAACAGCTCTTGCATCGCCGAAGGCAAATCAGAAGAGCGCCTTGAGGCCCGCTTCATCGGCTACGAAATGAACGCCTTTGACCACGCCGTTATCCAGCGTGATTACCGTTGCCGCGTTTTGACGTCGCGGCAGGAAGGCCACAGTCCCTGATTCCCTGGCCAGCAGAATGCGATAAGGACGTTTGCGCATCTTTGGCAAGGCAAACATCTGTGTAATCAATCTTGGCATACCGCTGATATCGAGAAGATATACCCCGCCATTCTCGTCCAGGTAGTCAGGCGATTGTCTTTCGAGGAAAGCGTTCAACAAATCCGCAGCCGGCTTATCGACGGCAAACAGCAGGAGCCGTGTATCTTTGGATATCGATAGTGGCTGGTCGTATTGATCGTTCAAGGTCAGCGGCGGAACTTCTGCCCCGACAGCGAGCTGATCTGCAACAACAGGAACCGCAACCAACAGCAACGAAAGAACAAGGCCAATTCGTGCGATCTTCATGGCTATTAAGACTCTCTAAGCGAGCTCTGAATAATCCCCCCGCCTGCGGGGGAAGGTTAGGAGGAGGGCAAACCGCAGCTTGGGCTCCCCCTCCTGGCCTTCCCCACAAGTGGGGGAGGCAAAAAACCGGTTTGTCAGAGCCTCCCGAATGGCCTGATGGAAACGAACGCCGCCGACTCGGGTAACCCTGGCAGATAAGCGACGGGCCGCGCGAAACCACTTTTCAAGATCGAAGAACAGTGATTCCCCGCGGCCAGGCCGCTTTGTCGAGGCCAGAACGAATATTGCGCCGGGCTGCTGCCCGACCCTCCCAGCCTGCGCTGGGGGTCAACCGGGCCCTGGCGATCAAAAGGTCGGAAAACCCGCCTTCTTCCAGGCCTTGGCCCCGCCCTTCAGGTGCGAAACATTGGTATATCCCATCTCACGCAGGGTATTGACGACGAAAGCGCTTCGGATGCCTTTGCCGCAGTACGCTACGATCTTGGCGTCGCGATTTGGAATCTTGCTGTAGGCTTGAATCTCGACGTAGCCACGCGGGATATCGACCTGTTTTCCCTTCGGAGCGATCCTGCCCAGGATCGGTATCTCGCTGTCCTGACGCACGTCCAGCAGAATCACATCCCCTTTCTTGAGGAGAGCGTCAAGCTCTTGGGGCGTAACCGCCGCAGCCTTTTCCATCTCCGCTTTGATGAGCGCCTTGGCTTCTGGCGTTGGCCCCTGCGCCACAGCCGTTCCACAGCCAAACACGAAAGCGGCTAAAAAAATCCCTAGTAGCGAATGCATCCTGAACATCTTGCGTATCTCCTAATCGATAAAACTTCAATTGGTCCAATCAGTGTAGTCGGAAAAACCGCCCTTACATGGCGCCGACTTGCCCCCTTTGCGAAGCCACGCAATCTAACGACACACGCGATAACTTGCGACGACTTTTTCTAGGTCTTTGCGTACAAAGTGTTGCGCAGCATCCGTGCACAAAGGCTGCGCATTTGAATCATGTGCGTCTCTTCTTTCACCGCAGCGCGACTGCCGCTTGCACGAGTGCCTTGTCGTCTGCCGACGCCTCGGCCGTCCGGTTCTTCAGGGCCTCTTTGCTCCACGGTCCGCGCCTGTTCCGCACCCAGTCGCCTGACGTGACGCATCAGGACAACGATCGGTTCGGCCCGTTCGCGGCCGCATCCGCCGAACCACTCAGCAAAGCGGCACCGTGCGGTGCCAGGGTGGCAGGCTTGGGTTTCAGCTTCATTCGATCGCTCCATGCCCAATGTTTGTAACCTGCGCCAAGTAGACCAGCCACCCAGGCGGGTCGAAATGACAGATCGCAAAGGCTCCCCAGAGGAAAATTGTGGAAATTCAGGACAGCGTGCTAGCCCTGACCCAGATCCCTCTGCCAGCGTCTGCGGTTGTTCTCGCCGGTGTCTACGGTCTGTGCCAGCTTGGGTATGACACAGCCCTGTTCGGTGACCAGCGCCACTGCATCCTTCTTGTATGCGGGCATGAACCGGCGTCTGTTTTTGTCGGTCTTCATGATCTACCCAAGTCGGTAGATTGCCCGCCTAGCGCGGTGTCCGGCAGGATTAGACCATGTCGGTTGTGCTGTTAATTGCTGGGTAAAAATCCTTATTCGTCCTTCGGTTACCTGGCTCGGCAGACTCAGTCGATGCGCCGCCACAACACCTCCCCTGTATGCGAATGACAATCATCAATGATGGGGCCGCCGCAATACCCTAGCCTCTTACTCAGTTATTTCAGCGACCCTAGATGAGGTAAATCATGGAACTCAAGACTTTCTACGCACCGGGTGTTTCCCACTTTTCTTACATGCTGTTGTCTGACGGCAAAGCCGTGGTCATAGACCCTCAGCGAGACATCGAAACCTATCTCGAAACCGCGGCGCAGTGGCAGGCCCCTATCACGCACATCCTGTTGACCCACACCCATGCCGACTTCACCGGCGGTCAAGTGCGCCTGAGTCAGGCGACTTCCGCGCCCATCCTCATGAGCCACAAAGGCAAGGTGGACTACCCCGTTCAAGGCATGCGAGAGGGGGATGTGATCGACATCGGCGCAGTCCAACTGAAGGTGCTGGAAACACCGGGACACACGCCCGATCATGTCAGCTACATTCTTACGGACCGGGATGCGGCGGATACCCCGCTGGCGGTGTTTACTGGCGATTCTTTGTTCTCCGGCGACGTGGGACGTCCCGATCTTTTTGGACCGGAACTGCAGCAGGAACTCACTCGCCAGCTGTTCGAATCGATGGAGAAATATCGCGCCATGGCAGATGGCGTTCTGATCTATCCAGCCCATGGCGCCGGTTCGCTCTGCGGCAAACGCGTTGGACAACGCAATCCGAGCTCTATCGGCTATGAAAAGCAGGCCAACACGAT
Source organism: Chromatiales bacterium (assembly GCA_024762475.1). Taxonomy (GTDB): domain Bacteria; phylum Pseudomonadota; class Gammaproteobacteria; order Chromatiales; family Chromatiaceae; genus MONJU. The sequence goes on along the minus strand of JANTHJ010000042.1, from coordinate 8,474 downwards.
GCTGCGGCTGGATAATTTCGAGTCCTTCAAGGCCGAGTTGCAATCGGCCATGCCAACGCCTCCCGCCTACTACTATGCGACGGCGAAAAAGAACACCAGAGGGGCGGAGCTGGACAGGCCATTCCGCGCCCCGCAGCCCTTGGGCACGGACCAGTTGGCCGGTTGGGATGGCGTGATTCTCGATCTGCGTGACCAGGCCGGGTTTGCCGCCAGCCACATTCCGGGCTCCCTGAATACAGTCACAGACGAACACTTCTCCCTGCTGATCGGCTTTGCCATTGATCCGCAGTCGCCGCTTGCCCTGGTGGGCACGCCGGACAGCATCTCGACAGCGGCTCTCACCCTTTACCGGATGGGTTACGACCGCGTGGAAGGCTATCTTGCAGGAGGCATCGATGCCTGGCGCAAGCAGGCACGACCGACCGAAAGCTTTGACTACCTGACCGCGGAAGAAGCACAGCGCCAAGTCAATGCGAACCGGGCGCTGATCCTGGATATCCGCACCGAATCCGAGCAGGCGGGTGAACGCATACCCGGAGCAATGAAGTTTCCGTTGGCCACGCTCAAGGCACGCCTGCAGGAGCTGCCGCGAGACCGGCAGCTCGTCCTGCAATGCGGGCACGGCTGTCGTGGATCCTTGGCGGCTTCCATGCTGAAGAACGAGGGCTTTACCAATGTAGCCAATTTGGCCGGAGGCATGCTTGCGTGGAAGGCGGCGGGCCTGCCCACGGAAACCGAGCCGGCGGAGCTTGCCGAGTCGGCCGCGTAACCAAAGGCGCTCGATGCATGAACCGGGAAGAACCGGATAGCCGCGGGAAGCGGCATCCGGCCCAGCGGAACGAATGGCCAACGCGCGCTATTCGAATTCGACCAAACAGTCATGCACCGAGCGCCCCCGGCACAGCCAGCAGGCGTCCTATACCCTGCTGGACTGGCACCGGGAGCTGCATCGAAAGATCGACAACCTGTCGAACGGCTTTCGAACCGTTGTTGCTGGGAAAAACCGTGGCATCGCCCCGGTGTCCGGTGTTGGAGCACACTGCCAGAACGACAAGGAGATGGATCAACGGTAGTGGAAAACGCACGTTGGCATGGTCCCCGCTCCGCTCCGCCGTCATCTCGTTACCCTGTATGCGGCGCGTTTCGCGGCATTGAGATGTGATCATAGCGTCTCTCCATTGCCGTCCAGTGGCGCCCGGCAAACGGATTCTTCGCCGCATCGCCTTTCAGGGTTCATTCCTTTTCCTCTCGATGTGTTTCGCGTGCCACTCTCGAATGGCGACGGCAATCTCGATTGGGGCGTCCTCCTGGATGAAGTGTCCGGCGTTTTCCAACAGCACGGTCTCGTGCCTCGGAAAGAGGGATTCGAACCGGCTCCGTTCCGGCTCCTGGAACGCAAAATCCCGCAGTCCCCAAGTCAGCAGCACCGGGCGATCCGCAAGCTCGGGCAGTCCGGCATAGACATCTGCCAAGAAGGCGCGGGCGCCATGCAATTGAGCTGGAAAGATATGGGTTGGTGGACGACTCGCACGCTTCACGAAGGGACCGAGATACATGCCCAGTTCACGATCGCCCAGTCCAGTGGCAACACCCTTCGACATGAAGAAGCGCACGACCGCGTTACAGCACCAGGCACCGAACTGTCCCGGCCAACCGCCCATCAGCAGGCTGAACGCCTTTTGCCCCGCTCGCTCCAGGGGCCAGGCCCAGGTGTTCCCTATGACAAAGCCTTTGATGCGGTCCGGATTATCCAGCGCCACCCGGAACCCGATCGGGCCACCCCAGTCCTGCACCATGATGACGACATCGCGCAGATCGAGCTGCCTGATCAACTCATCGACGGCCTGGGCATGCGCCGATGGGGTGAAGCTGTAGCCGTCGCCCGCCTTGGACAGGCCGAAGCCGGGGTAGTCCGGCGCAACCAGACGAAAGCGATCCTTCAATTCTTCGACGATACCCCGATACAGGAACGACCAGGTGGGATTGCCATGCAGCAGCAGGAGCGTCGGACCCTCGCCTTCGTCGATATAGTGCACACGTCCGCCGTCCGCGAGCGGCACATAGTGGGATTGATAGGGGAACAGCCCCCTGTCGACCGCGAACTTGTCCGGGGTCGGATCCGAAAAATAGAGGTAGGCATAAAAGGCCAGTATCGCGCCCACCGGGACTACGATGAGGATCAACAGCTTCATCCTGAATCGCCCCTTGTTCTGTTCATCGACCCGTCGATCGGCCTTCCCTTGACCAGAAATCCCGGCCGGAACCCAGCAGGAACGACAGCACGCCCTGGGCCACAGCGCGTGGCGGCAGCTCACCCAGGACGCCATTGACCTTGTTGATCAACCCGGGAACGACCTGAGCGCGCCCCTTCATAGTTCCCCGATAGGCTGCACGGGCAACAGTGGAAGGGTGGACCTTCGGAAGCCACCGGTAGGCACGTGTCTCACCGACACCGGATTCATCGGCAAACGTGGTCGCCGCCGGCCCCGGGCACAGGGCAGTCACGCTGACGCCCGTGCCGCGCAACTCGCTGCGCAGCCCTCGCGTGAGGGCCAGCACATACTGTTTGGATGCGACATAGGCCGACCAGTTGGCTGCCCCGGCGAAGAAAGCGACCACGGAGGCCACATTGAGGATCCGCCCACCGCCCCGCTCGACCATGCCGGGCAGATACAGCCGCGTCAGCATGGAGAGGCTGACAACATTCAGGCGAAGCATTTGCGACAGCTGCGCCGGGTCGGCATCGGCATAGGGGCCGAAATCTGCGGTGCCCGCATTGTTGACCAGCACGTCGACTTGCAACCCCAGCTCTCGTGTTTGCCGGAACAGATCAGCAGGCGCACCCTCAGCCGCCAGGTCACTGCTGATCGTCCGCACAACGCCGCCGTAAGCGGCCTCCAATCGGCGCGCCGCCGTCTCGAGTGCTGTGCCCTCCCTTGCCACCAATATGAGATCATGGCCGTGCTGCGCAAACTGCTTCGCCAACTCGAGGCCTATGCCCCTGGATCCTCCGGTGATCAAGGCGGTTTGGCGTCTCGAGCCCTTGTGTCCTGAACGGCGCATGATGGATAGCTCCTTAATGAAACCAGCCCCGGACCGGACAGGCAGCCCAACGTCGCTCGTCATGATCCGGCCCCTACCCGCTCGGTCCCGTCGCTAGCCCGCCTCACCCATAAACAGACCAACCGGTTTGTTTGAATGAAGGTTAGAGCAGACCAACTAGTTTGTCTATACTGAGGTCAACGAATTCTTCATCTACATACGGCGCATCCAACGGAGCCATCGACATGGCAAGCAGGAATCCACGGCAGACCCGCGAGCGCCTCTTGCAGACTGCATTCCGTGAAATCCACGCCCACGGCTTTCAAGGAATGCGGGTCGATGAGGTATTGCGTCGATCGGGCCTGCAAAAGGGGGCCTTCTACCACCACTTCGGCAGCAAGACCGAACTGGGCTACGCGGTGCTGGAGGAGCAGATCCGGCCGCTGCTCGAATCTGTGTGGCTGGCACCGCTTGCCGAGATCGAAGATCCGGTCGAAGAATTCCCCCATCTACTGGATAACCTTGGGGAGCGCATCCCACCCGCCATGCGCGAGCACGGCTGCCCGCTGAACAACCTGGCCCAGGAGATGGCCAGTCAGGATGAAGGTTTTCGCCAGCGCATCGCCCAGCTATTTGAAGCCTGGGTCGAGGGATTCGAGGCGATGTTCGAGCGCGCCAAAACCGGCGGTTACGTCCGTAACAATATCGACAGTTGGGCGGTCGCACGCTTCATGATCGCGGCGCTTGAAGGCTGCATCGGGATATTCAAAGTGGAACAATCGCCTGAGCAATGGAGGGCCTGCAGAACACAAATCGCCGTCTACCTGGCCACACTCAGGCCGAGAGACTGCTGAATTCCCCTGACCCAGTTCCCGAATCCGTAACCAAGGCTCGATGACAAATTCGTGTGCAGAGCCTTAGTTGAATTCTTGGCTAGATCCCAGCTCCCGTCGACCGCTACACAGACATTCTCAAGGCCCAGAGGATTATACAAAATCTTCCTGGCTTCCATTTGCTTTCCGACCTGGATTTCGCCTGGAATGTCACATCGCCAGTCCGAAAACTCGACATCGATACTGGTGAACAGCCCAATGGACAGCAGCCCTCTCGTCCACAGGCTGGTCACCAGTTACCCTTACCTCGTCAAGAACACCGATATCATTATTGCTTGTCGTCGATACCTGATACCGTCACAGCATATACCTTGTTCTTGACACAGGAACTGCCGCCCAGTCCCTTTGTCACGTTCGACCAGACCTTGTCGGACCAGGCATGACCCGTTTCGTACTGGAACTGTACCTGCATTTTCGGAATGCTCTCGTTGCCGACGTACTCAAGCGTCTCGTCGATCGTACGCGTCTTACCCACAGGGACTTCGGTGTTTTTCACATCGTTGTCACGCCACTTCTTGTCCTCCTTGTCCCGGTAGTTGATTTTTGTGACCTTGATCCTCTCGCCGTATTGATTATCGACCTTGATATCGACACTCTTACATTTCTGGTCGGCCACCGCGGTCAGGCTGGCCATCAACAGACTCGATACTGCAATACCAATTGCAATCTTGTACATTACGCTATCCTCGCTAGATGTAGTATTTGCATATACCCCCATTGCATTCCATATGGAAAACCAACGGCAGATATGCGTTATAGCTCTACTGCAAACGACCCAGTCTCTGCAAGAGCTGTCTAGAGAATAAGACAAACGAAATTATGTATAAGCGAAGAAATCCAACTCGGTTCTGTGAATTCTTACCGAGCTCCATCGATCAATGAGCCGTCGAAGAGAACAGTTGGAAACCCGCCCTTGAATAAGATGAGTTTTCCTGACACAGCAGGCAACGATTGGAGAAATCGCGGCGTCGAGGATTGAGCAAACATCGGCCCAGGAGTTCCGCCATCAAACTTGAAGATACCCTTTGCTGCCACTGTGACCACACGGCGTCCGCAGCCCCGAACTGGTAGATGCGGAAGGTCAGTGTTCGGGTGTGAACTGCTGCAGCCTCTGTGCACCGAGCTGCCAGGTTGTGGGGCCTGGCAACTGGCGGCGCAGTTTGCGGTCTGCCGAATCCGGTGGCCCTAACGACTGCTGAGGGCCTGAGGGCCGAGAACCAGTCCCCGATACGGTCCCCGGGGAAAGGCACGATGGCGCATCGCGCCAACCCCCTGCAGGGATGAAAACTGCAATTGTGTGCCGGGCCTATGTCCCAGTTTGTAGCACCAAGGGGGCTTTGAAACTCCCTTCAGATAGGACAAGTCACTGCAACCCTGAGATCGGCTTGATGTATGCTGTCGACTGAGGGAAACCCTCTGCGCCCCGTGTATTTCCTTTATTTTCCGATCGTTACGGGCCTCGACCGCGCCGCATGCGTGATACGCAGGTAGCAAGGGAAGCTCTGATTAATCCCTCCCCCCGCTTGCGGGGGGAGGTTAGGAGGCGATAAACCGTTGCTTGATCTCTCCCTCCCTGGTCCCCGGTCGCTCCGCTCTTCCCCCACTTGTGAGAGAGGTGAAAAATCGAAGTTTTCAGACCTTCCTGAGGCTAATCCTGCCTTTTTAGCCAGTTTTTTACGCCATTCACCAATTCCACTTCCCGTCCTTCGAATTTATGATTTGCACCCGGTATTTCAACCTGCGTGTACGTGGAAGAAACCATCGAAGCTCTTTGGGATGCAGCACGAGAATCCTTACCGTTTTTACCGCCCCATATATCCAATACAGGCAAATCCACCATATCCAGACTTTGATCGCACGCCAACGGAACTCCCCCATTGTTTCGACAGCCAGCCACTATCAGTCCGGAAAGCCCGCTGTCTGGATGTTCAGTCACGAATGCGCTGGCCATTCGACCTCCCATACTGTGCCCTAACAAAAAGATTTTCGAAACGCGTTTTTCATTTTTTAAGTAGGCAATAGCTTCCTCTATCGTGCGGTAGGCATCAGGAAAACCCTCTGCGTATTGTTTCCAGCCACTATACCCTGTAGGCATTTGAAGGGAAATCGTGTGATAACCAAGCTCATCGTGTATTCCCCTGCGCACGGGATCAACCACAAGCCAGGTTGGATGCTTCCCTCTTCCATGAGCAAGGATCAAGCCGTATATACTACTCCCACCATCCAGGTAGACAGAATTATCCGGCCTATCCGCATACACAACAGACGACAAAGACAATCCAACAGAAATAAGTACCACGAATACTATCTTCATTATTCCACTCCTCTGCAGGCTTCCGAAATCCAACGCCATGTACTAGTGGCGCCGTGCTCTTTGTAGCGCCCGATCTCCGCGGAGACGGACTGGGTGCATTTGTTATGCATCTGCATCTGACCAAACCGCAAACTCATTGCCACTTGGGTCCGTAAAGTGAAAGCGACGACCACCCGGGAATGAGAATATTGGTTTTACGATTACTCCATTTGCGTTTTCGATTTTCACCTGCGTAGCCTCAAGGTCCTTACTGTAGAACACTACCAGCGCCGAGCCGTTCCTTGTTGATGAACTTAACCCTGATTCGAAAAAACCACCATCAATACCCTGATTGGCAAATGCCGAATATTCAGGGCCGAAGTCCTCAAATGACCATCCGAAAACCTCTGTAAAGAATTCCTTTGTAGATTGAAGATCTCTTGCGGGAAATTCAATGTAGCTTATTTTCTCATGCTCATTCATTGCTCACGGTCCTTTTGATGCAAAACGCTTCGAATCAGCCGACCGAAAAGCGCGCTGCGGTTTGTGGGGGGGGGTATACACGCCCGGTCGCCGAACTGGCAAAGCGCACAGCTTTCACTTGTCAGCCGGCCTCAGGGTGTGTGTTAGGTGGCCTCTCTTGGGGGCGACGATACCCGGAAAACATGATGGTCTAAATCTTGGATTCTCATCTCATACATACCCCACGCACGGATACTCGGAGCCTCAATTATCTTGGCCGCACTATTCGACCATTCCTCAAACAGCTCATCAATGTCTTGCGCAGTTTGAACATCGAGATGCAACCATGTACCGCGAGACCCCTGACCAGTTTCCGCCAACAAAACTTGGATTTTACCGCGGCCAACAGACGCAAAAGTCGGTGCGCATTCGTCATCGACTCCCAGGAAACAGCCGCTTTCATCTGACCACGCCCAACCCACTTTGAACCCCAGTACATCACGATAGTATCCAATGCTGGTTGCAACATTGCTTACTGCTAGTATTGGGCGGCAGGCATAGATTTTATCATTTCCTGGCTTCAATACAGTGCTCCTAATTCAAATACACTTAGCGCTATGCGTAAGTTGCGCCGCTTTTGGGCGTCAACTCGACCCGATTGGCAGCTGTACCTGAAGGCATGAGTACTAATACTCAATTCCGCATTATGCTACCACACCAAATATTTGACCCACTCCTGCTGTTAGTGCCATTGCGAGCGCACCCCAGAACGTAACTCTAGTAGCGCCAACAGCTATTGGTGCGCCACCTGCTCGCGCCGCAATACTGCCAAGAAGGGCGAGAAAAATCAGAGACGATACTGCGACATAAGGAATGAGTGAGTCAACTGGTACAACCCACGCAACCACCAATGGAAGTGCAGCACCAATTGTAAAAGTGCCTGCTGAAGCAAGCGCGGCTTGAACTGGCCGAGCATTCCCATTCTCCGAGATGCCTATTTCATCTCTAGCATGCGCTCCAAGAGCGTCATGCTCCATAAGCTGTTCAGCTACTTTCTGTGCTAGTGATGGTTTGACACCTCTTTTTTCATATATTTTGGCAAGTTCATCCTTTTCAAACTCAAAATCTTCATCTATGGATTTCTTCTCAAGTGCGAGATCTGCATTTTCAGTATCCGACTGAGAACTGACAGATACGTATTCTCCTGCAGCCATAGACATAGCACCTGCCACTAAACCTGCAACGCCAGCCAGAAGAACACTATCATGGGTAGTATTTGCAGCTGCAACACCAATAATAAGACTCGCTGTTGAAACTATTCCGTCATTTGCGCCAAGTACTGCTGCACGTAACCAACCTACGCGATGTGATCTGTGGATTTCTTCATGACTCATATATGTTCCCGATGATTGTAGTTCAGCTAACGATAAGGGTAAAGGGCGCGCGCTTTCTGCGCGCCCCAGCGACCAACGAGAGCGATTATGACCCGCTCGTTATGGGATTTCTGACTTCTGATAGTAACCACTATTTCTTTGCCGAAGCTGGATGAGGCATTTTCATGTATACACCACCGCGTTTAAGCTCGCTGACCATTTGGCTCAATCTCTTTTGTTTTGTCGCCTCTAGCTTTGCTTGGTTAATCCAGCCAATGTAATCATTTTGTTGATAAGCCGGACGAGCAAGGTAATCCTTCATTAGTTTCTCGTTTTGCAAAGCCTTTTTAACAAAGTCAGGCATCGGGTGACGATCACGCTTTAACTTTGAATAGTCAGTTGCCATGAGTT
>JANTHJ010000041.1 GCA_024762475.1 Chromatiales bacterium | reverse complement strand
GTAGTGCTGCAGGATATCCGGTCGATCGCGCCACAGCTCATGGGCGCGCAGCAGCAGCTCGGCAAAATCGACCACCCCGGCGCGTTGGCAGGCAGCCTCGTACTCGCGGTAGATGGCGATCATCTGCCGCTGGTAGGGATCACCGCCGTCGTCGAGATGTTCGGCCCGCAGCCCCTCGTCCTTGTTGTGGTTGATGAACCATTGCGCCTGGCGCGGCGGCCACTTGGCATCATCCAGATTCATCTCGCGGATAATGCGCTTGACCAGGCGAAACTGGTCGTCGGCGTCGAGGATCTGGAAACCCTGCGGCAGACCGGCCTCCTGCCAGTGGGCGCGCAACAGCCGGTGCGCCAGGCCATGAAAGGTGCCGACCCACATGCCACCGACCGGCTGGCCGAGCAGGCCCTCGATGCGACCGCGCATCTCGCGCGCCGCCTTGTTGGTGAAGGTCACGGCCAGGATGCCCCAGGGGGAGAGGCCCTCCACCTGGATCAGCCAGGCGATGCGGTGCACCAGCACCCGGGTCTTGCCCGAGCCGGCACCGGCCAGGACCAGGGCACTGCCCATGGGGGCAGTCACGGCCTCGCGCTGGGCCTCGTTCAGGCCTTCGATAATGGGAGTCACGTCCATGGAGACATTGTATCGGATCGCCCTGGCTGCGCCGTATCCATCGCGTCCTGCCGGCACAAGGCCCTACGGCAACGGGCCATGCGAAACGAACTCAAGTCGGCCCTGCCGCAGCCGATGAATGCATAATTCCGCGAACAGAATACTCCACATGACCCCGAGATCCGCCGCCCAAGCCCTGTTGTTGGCCTGCCTATTCGGCTGGGCCCAATTCGTACAGGCCGGGCGCTGCGACCCGGGGACCGAGTGCCTGTTCGCGGTGTTCCCCCACGCCGGCGCCCAGCAGCTGCAGGACACCTATGCGAGCATCGCGGAGGACCTCTCTCTGGCCCTGGACACCCGGGTGCGCCTCGTCTCCAGCTCCAGCATGGGGCGTTATCAGAACCAGCTCCTGGCCGGCCGCTGGGACATCGCACTGACCGGCCCCGGCCAATACATCTACTTCGCGCAACCGGCTGGCTACCTTCCCCTGGCCACGACCGAGCGCCTGATCACCTATCGTATCGTCACCCTCCAGCGCACCCATATCCGCACCCTGGAGCAGCTGCGCCAGCGCCGGCTGGGTACGATGTGGCCCCATACCGGCACCCGGTCGATGACCATGGCACTGCTGGAGCAGGCCAGAATCGACCCCCGGCGCGACCTGCACACCCGCGCCTTTGCCTCCCAGCGCGCCTGTATCCACGCACTGTTGATTGGCTTGGTCGATGCCTGCGGCCTGGCCACGCCCATCTTCCGTCTTCTGGAGCAGGAGAAACCCGGGAACTACCTGACACTCGCCGAATCATCACCCCATGCCGGCGGCGTCTATCTCGCCCATCCGGAGCTCTCCCCCGACAAACGACAGGCCCTGACCGACTACCTGCTGGGGCGCCCCGGGATGCGCCGCGCGCGCCCTGGGTACTGGGACCACTACCGCAAGATCGCGCGCCACACGGGTGAGCTGGCGCAATGAAGGTCTCCTGGCGGCATTCGTTGCGGCTGCGAATTGCCGCGGTGACCTTCCTCCTGGAAGCGGCGGTTTTGGGGGTGGTGCTCTGGCAGACCCAGAGCTATGCCTTGGAACGGGCGCGGCAACTGATCGAGGAGCAGGACCAGATCGCCCTCGACCTGCTGGCAGAGGATGCGCGCCAGGCGCTGCTAACCCTGGAGTACGACACCCTGAGCGATGTATTCCAACAGGCCGCGGCCAATCCCCATATACGCAAGATACTGCTGCTCGACGACCGGGGAACCGTGGTCGCCGCCAGCGGCCCTGCCCCTTTGGGCAAACCGGCGACACCCCTCTCGCTCGCCGAGGGTGACTATCGGCGGGGTCTGAGTTTACGCAACCTGGCCGGTGAGACCGGGCAGCTGCAGGTCGTCTTCTCGGGCGCCCGGCTGGAACAGGTCTACCGCGAGTCCTTGCAACTGGGCATGGTGCTCGGCGTGGCCGGCTTGGCGCTGATCGCATTGACAAGTATCGGCCTGGGCGCCCTGTTGACCCGGCGGATCTCCCGCCTCACCGAGTACGCGGAAGACATCGCCCGGGGGCATCCCGCGGTGGCGGTGGACGTGGGCGGCAGAGACGAGATCAGCGCCCTGAATCGGGGCATCGATGCCATGGTGGAGTCCCTGCACGGACAGGCCGCACGCATGAAGCGGATGGCCTACCACGACCCGCTCACCGGTCTGGCCAACCGGCTCCAATTCCAGGAACGACTGGAACAGGCCCTACAGACCGCACGCCGCTACCATACCCGCCATGCCCTGCTGTACCTGGATCTGGACCGGTTCAAGGTGGTCAACGACAGCTGTGGACACGACGCCGGCGACCGCCTGCTCGCCGAATTGTCCAATGTGCTGCGCGCCCAGCTGCGCGGACGCGACACTCTTGCCCGCCTCGGCGGGGACGAGTTCGGCGTACTCCTGGATCGCATCGTCCTGAGCGAGGCGCTGGTGGTGGCCGAAAAGCTGCGCCGGGCGGTCGACCAGTTCCGCTTCAACTGTGACGGCAGGGCCTTCCACCTGGGCGTCAGCATCGGTGTCGTGGAGATCAATGCCGAGTCGCCGGCGGCAGACCGCCTCCTGGCCCTGGCCGACATGGCCTGCTATGCCGCCAAGGAAAAGGGACGCAACACTGTCGAGGTCGCCAGCGACGACGAGGCGTCCCGTGAACAGACCCGGCAGATGGCATGGGTTCCGCGCATCGAAGCAGCCTTGGCGCAACATCGATTCCTCCTCCATCGCCAACCCATTGTGCATACCGGGCATCCCGACGAAACCATCGGCTGGGAGTTTCTGCTGAGACTCCAGGACGAACAGGGCCAGCTCCTGGCACCCGACCGCTTTCAGGTCGCCGCCGAGCGGTTCAACTTGATGCCGCGGATCGAACGTGAGGTCCTGCGCATGGCCTGCGAGGCGGCGGCCCGGACGCCCGATCACTATCCCGGGCTGTTGTTCATCAACCTCTCCGAGCAGACACTGGGAGACAGGGACTACATCGACCAGGTAAAACGGTTGCTGCGCGAGTTCGACCTGGAAGGCACCAGACTCTGCTTCGAGGTCCGGGAGAACGCCGCGCTCAACCGGCCCGGCACCGCAGGCGAATTCATCCGGCAACTGGGTGCATTCGGCTGCCGATTCTGCATCGAGGATCTGGGTAACGGCCTGTGTAACCTGCAGCAGCTCGGCAGATTGAACGTGGATTTCGTCAAACTCGGCGGGACGCTCGTGCAAGACCTTGCGACGAATCCGATCGACGCCAGGATAGCGCGGGCCATCGTCGACATCGCCGGGAGCATGGGCGTGCGCCTCATCGCCCAGCAGGTCGAGACCGACGCGCAATTGCGCCAGCTGCGCTCCCTGGGCGTCGATCTCGCCCAGGGCTTCGCGCTCGCGCCACCGGAACCGCTGCCCTAGCCAGGGTTATTGCATCGCAGGCGCGTCGTCGAAAACCAATACCGGGCGCATGCCCCTGGACTGGATTGTGGCGTCATTTGGCGACACAATAGCGGCATGGACGAACAAACGCTCTTGGACGAGAAGGACCCGCCGCTGATCCTGGTGGTCGATGACGACACCGACCACCTGATCCTGGTACAGCGCTGGCTGATCAAGGCCGGCTACCTGGTGGATGGCGCCAGCGGTGGTCGCCAGGCCCTGGCGCGGATCGAGCGCCAGCGGCCGGACATGGTGATCACCGACCTGGCCATGGACGAGATGAATGGCCTGGAATTGATCGAGCAGATCCATCTGCACGACCCCTTGCTGCCGATTTTGATGGTCAGCGGCGAGGCGGATGTCCCCCAGGCCCTGCAGGCGGCCCACCAGGGTGTGGTGGACTTGTTGGTCAAGCCGGTGGACCGGCAACGCCTGCTCGACAAGGTCGCCGAGACGCTGTCGCACCTGAGCACACCGCGCGGCACCGTGTCGGGCGACAGCCTGGATCGGACCTTCGTGCATCGCGCGGTCACCACTCGGGAGTTGCTGCAACGTACCCGCCAGGCGGCCACCAGCCGATCGCCGGTGCTGATAGAGGGCCCGACAGGCACCGGCAAGCAGCTGCTGGCCCAATGCATCCACGCAGTTGGCGATGCACCCGACCAGCCTTTCGTCTCTCTCACCTGCGGCGCACTCCCGGAGCGTCTGCTCGAATCCGAACTCTACGGCCATGCCCAGGGCGCCTTCACCGGTGCCGTGGAGCCACACCAGGGATTGCTGCAAACGGTCGACAGCGGCACCCTGGTACTCAAGGATATCGAGGAGCTGTCGCTGGATTCGCAGGCCCGTTTGCTGCAGGCGATCGACGCCATGGAGTTCCGTCCGCTCGGCTCGGACCACTTGCTGCCCACCCGCGCGCGGATCATCGTCACCACCTCGGTCGATCTGGCCGAGGCGGTCTCGGAGGGGGAGTTTCGCGAGGACCTCTATTACCGGCTCAAGGTCATTCCGCTGCGGGTTCCCGCACTGGCCGAGCGGCGCGAGGATATCCCGGCGCTGGTGGCGCACTTTCTGGCCAAGCTGGGCGGGGACAAACAGTTTGCCCCTGCCGGCCTGAAGCTGCTTGTCGCAGCGGACTGGCCCGGTAACGTGCGCCAGCTGCGCAACCTGATCGAGCACTGCTACCTGATGAGTCCGGCCGAGATCATCCCCGAGAGCCTGGTCGCCGAGGCGCTGGAGGGCCTGTCCACCGCACCGCCCTCGCTGGACGAGGCGCGCGCAGCCTTCGAGCGCCGCTACCTGGCCAGCCTGCTGCGGGCCACCAATGGCAATGTCACCAACGCGGCCCGGCTGGCGGGGCGCAATCGCACCGAGTTCTACAAGCTGCTGCATCGCCACAAGCTCGATCCGGCCGATTTCCGCGCCAACGCCACGAGCTGACAACGTCGTCCGTTGGCGACGCCCCAGGAAGAACCTCATCGACCGGAATCCACCACAATAAGGGCGTTCTGACTGTGTCTGCGAGATCAAGCGAATGCCCAAGCTTCTTCTGGTCGAGGATTCCGCCGTGCAGCGCCAGCTGCTGCGCCGGCGCCTGGCCGGTTGCGACTATCAGGTGGAGACCGCCAGCAACGGCTACCAGGCCATCGGGCTGGCGCAACGCGAGCAGCCGGATATCATCCTGATGGATATCGACATGCCGGGGCTGGACGGCCTCGATACCTGCCGTGCGCTGCGGCGTAACGTACTGACCTGCCATATACCCGTCGTCATCCTTTCCGCCTGTGAAGAAGAGGCCTGCCGCCTGCGCGCCCTGATGCGCGGGGCAGTGAGCTATCTGACCAAACCTGTCGATGCCATTGAGCTTTGCGCAACACTTTCTGCTATAAAGCCCGCAAGGAAAGGCTGAACGCCTGGCCCCTGGCCACAGACAGACAAGGCAGGAAGCATGAGCAAGACCGCCAAGAACACCCCCGCCGATGAGGCGTCGCCTGCGACCGACAGCATGCAGCAGGTTCGCGAGCTGCTGTTCGGCGAATACCAACGCACCGTCGATGCGAGCCTCGAGCAGGCCTTCTCCCGCCTGGAAGCCCTGCGGGACGAAACGGGTCAGGCCGCACTCGGCCTCGAGAACCGCCTGCTCGATCAGCTGCAACGCCTCGACAAGGACACCGGCAGCCAGATCCGGTCCCTGACCGAGGAGCTGCGCGCAGAGCTGCAATCGGTGAAGTCGGCGCTGGACCAGCGCATCGACGACCTGCAGACCCTGATGCAGTCGGAGCACCAGCGCATGACGCAAGAGACACAGGCACAGCTGGACCGGCTGGAGTCCGCCAAGACCAGTCGCATCCAGCTCGCTGGCCTGATGCGCCAGCTGGCGGACTCCCTGGATGCGCCAGAAGGCTGAAAAAGGGCCCTTGGCCCGACGCACCCCACGTGCCTCCAACCAGGACGAACTGGAGGCGCTCAAGGGACTGTTGCTGGGAGAGGAACGGCGCCAGCTCGATCAAATCGACAGGCGCCTCACCGACCCCAGCCTGCGCGCCGAGGATCTCGCCGATGCACTGCCCGATGCCGTCCGCCTGCGTGACCAGCGCGACGATGAGCTGACCGAGGCCCTGGAGGCGCCGGTCACCCAGTGCATCGACTCGGCCATCCGGCACAATCCCGAAAACTTCGCCCGTGCCCTCTACCCGGTGATGGGGCCGGCGATCCGCCAATCCATCGCCAACACCCTCCGGGGCCTGGTCGAAAACATCAACCGGACCCTCGAGCACAGCCTCTCTTCCCGCGGACTACGCTGGCGCCTTGAGGCCATGCGCAGTGGCGTGCCCTTTGGCGAGGTGGTGCTGCGCCATACCCTGGTCTACCGGGTCGAACAGGTCTTCCTGATCCAACCTGGCAGTGGCCTGCTGATGCAGCACGCCGCGGACGAGCTGGCGGTCGGAGGGGACCGTGATGCCATCTCCGGCATGCTCACCGCGATCACCCAGTTCGTGCGCGATGCCTTTGCCGCGGGCGAAGGCGATGCCCTGGAAAACATCGAGATGGGCGACCACACCGTGCTGCTGGTCCACGGACCCCACGCCTATCTGGCCGCGGTGGTCCGGGGCATCCCACCCCATGGACTGCGCGAGCAATGCCAATCGCTGCTCGAACAGCTGCACGTCCACTACAAGGGGCTGCTCGAGGGCTTCGACGGCAACCCGGAGCGTCTCGCACCACTGCAGCATCGGCTGGAGAAATGCCTGATCTCGCAGCAGCGTGAAAGCGAGCGCCGAAACAGGCGCTCGCCCATTCTCGTCCTGCTGGGGCTCCTGATCCTCGGCGCCTTCGCCTGGTGGAGCTGGAATCAGTGGCAGGAGCACCGCGCTACACAGGCGCTGCTCGAGCGCGAGCAGGCCCTGGTCTCGCAACTGGAGAAGGCCCCGGGCGTGATGCTCTCGGAGGTCCGTTACGGCCCGACCCTGCGGATACGCGGCCTCAAAGACCCGCTCGCCCCCTCCGTGGATCCGCTGCTGACCAACAGCGGCCTGCAGGCCAGCCAGATCGACCTGCAGATGCGACCTTACCTGGATCTCGACCCCTCCCTGATAGTGGAGCGGGCCCGGCGCAAGCTCAAGCCACCCCCCTCGGTCACCCTTTCGCTGAATCGGGATCGTTTGATTCTGCGGGGTAACGCGGACGACGCCTGGGTCAAACACGCGCACCTGGCGGCCCCGCTGCTCCCCGGCGTGAACGAGGTCGACGACAGCGCCCTGGTCTCTCCGGACCAGTACCTGCTGGAGGAAGCGAAGCGACGCCTCGCCCCCCTGCCCGAAGGGGTCGCACTAGCCGCGCACAACGGCCGACTGCGGCTCAGCGGACAGGCGCCGCTGGAATGGATTGCCGGCAGCGACAAGAGACTCGAGGGCCTGCCAGGCCTGGAAGGGGTCGATCGACAGGGCCTGGCGCCGGCCGAGGCGGCCGAATACGAGAGCCTTCGCTCGCGCATCGACCAACGCGCCCTCTATTTCTCCGACAGTGGTGCCGAGCTGGGCGACAAGCAGCAGCCCCTGCTGGACGCCCTGGCCCGCGAGCTGCGCCGCCTGCAGGAACTGGGCAGGACGCTGGAACGACCCTTCCATGTCATCATCACCGGCCGTACGGACGGTGTCGGAGCCGAGGCATACAATAAGGCACTGGCCGAGGCGCGCGCCCGGGCGATCCGTGAGCAGCTGGTTTCGCGTGGTGTGCCGCCCGAGCTGTTGGAGACCCGCACCCGGATCGAGGAACGCCCTATCCTGGATCCGCAATTGCGCAGGGTCGACTTGGCTATCGCACCCTTGCAGGACTGACCTGATGTTGACGCGCAAGATCTGCATGATCGGCGACTTCGCCGTGGGCAAGACCAGCCTGGTGGAACGCTATGTCCACAGCACATTTTCCGAGGAATACCACACCACCATCGGCGTCAAGGTGGACAGCAAGCTGCTGGAGCTCCCGTCCGGCGACCGTCTCACCCTGGTACTGTGGGACATTGCCGGCACCGACCGGCTTGCCACCCTGGATGCGAACTACCTGCAGGGCGCAACGGGCTATCTGCTGGTGGCCGACAGCACCCGCCGCGAGACCCTGGAGACCGCCGTCGGGCTGCAACAGCAGGTCGAGTCGCGCCTTGGGCCCCGCCCCTTCGTGCTGCTGACCAACAAGCAGGATCTGGGCGAGCAGCTGGAGCTGAACCCGGATGCGCTGCGACAGCTGGACTCGCGGGGCTGGCATAGGGTCCCCACCAGCGCCCTCAGCGGCGAAGGTGTTGAGAAAGCTTTTGCACAACTGGGTCAACAGCTCCTCGCACCATGAACGATGAAAGCAGCCCGATCGCCCGACTCAGGGATTACCTGGGCAAGAGCTGGGAGGCCGAGGCGAGACCTTTCTACCTGCTGGTCGACGACCAGAAGCGGGTCCGCGATGCGCAGGGCCAGGCTGCTCACTACGGTTTCTCCGGACTCGAGCCCGGACAGGCGCTGACACAGCAACTGTTGTTTCTCGAGGGGGCCGAACTCACCCTCGGCAAGCAGCTGCGTCTGCCCATCCTCTCCCTGCCCAACGGCCGCTATGCCCAGGTCCATGCCGTACGCCTGAAGAACGGCTGGGGGCTGGCCTTCAGCGATGCCACCGAACAGCACAGCCTGCGACTGCACCACCAGCAGACCGCCCACGACCTGGCGTTGGCCCAGCGCGAGCTGGAACAGCGCCACCAGGCACTACAAGAGGCGATGCAGGCGCGAGAGCGGTTCATTGCGCGCATGTCGCACGAATTCCGCACGCCGCTCTCATCCATCCTCGGGTATGCCGATCTGGCGCGCGAGGATCTGGACGACAAGGCGCGTCTGCAGCACGACATCCAGGCGATCGCCCGGGGCGCCAACTATTTGCTCTCGCTGGTGGACAACCTGCTGGATCACGCGGTGCTCGAACACGGCGAACTCAGCCTCCATCCCAGCGCCTGCGATCTGCAGCTGCTGGTGCAGGAGCTGGAACAACTGTTCCAGCCGGCGGCCGCGCAGAAGGGGTTGTCTCTCGCCTGGTGGATCGATGGCGACATTCCCGCACGCCTGTGGCTGGATGAGACCCGGCTGCGCCAAATCCTGGTCAACCTCATTGGCAACGCCATCAAGTTCACCAAGGAAGGCGGCATCACGGTCACCCTGGAATGGCGGCAGGGCCGCCTCAAGGTGGGAGTGGAAGACACTGGGCCCGGAATCGCCCCGGAAGAGCAGCGCCAGCTGTTTCAGCCCTTTGGCCGGGGCGCGGGCGGCGGGGCCACCAGCGGGGCCGGCCTGGGACTTTCCATCTGCCGCGAGCTGGTCGAGCGCATGGAGGGCGAAATCTCGCTGCAGTCGCGGCGCGGCGAGGGCACCACCGTGGCGTTCGAGATCGCTGCACCGGAACGGCGCGCTGCCGGCGCGGCACGGCCGGATCTCAGAGGCCGGAAGGTCATGCTGATCGAGCCGGACCCGGACAACCGCGAACTGCTGCGCCTGTTCCTGGAGAGCGCCGGGGCCAGGCTCAGCGTGCCCGAAAACCAGAACCAGGCCTTTGAACGTTTCCCCTCAGACCTGGAGCTGGCGGTGGTCGGGCTGCTGCAGGAGCCCCACCACCGCCTCCTGCTCAGACGGTTCAAGGGGGCGGGCTACGGGGGCCCCGTGGTGGCTGTCGGCACCCAGGACGATGCGCAGCTGCAGAAAAAGGTCCTGCGCGACGGCTATGCAGACCTGCTGGTGCGTCCGCTGCGCCGCAGCGAACTGATCGAGCGTCTGACTGCCGTCGTCTGACTCCGGTCAGGCGGCGATGCCGCTGTGCCGCAGCAGGGCGTCGATCTCCGGGTCACGCCCGCGGAAGGCGCGGAACAGTTCCGCGGCGTCCTTCGAGCCCCCCTGCTCCAGGATGTTGTGCAGGAAAGACCGACCGGTCTCGCGGTCGAACACCCCGCGCTCCTCAAACAGCGAAAACGCATCCGCCGACAGTACCTCGGCCCACTTGTAGCTGTAGTAGCCCGCCGCATAGCCGCCGGCGAAGATGTGGGTGAAGCTATTGGGGAAGCGATTCCAGGCAGGAGGCCGGATCACCGCCACCTCGTCGCGCACCTCGTCGAGGATCTCGAAGATACGCCCCCCGCGTTGCGGGTCGTATTCCAGATGGATGCGGAAATCGAACAGCGAGAACTCCAGCTGGCGCACCATCATCATCGCCGACTGGAAGTTCTTGGCCGCAATCATCTTGTCGTAGAGATCCTGAGGGATGGGCTCACCGCTCTCGTAGTGGCCCGAAATCAGATCCAGGGCTTCGCGCTCCCAACAGTAGTTCTCCATGAACTGCGAGGGCAGCTCCACCGCGTCCCAGGCCACGCCGCTGATGCCCGAGACCTCGGGGTAATCGACGCGCGTGAGCATATGATGCAAGCCATGGCCGAATTCGTGGAACAGGGTCTCCACCTCGTCATGGGTGAGCAGGGCCGGCCGGTCGCCCACCGGGGGAGTGAAATTGCAGGTCATGTAGGCCACCGGGATCTGGCAGCGCTCATGGTTGGCCATGCGCGACTGACAGGTGTCCATCCAGGCCCCGCCACGCTTGTTCGGCCGGGCGTAGAGGTCGAAGTAGAACTGGCCCCGCACCGTGCCGTCGACTTCGCGGATCTCATAGAACTTCACATCCGGGTGCCACACGTCGACCCCCGGCACTTCGTGGAAGCTCACCCCATACAGGCGGCCAACCACCTCGAACATGCCATCGATCACCCGCTGCTCAGGGAAGTAGGGCTTGAGTTCCTCCTGGGTGATGGCGTAGCGCTGCTGACGCAGCTTCTCGCTGTAGTAGGGCACGTCCCAGGGCTGCAGATCTTTGCAACCCAGCCCGGCGGCAAACTCGCGCAGCTCGGCCAGCTCGCGTTCGGCCTGGGGTTTGGAGCGCCTTCCAAGATCGTGCAGAAAGCTCATCACCTCATCGGGGCTGTGCGCCATCTTGGTGGCGAGGGAGCGCTCGGCGTAGTTGGCAAAGTCCAATAGCTGCGCCAGCTCGTGCCGCAGGGCGAGAATCTCCTCCATCAGGGCGCTGTTGTCATGCTCGGGATCATGGGGCCCCTGATCCGAGGCGCGGGTGTTGTAGGCACGATAGAACTCGTAACGCAGCTCCCGGTCGTCGGCATAGGTCATCACCGGGTGATAGGAGGGGAAGTCGAGGGTGAAGACCCAGCCCCCCTTGCCCCGCTGCTGCGCCATGTGCGTGGCCAGGTCCTTCGCCGACGGCGGCAGGCCGGCCAGCTGCGCCTCGTCGGTGACGTGCCTCTCCCAGGCATTGGTGCAGTCGAGCACGTTCTCGGCGAAGCGGCTGGTGAGCTGAGACAGGCGCTGGCTGATCTCCCGATAGCGGACCTTGTGCTCCGCCGGCAGGTCGATACCCGAGAGATGAAAGTCGCGCAAGGCGTTCTCCAGTACCTTGCGCTGCGCCTCGTCCAGCGGCTGATCCGATTCGGCCAGGTGCCGATAGGCCTGGTAGAGGTGCTCGTTCTGCCCCATCTCGGTGGCGTAGTCCGAGAGCTTGGGGAGACAGGCGTTGTAGGCGGCGCGTAGTGCCTCGGAGTTCACCACCGAGTTGAGATGGGAGACCGGCGACCAGGCCCGTTCCAGCTCGTCCTCCCATTCCTCGAGGGGCTCGATGAAGTTTTCCCAGGTCGGGTGCTCGCCCACTTCATCGAGCAGGCGCGCGATCCGCCGCCGGTTCTCGGCCAGCAGCCAATCGATCGCCGGTTCCACGTGCTCGGGGCGGATCTCGGAGAAGGGGGGCAGTTCTTCGAAGTGCAGCAGCGGATTCTCCGCCGTCTTCATGTCCATGGGCGATACCTCTGTTCGTTTGAATCGACTTTACCGGGACAGGCCGCAAAATTCACATCACTACCAACAATGTTGGTTCAACCGATCCGCCCACTCAGCCACACGGCCACCACCGCGAGCCCGGCAAAGAAGCCAACAAATCCCAGGATCGCCTGCCAGCGGTAGCGCCTCACCAGCGCCGGCTCCGGCCGGTTGGCGATCAGGTAGGCCCGACCCTTGGGCCTGCCCATCATATGCACATGGGTGCGGGTGCGCGCCTCGGCCAGTTCTTCCTTGGCACGTTCGCGGGCCACGCGACGGGCGTCCTCCCACTCGTCCTGGTCGATCACGCCGTCGCGGTTGTGATCGAACCGCTCTCGCAGGGTCTCCGGCCGCCGCTTCCACTCGCGCAGCAATTCGCCGGCCCGCGCGCGTTCGCTCTCGGACCAGTCGCTGTCGTCCAGCGAATGGAACCAGCCGATGGCATATAGTGGGTCTCCGGGCAGTATCACCGTCTCGTGATAGCGATGGTCACCGCCCACCGAACCGAGGCTGCCGAGCGCCTGGCTCACTCCGCGCCCCAGCGGTCCCAGGTCGCGGTCCACCGCATGCAGGCCGGGTGTCCCCAATGACGAAGCGCCCCCCGACCAGGTCTGGCTGTGAATACTGTCGATGCTGGCACCTTCCGGGTCGATCACGCACTCGCCGGTTTCGTCCCGCAGCAGAAACAGATCGTCACTGGTGCCGCTCTGCAAGGTTCTCCAATGCTTGTCGCTACGACGTTCGACCCGGTAGCTGTACCAGCAGCAGACGGTCTGGGTGAGGGGCGCGACAATCGGCGGGCCGGGCAACAGGTCGGCGGTGCCGACCAGTTCGACATAGCCCTGCGGCGCCGAGCGCACCTTGGCGGTGGGGACATCCTCGATCAGGCGATAGCGGCGCAGCCCCGAGAATCCTGCAAACAGGCCGATCACCGCGAGCGCACCGGCAAACATCACCCCGGCGATGGGAATGCCCTGCAAGGTCTCCAGCATGGCGGGAAGCCGGTGGCCCGACTACTCGAACAGGGCCTTCAGGTCGGGATCGCGCTTCTCCTCCTCGGCAAACTCCAGCAGCTCGGCCGGGCCGAAGTGGAACATGCGCGCAACGATCAGATCGGGAAACTGCTCGATACGCACGTTGTTGGCGTTGACCGCCGCGTTGTAGAACTCGCGCCGATCGGCAATGCTGTTCTCCAGGGCACTGATGCGCGTCTGCAGATGCCGGAAGCTCTCATTGGCCTTGAGGTCGGGGTAGGCCTCGGCCACCGCGAACAGATTGCCCAGGCCCATGCGCAGCATCCCCTCGGCCTCGCCCAGGGCACCCATGTCGCCCCGCGCCTGGGCATCGGCGACCGCCGAGCGTGCCTTCATCACCCGCTCGAGGGTTTCGCGCTCGTGCTTCATGTACTGCTTGCAGGTCTCCACCAGCTTGGGCAGCTCATCGTGCCGCTGCTTCAGCAGGACGTCGATATTGGCCCAGGCCTGGCTGACCGCGTGCTTGAGCGAGACCAGGTTGTTGTAGATGAGGACGGCGTAGCCGACCAGCACCACCAACACGCCCAGGATGATCATTGTCGAGGTTTCCATCGCAGCTCCCCAGTCCTTGAATAATGGATGTGAATTGCATCTGTATCGGCCGGCGCGGCGCCGCCTTTACCCGCCCGGGACAAGGCCGCATTATGAATGGCGTCTCATTCCAGAGGAAATCCGCGTGGCAGACATCCGTCCTTTTTGCGACCGCCATCCGCAGATCGACCCGGGCGCCTGGCTCGATCCGCGCTGCACCCTCATCGGCGATATACAGATCGGGGCGCGCAGCAGCGTCTGGCCGGGGGTGGTCATCCGCGGCGACGTCAATCGCATCCGCATCGGTCACGAGACCAATATCCAGGACAACAGCGTGCTGCACAACAGCCATGACAGCGAGTACCTGCCCGGCGGCACCCCGCTGATCATCGGTGACCGGGTCACCGTGGGCCATGGGGTGATCCTGCACGGCTGCGAAGTCGGCGACCTGTGCCTGGTCGGCATGGGGGCGATCGTCATGGACCAGGCGGTGATCGAGCCGGAGGTGATCCTCGGTGCCGGCTCGCTGGTGCCAGGCCACAAGGTGCTCGAGAGCGGCCATCTCTACACCGGCTCGCCGGCCCGTCGGGTACGGCCGCTGACCGACAGCGAGCGCGAGTACCTGGCCTATTCGGCACAACACTATGTCCGGTTGGCGGGAGAACACGCCCCATGAGCACCGACGATCCGCAGATGCTGCTCGATTTCTGGTTCGCCCCCGGCATGCAGAAGCACTGGTTCCGCAGCACGCCGGCACTGGATCGGGAGATCGGCGAGCGCTTCGGCGACACCTGGCGCGCCGGCCGTGATGGCGAACTGGCGGCCTGGGAGCAGACTCCCGAGGGCGCCCTGGCCCTGACCATCCTGCTGGACCAATTGCCCCTGAACATGTTCCGCAGCCATCCCGACAGCTTCAGCACCGAGGCCCAGGCGCGCGGTGTGGCCGACCGGGCTATCGCACGCGACTTCGACCAAGACATGCCGGTCGAGCGACTGCAGTTTCTCTATATGCCCTTCATGCACAGCGAATCACTGGCCGATCAGGGTCGCTCCGTGGCGCTGTTCGAGGCAGCCGGCCTGACCGAGAACGGGCGTTTTGCCCGGCATCACCGCGATATCGTGGCCCGCTTCGGCCGCTTTCCGCACCGCAATGCCATTCTTGGGCGGCCGACCACACCCGAGGAAGCGGCCTGGCTCGCCTCCCCCGAGGGTTTCAATCCATGAGCCTGGTGATCGTCCAGCCGGGGCAGAAACTGCCGAGCCTCGCGTCGGTCCCCGGAGACTTCGCCGACTGGGTCATTGCCGGGATGGGCCTGAGTGCCGACAGCATTGCCCGCAGCCAGCCACAGCATGGCGAGCCCCTCCCCTCGCCTGGACAGGTCAGCGCGGCGGTGATCACCGGCTCGGGCGCCATGGTCACCGAGCGCGCGCCCTGGATGCGAGATACCGAGGCATGGATCCGCGAACTGGCGGCACGGGAGACCCCGCTGCTGGGCATCTGCTTCGGCCACCAGCTGCTCGCCCAGGCGCTCGGCGGCAGCGTCGACGACAATCCCAACGGCATCGAGGTGGGGACCGTATTGACCCGCCTAACCCCCGACGCCCGCAATGATCCTCTGTTCGCCGGCTGGCCCGCCGAGGCCCAGGTACAGGCGAGCCATCAGCAATCGGTGCTGCGCCTGCCGCCTGGCGCGGTGCTGCTCTCGAGCAGTGAACAGGACCCACACCACGCGTTCCGCCTGGGCGACCAGACCTGGGGGGTGCAGTTCCACCCGGAATTCGACGCCCGCATCGTCGCCGCCTATGAAGACCACTACGCCCCCCAGCTCGATCCGGCATATCGCACCCGCGCCATGACCCGGCGCGCCGACTCGCCCTGGGGGACGAAGCTGTTGCGGACCTTCCGCACCGTCGTTACCGGGTTCAATTGATTGAGGGTTTCCGTTCACTCCAAAGACCCGCATGATCAAGGCGCCATTGATTGATTCCCGGTTAGATTGCGGGCAATCCGCGAGGAGCCTTCTCTCGCGTCATGATTCACCTTACAAACAACGGGCAGGCTATTAAAAAATCCGCAGTGTCGAAATATCAAACTTTTCACCTCCCCTACAAGTGGGGGAGGTGAAAAATCGGGTTCTTCAGACCTTCCCTAAACCCAGCCAAAAAGTAAGTGCATAGATGTCAGTAAATTTTACAGTTTGCTCTATCACCGGCCATCTGTCGCCCTGACGGCATTGATTACTATCACTTTATTATTTGTGGCGCACTAAGTGCATGAAACTTCGGACGGCCTGGACGCCACCTAATAATCTAACAACTAACGTCCGGAGAACACATGCGCATCACAGCTAATTTTTTCGCAGTATTGATCGGAACTATCTCCCTTTCATCGGCCAATGCGGGCGTCTTGTATGACCCCGGGACGCTGAACTTCGCGAGCTCGGGGCAAAGCATCTGGGCCTCTGGAAACGCTTTTCGCAAGCAGGATTCCGTTTTCGTCGGAACCCAGTGGTCGAACAAGACCGCCACTATCGGCGGCATCGTCGGCAATCAGAACACGGTCATCATCCCTGGGACCAGTTCATACACCGTCAGGTGGTATGAGCCGAAAATTAACCTTGGCTTTACTTCGATCGGCTGCGGCTGCACAAAAAGCAAAACGATCCCTGGCATCCCAGCCGTGACAGCAGACACCCGCACAGGCGCCGAGATCAACCTCCATACCTCGGGCAAGGTCGGGTTGGAGTTTGGCTATTCGATCGACAGCGGCTCGGTAGACACCACCGCCGGATTTCGAGCCTCAGCCGACTTGCCGGACACGGTGGAACCCAACAAGTACTTCAGCATAGGTACCAACAGCACGCTCGTCGACGGCACCATTCAGACGCAGTCACCCAAGATCGAGGCCTATATGAGCGCCATCTTGAAACTATCTGGCTCGATGGACGCCCAGGCGTGCCTCGCGCCCTTCAGCTGCTCCGGTAAGGGGACGGCGCGTCTACCCTCGATCGATATGGATCAGCGGATATTATCGGCCGACGTGAACAGCATCAAACTCTTGGATGGTGCAGGCCCTAGTGGCGACCCGATCGCGGAAACGAAGTTGTTTAACCAAGGCCTCACCTTACAGGGCGGGTTCACCACTACAGCGCCGCCTGCACCTGTTTTCAAGCTCACAGGTCCCGGGGGCATCAGCCTCGTCAATACGGCCCCTGGTGTCCCTGCAGTGACCGCAAATCTCGCCGAACTGGAGGTGCAGGTGCCGGACATTGCAACCAATGGCGGTGGCGCAAAAACACCGATCACCTCTAGCGGACGGGACGACGTGATCTCCGCTACGGTGGACATAGACGGCGTTGCGACGATGGTGGCGGGCCTTCCCCCGGCAGGGTTGAACTTCGACCTGATCGACACCCCAGTATTCAAACTCGGGGCGTCACTCGATTTGATCGACGTGGATGCCGGGCCCGTGCTGGGAGTAACCCAGGATTTTGAGTTCAAGCCGGAACTGATGACCACCGTCAACTTCGATAACCCGATTCATATCAATGGCCTGACAGGTGATCAGACGAGCTGGACCGGAAAATGGGATGAGTTTCCAGAGATCGCCATCAGCCGGGACACCACCTTCGATCCGACCTTTTGGATCGCGGCGACTCTAACCAACAATATGGGATTGGACCTCGGGCTCGAGGGCACACTGGACGTGCTCAAGTTGGGCGCCACTGCGTCCGTGGGCGGGATCGACGTACTGGGCCTCAACCCTATAAGTCTCAATGAATTATTGGGGATCGGCAATACCTTATTCGAGACAGACAAGCTCGGTTTCGGAATCTATAGCGATACCTTTTCCTTGGGTGGATTCGCGCCGCGGGCGGCGTCCGTCTTCACACTGCGCCTTGCCAATACCGGGGGAGGCGGCTCCGGTTCCAATATCGGCGCCAGCGTGCCAGAGCCCGACAGTCGGTGGCTACTCAGTCTGGGCCTGCTCGGGCTATTGCTGGTCGGCCGCAGAAGGCCGGCAAAGGCGAGCATAAACAAGAGGTCGCGAGCTGTTATGCGGATGACCCGTCCGAGGGGGGCACAAATGAGCAACTGCTGATCTAGCCAGCACGTCGGCTACCTCCCGTCTCGGCAGGAATCGGCAATACAAGATCAATTATCGTTTTCCCGCAGCAGCTCGCCCGGCGCGCCGACTCGCCCTGGGGGACGAAGCTGTTGCGGGCCTTCGCCGCCTTTTTGCCTGACCGGCCTTGACTTCCTACAGGGATGGTCTATCCCTCTTATACCCACATCAACTTTGATTATCGGTATAAGAGGAGAGAGGAGAATGGCAGGTCTTTCAACACAGGAGCAGATCGCCCGCGATCTGCCCCGCATCGAAACCGATGCCGACGGCTTTCTTGTCGATCCGGAGCGCTGGAATCGGGGCCTCGCACGTGCGCTGGCCCGCATGGAAGGGATCGAGCATTTAGGGCCCAATCACTGGTCCATCATCTATTACCTGCGTGAGCACCGCCTCACCTATGGCAGTCTGCCGCCGATGTCGCAGGTCTGCCGCACCCGTGGTCTCGACCGGCATGCGGTACAACGCCTGTTCGGCGGTTGCCGCCAGGCCTGGCGCATCGCCGGCCTGCCCAACCCCGGCGAGGAGGCCCTCAGCTACATGAACTGAAGGCTGCCGCCGGACCGGTCAATCGGCCGGTCCGGCGGCCTTCTGTTCCCGCTTCAGCCGCTCCAGCAGATCGGCGTAACGCTGCTGCGCCGGCGGCGGCGCATCCAATACCAGCCAGCCGACCATGTCCTGCGCGCGCCGCATGCGCTCCTCGTCGCCACGACGGGCATGCACGCGAGCGCGCAGTGCCCAGACCTCCGGGTCGGCATTCAAGCGCTGTTGGCGCCTGGGATCCCTGGGCTTGAGTACCGCCAGGGCCTGACCGTAGCGCTCGATCTCGAACAGCTCCAGGGCAATCGAGACCTCCTGCCCCGCCAGCAGGCCCGGTCCGGCCTCCAAGGCCCAGGGCAGCAACACCTCGGCAACCCGTTCCCTATCGGCCCCGGTCTTGCGCAGCCACTGCGCCAGGCGCACGCGCGTGAGGGATTGATCCGGATCCTGGGCCAGCGAGCGACGCAGGGCCTGTCCCATCTGGCCGATCACCGCCGGATCGGAGGCATCGGCGCGCAGTGCCAGCAGCTCCGCCAGGTGGCGCCAGCCCAGCGGGTTGAGCGGATCGCGCCGCAATAGCTGACGCAGGGCCCGCTCGGCCGCCGGCTGCTGTGCCGGAGCGAGTTGCTCCAGCGGTAGATAAGGGTCGTAGGGGATCACGGTGACCCCACGGCGGGCCACCTGCTCGGTACGCAGATAGGCAAGCTCGTCGTCGTCGTAGGCCACCAGCCGCCACTGCGGATCCTGGGGTGACAGCGGAGGACGTGGGGTGCGCCGGACCACCACCGCATCCACCTTCCAGGCGTCCAGCAGTGCCCGCAGCATGCGCGGACGGTGCTTGGCCAGACTGGCCTGCAGCATCAACTCTTCGGTGAACACCGTCGGGGTGCGCCCGTCGATATAGATCTTCAGTCCGTCCCTGCCGGCCCAGCCGAGCCAGCCGCCCCAACCATAGGTGTTCCACACGCGCAGCGGCCGCTCCCGGTTCAGCGCCGGGCGCAGCGCAGCCAGGCTCACGTGGGGGTACTGTCGCAGCATCACGGGGTAATCGCTGGCGCGGTGCTCGACCCAGGCCCAGGGCGGCGCATAGGCCATCAGGACGGCAACCAGCGCCAGTGCGCCGATACGCCAGCCGTGCCGGCCGGCTGCCTGCGGATGGGTTGCCCCGAGCTTCTCCAGGCCCTGTCCGATCAGCACCCCGGCAGGACGAATCAACACCACCGCCAGTTCGAACAGGAATCGCTTGTTGCTGCTGGCGAGCACCAGGAACACTGCAATCAGGACCACCTCGCCAGGGCTGAGCAAGCGACGCCGCAGCAGCAGGACCAGCGGAACCGCCGCCAGGGTGACGAACATGAAGGGCGGCAGCAGCTTGGACGGCTCCCACTCGCGGATATAGGCGGCAATGTAGTCCGCCTGCGCATGCCCGAACAGCACGTCCAGGATGCCCAGTCCGTTGGGGGTCACGAACACCAGCGCACCGAGCAGGACCGCGCCAGGGAGGCGCTGCCGCAAGACCTTCCATCCCGGAAAGTCGAAACGCGGCCCGAGCAGCCAGTTCACCCCCAGGGCGGTGGCACCGACCACCACCGAGGCATGGCTATTGGCCCAGAGCAGGATCAGCAGCGCGGAGAGCCAGAAGGTCGCGCGATTACGCGGCCGCTGCAATAACAGCAGGGTGGCGGCAAGGAACAGACCCTCGAACAGGTGGGGCCGCAGATGCATGATGGGGGTGAGCTGCCAGGCGAACAACGCCACCGGCAGCAGCCAGGACAGCGGTACGGCACGCTGCCCAATGGCACGGAACAGTAGAAAGAAGATACTCCACCAGACCGCTCCCTTGAGCACCAACAGGCCCCAGTCGCCTGTCAGTTGCTGGACCAGCGCCACCACGACCTGGAACAGCCAGGAAAAGTTGGGCCAGGGGGCGCCCGCCATGCTGAAGGAGCGGACCTCCCGATCGAGGTACTGGCCGTGCTCGAGCATCCAGCGGCCGCTGTCGAGGTGCCACCACAGGTCCAGGTTGCGGATGGGCGTCAGGAACAGCGCCACCAGCAGCAGCGCGGTGAGCGCCGCCCAGAGCGTTGTCTGTCGCTGTTCCCCGCCCATGAGACCCTGCTACTTCGCCAGCGCCCGGATGGCCTCGAGGATCTGCGGGTGGTCGAACTCACGCCCGCCCACGGCGCGATAGCGAACCTTGCCCTCGCGGTCGATCACGTAGGTGGTGGGCAGTCCGCGCACCCCCCAGCGATCGACGGTTTCTGCCTCGGCATCGAGCAGCATCGGGAAGGTCGGCGAGGGATCGATGGTCCCGAGGAAGGAAAAGATGGTGTCGCTGTCCTCTCCGACGTTCACCCCCAGGACCTCCACCCCACTGGCGGCGGTCGCCTGGTGAAGTCGCTCCAGGGAGCCCATCTCGCGTCGGCAGGGGGGGCACCAGGTCGCCCAGAAATTGACCACCACCACCTTTCCGCCAAAATCCGACAAGGCGACCTTGTCCTCGTCCAGATTGGGCAGGCTCAGGGGCGGCGCCGGAATGGGGGGGTCCATGGGGGTGAGGGAATGGCTCAGAGGCGGGAGCCCCTGGGCAACGGCCGCTCCGGAAAATATCCAGAGCAGTAGTACCAGGCTGAGATATCTAATCTGCACAGCGCACCCCCTTGAGGATCAGTTTTCCCCGCTCGTTCCCGGCCGCAACCCCTTCGACCCGCCAGCTTGCCATCAGGTCGAAGGATTGGCCAGGCTCCAGCCCCACCGACAGCATGCCCTGGTTCCAATCGCCGCCGGGACGATAGGTCTGCTCCCTCGGGAACTGGGCCCAGCGAAAGGCGATCAGTCCGGGCG
The DNA here is from genome assembly GCA_024762475.1 of Chromatiales bacterium. Classification (GTDB taxonomy): domain Bacteria; phylum Pseudomonadota; class Gammaproteobacteria; order Chromatiales; family Chromatiaceae; genus MONJU. The sequence continues at coordinate 2,443 of JANTHJ010000041.1, read as the reverse complement.
GCTCGACCCCCTGACGCCGAAGCGCAGTCAGCCATTTATCCGTCGGCGTCAGCGCGCGGTCCTTGCCATCCAAACGCACCCGCCAGTCGGCCCGGCGAAAGTGGATGGGGCCTGGCGCGCTGTCGTTGCGCAGCACCGTCATGAATACGCACGAGGTGGCAAAGGGCTCGATCTGATCCAGCGTCAGACCACGATTGACATAGAAGGCCCGCAGCTGATCGGGCAGGATCTGGGTGAGCGACAGGAATACACCGCCCGACTCGGCGGCCCAGGTCTCGGCGCCTGTCACAGGGTCCTTTACGTGTTGCTGCGTATCATTGCCCCAGGCGAGACCGGCACAGAAGACCCAGCACCAGGCCCAGCGGCGACCCGCGATGCCCTTCATCGCAACATCTCGACGACCGGCCCGGTATCGGGCATCACGCCCCGCCATATGTAGAACGACTCGGCCGCCTGCTCCACCAGCATTCCCAGCCCGTCCAGGGCACGCGCCGCACCATGGGCCTGGCCCCAGCGCACGAAGGCGGTGGGTTCGCTGCCGTACATCATGTCGTAGGTCCAGCCACCGGCGGCGAGACAGTCGTCGGGGATCGCCGGCACCTCGCCCCCCAGCCCCGCCGCGGTGCCATTGACGATCAGATCGAACTGCCGACCTTTCAGCTCGTCGAGGCCGCAGCCGCTCACCCGCGCATCACCCGCCCGGACCGCCAGCTCGACCGCCTTGCTCGCGGTGCGGTTGGCGATCACCAGCTCGGCCGGGCCTTCCTCCAACAGCGGGAAGAGCACCCCGCGCGAGGCGCCCCCGGCGCCCAGCAGCAGGATGCGGCTCCCGGCGAAGGCGAAGCGGTGGTTGCAGCCCAGGTCGCGCACCAGACCGGCCCCGTCGGTGTTGTCGCCCAGCACCCTGTCGCCGTCGAAGGTGAGGGTATTGACCGCGCCCGCCCGTTCGGCGCGCTCGCTCGGTTCGTCGGCCAGGCGGAAGGCGCGCTCCTTGAAAGGGACCGTCACGTTCATCCCGCGCCCGCCCTCCGCGATGAAACGACGCACGTCACCCTCGAAGTCGTCCAGCGAACCGAGAATGCGCTCGTACAGCATGTCCTGCCCGGTCTGGCGGGCGAAGGCCGCATGGATTTCGGGTGACTTGGAGTGTTCGATGGGGTTGCCGATGACGGCGTAGCGATCACTCATTGAGCCACTGCGCCGCCCGCTTGGCGAAATAGGTGAGGATGCCATCGGCACCGGCGCGCTTGATGCACACCAGCGACTCGCTGACCACCGCGCGCTCGTCCAGCCAGCCGTTCTGCACCGCCGCCATGTGCATGGCATATTCACCGCTCACCTGGTAGACGAAGGTCGGCACGCGGAACCGGTCCTTCACCCTTCGTACGATATCCAGATAGGGCATGCCAGGCTTGACCATGACCATGTCCGCCCCCTCGGCGAGATCCAGGGCGACCTCGCGCAGGGCCTCGTCCGAATTGGCCGGATCCTGCTGATAGGTGAACTTGTTGCCCTTGCCCAGGTTGGCCGCCGAGCCCACCGCGTCGCGGAAGGGGCCGTAATAGCTGGAGGCATACTTGGCCGAGTAGGCCAGGACACGGGTATGGATATGACCCTCGCATTCGAGTGCCTCGCGAATCTCTCCGATCCGCCCGTCCATCATGTCCGAGGGCGCGACCACATCCGCCCCGGCGGCCGCATGAGACAGTGCCTGCTTCACCAGCACCGCCACCGTCTCGTCGTTCATCACATAGCCGGTCTCGTCGATGAGCCCGTCCTGGCCATGGGTGGTGAAGGGATCCAGCGCCACATCGGTGATGATCCCCAGTTCCGGCACCGCGTCCTTCAGTGCCCGTGCCGCGCGCTGCGCCAGGCCATCAGGATTGTAGGCCTCGGCCGCGTCCTCGCTCTTTGCCTCCGGCGGGGTCACCGGGAACAGCGCCATCGCCGGCACGCCCAGCGCCGCGACCTCCTTCGCCTCCTGCACCAGCAGGTCGATGCTCATGCGCTCGATCCCCGGCATGGAAGCCACCGGCTCGCGGTTGCCTGCCCCTTCGAGCACGAACACCGGGTAGATCAGATCATCCGGCGTCAGGGTCGTCTCACGCATCAAGCGGCGCGAGAAATCGTCGCGGCGCATACGCCGCATGCGGGTGAAGGGATAGCCACCAAAGGCCTGGGTATCCATGGTCATGCCGGGTCCTGTTTCGATAGATCTGTCGTGAGAGTATGCCATTCTAACAACCAGGCATTGGCCAGTTAAGGAACTCCCTGATCAATTCATGGCGCGGCATTTTGCGGGACCGAATCGCCACAATCTGCTCACACCAAAACCAATCAGAGGCCCCTTAGGGAAGCTCTGATCAATTCGTAACACGGCATCTTGCGGCGCTAAATCGCCCATTTCCGCGTTGCGAATCTTCGCAATAGCTAGCTATTACGT
>JANTHJ010000040.1 GCA_024762475.1 Chromatiales bacterium | reverse complement strand
ATAGCGCGTCCCCGTTCAGCCAGGTCCCGGTCGGATTATTCGGGTTGGCGATCCAGACCACCCCGGTCAGCGGTGAGACCAAAGAGGCCATTGCCCCCAGGTCATGCCCAAAGTCGCGGGCCGACGCCACCCTCAGCTCGGCACCCACTGCCATGCTCGACAAGGGATAGACCGCGAACGCATGTTCGGAGAACAGGCTCTCCCGCCCCGGCCACAGAAAGACCCGGGCCACCATGTCGAGGACGTCATTGGAGCCGTTGCCGATGGTGACGCAGTCGGGGCTCACCCCGTGTCGCTGCGCCAAGGCCTCGCGCAACCGCCAGGCCCCGCCGTCGGGATATCGGGCCAGTTCGGCCATCTCCGTCTCGAGCACTGCCCTTACGCGTGGACTGGGACCCAGGGGGTTCTCGTTGGAGGCGAGCTTGATCGAGTCGGTGATGCCCAGCTCGCGCTCCAACTCGGACACGGGCTTTCCGGGCACATAGGGCTGAAGATGGGCGATGCCCGGTGCCGCCCTGTCGATGAAGCGGTTGTCACCATTCATGTAGTTTCCTCAAGCGTTTGCTACAGCACCGCGCGCGGATAGGAGCCAAGCTCCTTGTACATGCCCGCCAGGCGCTGCAATGCGGCGAGCGCCTTGGCCACCTCGGGCTCGTCCCGATGCCCGAGCAGATCGATGAAGAACACATAGTCCCAGTTGCCGCGGCGCGACGGACGGGACTCGATCCGGGTCATACTGACACCCCGCTCCGCCAGCGGGGCAAGCAATCGATAGAGGCCACCAGCCTCGTTGCGGGTGGTGACCATCAGGCTTGTCTTGTCGTCGCCGGAAGGGCCGCCGTTGTGCCGACCGATCACCAGGAAGCGGGTGGTATTGTCGGGCTCGTCTTCTATGTTCCTGGCCAGGATATCCAGGTCGTACAGCTCGGCCGCCGTCTCCCCGGCAATGGCCGCGGCATGTGCCGTCTCGGCCGCCAGGCGCGCGGCCTCGGCATTGCTGCCCACCGCCACTCGCTCGACATAGGGAAGATGGCGATCCAGCCAGTTGCGACACTGCGCCAGGGATTGCTGATGCGAGAAGACGGTACGAATCTCTTCCATCGCCTGCGGCTTGCCGAGCAGGTTGTGATGGATGCGCAGCGATACCTCGCCGCAGATCTGCAACGACGAGGAGATGAACATATCGAGGGTGTGGTTGACCACGCCCTCGCTAGAGTTCTCCACCGGCACCACCCCAAAATCCGCCTTGTCGTTCTCCACCTCCTGAAAGACATCCGAGATACTCGACAGGGGCTGGGTCCGTACCGAATGGCCAAAGTGCTTCAACGCGGCGGCCTGGGTGAAGGTCCCCTCCGGCCCCAGAAAGGCCACTTGCAAGGGGCGCTCCAGGGCCAGGCAGGCGGACATGATCTCGCGGAACAGCCGTGCCATTTCCTCGTCGGGCAGCGGCCCCCGATTCCGCGCCTTGACCATTCTCAGGATCTGCGCCTCGCGCTCGGGCCGGTAGAAGACCGCATTGGGGTCGGCAGACAGCTTGATATGCGCCACCTCCACGGCCGCCTCGGCACGCCGGTTGAGCAAATCCTGGATCTGCTGGTCGAGCGTGTCGATACGCCTGCGGATCTCGCCGAGCTGTTCTTCTTCACTCATTCGATCAATTCACCACGAAGAACACAAAGAACACAAAGGCCAGCCAACGCTGATGTGATTCGCAGGGCCTCACCAGGCGCTATGCAACCTTGTCTGGCCGGAGCCCGACCTACAATCCGGGGTAGGTCGGAATTCATTCCGACAACTCGCCGTTTTGGCGGCCATCATCGTTACATGATCTTGGGTGTGGCCAGGGCCTCATGGCGGTTAGGGTGAAACTGCGAAGTGGTACCAACGACGCACGGTATGCCCCCTTCCTCGTGGACGTTAGCATAGCGTCACGCCCGGGACCCAACACAGACGCCCTCACCGAACCCCTTTGTGCTCTTCGTGCGCTTTGTGGTTTCCACTGTCAGCAGCCCAGGCAGCGCACCGAGAGCACCCCTTCGATACTCGCAATCGATTCGGCCACTGCCGGTTCGGGGGCCTTGTCCACATCGATCAGGGTCACCGCGATATCGCCACGCGACTTGTTCAGCATATCGAGGATATTCAGCCCCGCGTCCGCCAGCAGGGTCGAGACCTGGCCCAGCATGTTGGGCACATTGGCATTGACCACCGCCAGGCGATAGCCGCGACTGCGGGGCAGCTCGATCTCCGGGAAATTGACCGAGTTCCTGACATTGCCATTCTCCAGCCAGTCACCCACTTCGTCGACCACCATGATGGCGCAATTCTCCTCTGCCTCGCGGGTCGATGCACCCAGGTGAGGCAGGGTGATCACGCGCGGATGATCCTTCAGCAGATTGCTGGGGAAGTCACACACGTAGCCATACAGATGGCCGCTATCCAGCGCCGCAACCGCTGCCTCGTCGTCCACCAGGCCGTTGCGTGCAAGGTTGAGGATAACCGCACCCTCCGGCATCAAGGCAATGCGTTCTGCGTTGATCTTGTTACGGGTGTCATCGGTCAGCGGGATGTGCAGGGTGACGAAATCGCTGCGCGCCACCAGGTCATCCGGAGACATGGCCTGCCCGACACCGGCATCGAGCTGCCAGGCCGACTTGACGGTGATCGTCGGGTCATAGCCGATCACGTTCATCCCCAAGGCACGTGCCGCGTTGGCCACCTTCACGCCGATGGCGCCAAGGCCGATGACGCCGAGAGTGCGTCCCGGCAGTTCGAAACCGACGAAGTTCTTCTTGCCTGCCTCGACCGCCTTGCCGATCTCGTCGTCGCTCCCCTGCAGGGAGCGGGCAAAGGTCCAGGCCGGCCCGATGTTGCGCGCCGCCATCAACATCCCCGCGATCACCAGTTCCTTGACCGCATTGGCATTCGCGCCTGGCGCATTGAATACCGGGATGCCTGCCTCGGTCATGCGGTCGACCGGGATGTTGTTGACGCCGGCGCCGGCGCGACCGATGGCCTTGACCGTATCGGGAATCTCCATGTCGTGCATCTTGGCCGAGCGCACCAGGATGGCATCGGGATGGGCGATCTCGGATGCGACCTCGTATTGATCGCGCGGCAGCCGCTCGAGGCCCTTCACCGAGATATTATTGAGCGTGAGAATCTTGAACATCGGATATTTCCTTTCGGTTCCACCACGGAGCGCACAAGGAACACGAAGATCTTGCCGAATGGCGCGTAGGATGCGGTGAGGAACGAACCGCATCCTACGGCACTCCGGAAACCTTTCGAACTGTCTCTCCTTGTGTTCTTCGTGTCCTTTGTGGTGAATAAAACTCAGCCGTTGTTGCGTTCGAACTCGGCCATGAAGTCCACCAAGGCCTTCACGCCTTCCTCGGGCATGGCGTTGTAGATGCTGGCGCGCATGCCGCCGATGGAGCGGTGACCCTTGAGGGTCTTCAGGCCGGCAGCCGTGGCCTGTTCCAGGAACATTCCGTCCAGCTCGGGATTGGCCAGAGTAAAGGGCACATTCATCCAGGAGCGGTATGGCTTCTCCACTGGGTTGGCGTAGAAATCACTTGAATCGATGGCACCATACAGCATGGCCGCCTTGCGCTGATTGATCTCGGCCATAGCCGACAGCCCGCCTTTTCCCTTCAGCCATTGGAAGACCAGCCCCGCCAGATACCAGGCATAGGTCGGCGGGGTGTTGTACATCGAGCCATTCTCGGCGTGGGTGGCATAGTTCAGCATCACCGGCACGCTGTCGGCGGCCTTCCCGATCAGGTCGTCGCGCACGATGACCAGGGTCAGGCCCGCGGGCCCGATGTTCTTCTGCGCGCCGGCGTAGATGATGCCGAAACGGTTCACATCGATCGGCCGCGACAGGATGGTCGATGACATGTCGGCCACCAGCGGGACCTCACCTGTATCCGGCACATAAGGGAACTCGACCCCCTGGATGGTCTCGTTCGGCGTGTAGTGCACATAGGCGGCGGCGTCCGAGAAGGCCACCGAGCCTTCTGTCGGCAGGGTGGTGAACTTGCTGTCGCTGGTGTCGGCCACGACGTTCACCTCGCCAAAGCGCTTCGCCTCGGCGATGGCCTTCTTGGACCAGGCGCCGGTGAGGTAGTAGTCGGCCTTGCCCGAATCCCCTATCAGGTTGAGCGGCACCATGGAGAACTGTAGCGAGGCGCCACCCTGCAGGAACAGTACCTTGTAGTTGTCGGGGATGGCCATCAGCTCGCGAAAATCGGCCTCGGCCTGCTGCGCAATCGACATGAACTCCTTGCCGCGGTGGCTCATCTCCATCACCGACATGCCGGCGCCATGCCAGTCCAGCATCTCCTCCTGCGCCTGTTTCAATACCGCCTCGGGAAGCGCCGCCGGACCGGCGCTGAAGTTATAGACTCGTGTCATTGGTAGTTCCTAACAGCATGAAAAATGATGGTTAACCACGAAGAACACAAAGAACACGAAGGCTTACTGATTCGCGGGCGGTCTGTACGCCTCTTGGCGCGACACCGAATAAAGTTCTAGCCGCCCTTTGTCAATCGTTGAGCAATCAATCCCTTTGTGCTCTTCGTGCTCTTTGTGGTGAAAAAATCGTGGTAAGAAAATCTACTCCTCGCTCTCCGAGGCCTCCTCGGTTTCGCCCTCCAGCGCCTCGATACGTTCGATACCGATCAGCTTCTCGTCCTTGTTCAGGCTGATGAGTTTGACGCCCTGGGTGTCGCGACTCATGCGTGAGACATCGTCGACCGGGGTGCGCACCAGTGTGCCGCCGTCGGTGATGAGCATGATCTCGTCGCCATCGAATACGCGCACTGCACCGACCTGCTCGCCGTTGCGTTCGCTGGTCTTGATCGCGATCACGCCCATCCCGGCGCGCCCCTTGACCGGGAACTGGTCGATGGGGGTGCGCTTGCCATAGCCATTCTCGGTGGCGTTGAGCACATCGCCTTCCTTACCGACGATGAGCGATATCACCCGTTGGCCTTCGCCCAGTTTGATGCCGCGAACGCCACAGGCGGTGCGCCCCATCGGACGCACCGTCGACTCTTCGAAGCGCAACGCCTTGCCGGCCGAGGTAAACAGCATGACGGTCTGTTCACCATCGGTGAGTTCGACGTCGATCAGCTGATCGCCCTCGCGCAGATCGACCGCGATGATGCCGCTCGCCCGCGGTCGCGAGAAGTCCTTGAGCGGCGTCTTCTTGACGGTGCCCGAGGCGGTGGCCATGAAGATGAACTTGCCCTCCTCGTATTCGCGGATCGGCAGGATGGCATTGATGCGCTCCCCCTCTTCCAGCGGCAACAGATTGACCATGGGGCGGCCCCGCGCATTACGCCCGGCCTGGGGCAGTTCGTAGACCTTCAGCCAGTAGCACTTGCCGCGGCTGGAGAAGCACAGGATGGTGTCGTGGGTATTGGCGACGAACAGCTTCTCGACGAAGTCCTCGTCCTTGGTGGCCGTGGCCGCCTTGCCCTTGCCGCCGCGACGCTGGGCGCGATACACGTCCAGCGGTTGTGCCTTGGCATAGCCCTGATGGGAGAGGGTCACCACCACGTCTTCCTCGGTGATCAGGTCCTCGAGGGTCAGGTCCTGACGGGTGTGGATGATCTCGCTACGACGCTCGTCGCCGAACTGCTCGCGAATCTCCAGCAGTTCATTCTTGATCACCGCCATCAGCCGGTCGGGATTGGAAAGGATCTCCAGCAGCTCGGCAATACGTTCGAGGATCTCCTCGAACTCGTTGATGATCTTGTCCTGCTCCAACCCGGTAAGCTTTTGCAGGCGCAGATCCAGGATGGCCTGGGCCTGGGTCTCTGTGAGGCGATAGCCCTCGGGCGTGAGGCCAAACCCGGCCGGCAGGTCCTCGGGACGCGAGGCATCCGCCCCAGCACGCCCGAGCATCGCCTCCACCGTGCCCGACTGCCAGGCACGCGCCACCAGCTGCTTCTTGGCCTCGGCCGGGCTGGGCGCGGCCTTGATCAGGGCGATGACCTCATCGATATTGGCCAGGGCGACGGCCAGGCCTTCCAATATATGCGCCCGGTCACGGGCCTTGCGCAGGTCGAACAGGGTGCGCCGGGTCACCACGTCGCGCCGATGGCGAATGAAGTATTCGAGTAGCTGCTTCAGGTTCAGGAGACGCGGCTGTCCGTCCACCAGCGCCACCATATTGATACCGAACACGCTCTGCATCTGGGTCTGCTTGTAGAGGTTGTTCAGCACCACCTCGGCGACCTCGCCGCGGCGCAGCTCGATCACCATGCGCATGCCGTCCTTGTCGGACTCATCCCGCAACTCGGAGATGCCCTCGATCTTCTTGTCCTTGACCAGCTCGGCGATCTTCTCCAACAGGCGCGCCTTGTTGACCTGGTAGGGCAGCTCGGTCGCCACGATGCGCTGACGCCCGTTGTCCATCTCCTCGATCTCGGTGCGCGCCCGGATGTAGACCTTGCCCCGTCCGGTACGATAGGCCTCGCGCACCCCGGCGATACCATTGATGATCCCGGCGGTGGGGAAATCCGGCGCAGGGATCAGCTCGATCAGGGTCTCGAGGGCCGTCTGCGGATCGTCGATCAGGGTGATGCAGCCATTGATCACCTCTGTCAGGTTGTGCGGCGGGATATTGGTCGCCATGCCCACCGCGATACCCGAGGAGCCGTTGACCAGCAGATTGGGGAAACGCGCCGGCAGCACCACCGGTTCGAGTTCGGACTCGTCGTAGTTGGGGACGAAATCCACCGTCTCCTTGTCGATGTCGGCAAGCAGCTCGTGCGCGATGCGCGACATCCGCACCTCGGTATAACGCATCGCTGCCGGGGCGTCTCCATCCACCGAGCCGAAGTTGCCCTGCCCATCGATCAGGGGATAACGCAGCGAGAAGGGCTGCGCCATGCGCACGATGGTGTCGTACACCGCCGTATCACCGTGGGGGTGATATTTACCGATCACATCACCGACCACCCGCGCGGATTTCTTGTAGGGCTTGTTCCAGTCGTTGTTGAGTTCGCCCATGGCAAACAGCACCCGCCGATGGACCGGCTTGAGGCCGTCGCGCACGTCCGGCAGGGCCCGACCGACGATGACCGACATGGCATAGTCCAGATAGGACTGCTGCATCTCGTCTTCGAGGCTGATCGGGAGGATTTCCTTGGCGAATTCGGTCATGGGGCTGTCCTTTGTTCACCCTGCGCCGGCCGTCTCGGGAAAAGGCTTCTTGCTCTTGGCGCAAAACGGGCTTTTGAAGCTCGCCATTCTAGCACAATATCGACCTGCGCCGCAGATCGAAATCGCCTGAGAATGCGTTACAGGGCGTCTGAAGGGATATTGGAAGGATCCGCAAGCAAAAGTTGTCGTCCGGCCAACGCGCTATCCGGCTCAGAATCGCACTGCGGGCGTTTCGATCGGCAGACCGTTGCCGCGCTGCATCACGAACAGCTCGAGCAACCTGTACTCCTCCGAGCCCGGCTCGAAGGGGTCGGCCCGAAAGGAACGAAAGCACTCGCCGAAGCGATGGTGCAAGCTGGTGATACGGCCGGTCCCCAGGCGGTATTCAGGAAAGCCATTCGCCTGCCCCTGGCTCAGCTTCTGGCCCCGCAGCATCTGGCCCTGGTGCTGGACGTGGCAGTGATAACAGGACATGTCCAGCTGGCCGAAGCGGGTACTGTAAAGTTGCCGGCCCTTCTCGATGAGTGGCGACATCGGCCCATCGGTCTGGACATTGACCGGCTCGCCCCGGGCCTTGTTGCGCACGAAGGTCTCTAACGCGACCAGCTGCGGATCGTCATAGGGCAACGGAAAACGGTCGAGGCGATTCTCCCAACAGTAGCTGACCCGGTCCTGCAGGGTCGCCAGCCCCCCCAGATGCTCGTCATAGATGGGATAACGCGCAATCACCGCGGGATCGAGCTTCTCACCGTCTTCGCCATGGCAGCTGGCGCAGCTGGCCTCCTCGTCGGGCCGGCGCTCGTTGAACAGATCGCGTCCCTCGTCCACCGTCACCATGCCCGGGTTTTCGAATTCGTCGTCCTGCATGGCCCGGGTACTCTCATCCAGGAATTCATACCCGGAGACGGGCTCGAAGCCGAGTGCCTGGCCGCCCCAGACCAGGATGGCTGCCCCGAGTGCGAGCGCCCTCATTTCAACGTAACCAGCCATGCAACGATATCCTCGACCTGCTGTGCGGTGAGAAAGGTCTTTCCCCAATAGGCGTCTGCGACGCGGTTGGCCAGCCGCGGATCGCGGTAGAACCCCGGCATGATGGTGAACGGATTGACCTGCTGCTCATCCACCACGCGCAGCCTGAGCTGACCCTCGGTGTAGCGGGAGGCCACTTTATCGAGCGGGGGCCCGATGGTGCCGTGGAACGATTCTTCCGGCACCGGCAGATGGTGGCAGGCGATGCAATTCCCGCCATGGGGATCGATGGCCAGCGCCCTGCCCCGCGCTGGATTCCCCTTGAGCCCGCACAAGGCCTCGTCGATGGCCAGATGGTCCGCCTTCCAGTGGCAATAATCCGATGGCAACGGCGGCAATTCCTGCGCGGTCGTCGCTGTCACAGAGATCAGCACCAGGAGCGTCAACAGCGTGCGCATCTGCCCTCCGCAGGTTTGTGAATATCGGGAGTAGAACATGGTGGTGGGGCGGTCGCATTGACTTGCATCATGGTACAGGGCATCCCTGACGGCGAATCACCTGGTTTTGATAGACTCCTCTCTCACAAGACAAATCCCGGATCATGGCGCCACCGCATGACTGCAACCCTTACCGGGAAACCATGAGAAGGCTTCAGGCCGAGGCTGTCCGTTGCCCGGCCCCGGGGCACGCCAAGGAGATGAGAGATGAGCCGTTCCGAGGACTGTACCGGGCCGCTGCATGCCACGGCCTTCGAGATAAAGCCCCTTGGGCTCCACAACCTGGGTCGCTGCATCGCCAGGGGATGGCACGACATGGTGCGCATCGGCTGGCCCAGCTACCTGCATGGCCTGCTGGTGTTCTTCCTCAGTCTGGTCACACTGCGCGTGGCCCTCGTCGAGATCCATTTGCTGCCGGGGGTGGCCACCGCCTTCGTCCTGGTCGGCCCCATGCTGGCCACCGGGCTGTACGGGATGAGCCGGCGCCTGGAAACCGGCAAGGCCGCCGGCATCCGCGACGCCCTGTGTGCCTGGCGTACCGGGTCACGCTGTCTGTGGCGATTCAGTCTGCTCCTGGTGTGGATCGGACTGCTGTGGATCGGGGTCAGCGCCCTGCTGTTTCATTTCTTCGTCAACGTCGAAATCCATCATCCCCTGGACTTCGTCCACTACGTCCTGAGCCAGCAGACCGATCAGTTCATCCTCTGGACCCTGGCCGGCGGATTGTTGGCGGCCCTGATGTTCGGCATCACGGTGGTCGCCGTGCCCTTGTTGCTGGACCGTGACGTGACGACGAAAACCGCCATTCTCGTCAGTATCCGGGCGGTCGGTGAGAATCCGGGATGCATGACCTTCTGGGCGCTGTTCATCGGCCTGTGTACCGCCATCTGCTTTGCTACCGCCATGTCCGGGTTTATCCTGCTCTACCCCCTTATGGGTCACGCCTCCTGGCACCTCTATCGTGCGGTCGTGGAAGTGGTGGATGGGGACAGCATTCCGGAGCGAACCGAACCAGCCAGATGAACATTACCGAGGAGCAGATTACGGAAATCGGCATGACCTGGGGCGTTACCGCCCTGATCGTCTACATGCTGTTCATCATCTGGAACCTGGCCAAGACCTCGAAGGCCGGACGATTCGGCACCTTCGTGCTGTTCTTCGTCCTCGCCTTCGGCATGTTGGGCTTCATTGCCAAGTCGATTATCCAGTGGTTCTTCGGCATGTAGCCAAGCACGTCGACTACTCGGCTGCCTCGGCCGCAATCCCCGCCAGAGCGCCATTCACCTTCTTTAGCACCCCCGCGCACTCGTCCAGACCATGTCGCTTCCGCAGGTATTCGGGGCTGTTGTACGCCAGGTGGGTTCCCCTAGAATCCTCCCAGATCAACAACTTCTGCGGCAGATCGATCGCCACGGTGCGATTGCATTTCATCAGAGGTGTCCCGACCTTCGGATTGCCAAAGATCAGCAGCTGTGTGGGCGGCAACGAGAGGCCGGCCTTGGCCGCACCCGCTGCATGGTTGAGGTGGGCGATCACCTTCAGGCCCCGCTTGTCGATGGCAAGCTTCGCCCGTTCCACTGTTGCCGCCACACTACCCTTTACATCGCGGATCACCAGGCCGTTGTCTCGCGCCACCGCCCCGCCAACCACCATGACACCCGCCATCAAACCGAGGACCGCGTGCTTGAATCGATTCCGCATCGTACCCTTCCTCCAATATTGTTCGTGCGGGGGGAAGTATAGGAGACCCCCGGCAACTTGATATTCCGCCGTGGCCTCAACCACGCAGACGCATGAGACAACGGCGACCAATCCACGTTTCCATCGAGGGATGGCCCGAGCGGTGCAATACTTCCCTGCACCAAACGGTCTTGTCTGGTCACTGGCTGCCGATCCAAAGGACGCGAACATGCAATATTCGACCTTCGCCATTGCCCTGGCGCTCCTCCCGGCCTATGGCCTCTCCGCGCCGCTCGAGATACCCGCTGGTGCATTCCAAATGGGCTGCTCGCCCGATGACCCGGCCTGCGAACGCGATGAGGGCCCGCCGGGTGGCATTCGGGTCGAGGTGCCCGCCTTTCGCATCGACAGCCATGAGGTGACCGTCGCCGAGTATCGTGCCTGTGTCGAATCGGGACAATGCGCTGCCCCGCTCTCGCACACCAGAAACCAATACTGCAACTATGGCGCCCCCGATCGCGACGACCACCCGGTCAATTGCATCGACTGGGCGCAGGCACAGACCTTCTGCCAGACCCGCGGCGGCCGGCTTCCCTATGAGGCGGAATGGGAAAAGGCCGCCCGAGGCGGCACCACCAGCCGCTACCCCTGGGGCCAGCAGGTCAGCTGCCGACAGGCCATCCTCGACGACAAGGTGACCCACGGCTCGGCAGGCGAAGAGACCGACGGCTGTGGTGAGGATCGCACCTGGCCGGTGGGCTCACGCCCGGCCAACGCCTTCGGGCTCTATGACATGCAGGGGAACGCCGGCGAATGGACCGCCAACTGGTACGCCCCGGACGCCCTCGGCCGTCTCTATGCCCAAGGCGATCTTTCCGGCCCGCCGGCCAGTCGTCAGCGCGTGGTGCGCGGTGGCTCCTGGGACGAGGACCCACCCAATCTGCGCAGCTCCTTCCGTAATGTCAAACCGCCCCACCAGGAAGGGGCCATCTACGGCAGCATCGGCTTTCGCTGCGCTTATCCGGCGAACTGAGTGCAGCCTCAAGCCCAGGTCTGCAGGCCGGGCGTCAGTCCGACTGATCGCGCGGTGCTATCGGGTTGAGACACGACCCGCGGAAGACCCGCCGGCAGGGACAATCATCGCCGACGCCTTGTCCAGAACGCACACCTCCGTCCGCCTTCTGGCACGCTGAAATTGCGATATGTCAATGACTGATTTCAGGAGAAACGTCATTATCTCTGCCGCCTGAATGGCTCAGGCATCCCGACTCCCAGGGATTTGTTGCCCATTCCGGTCGCCGCGACGATCGGCCTCGGCACACCGGGGGCCATGGATGGCCCCTCTTTAAGGAGCATTTCGGGAGATACTCCAGGGTCGATCACCGCCAGCGAAAACTGGGCGGGAGATCCCTTTTGGCCATGGTGCGTGGGGAACCACGTCTGAAGCAAAAACAAGAGGTGACTACCGGCATGCGTCCATTGATCGCCATAACTCTCTCCCTGGCAGTGCTGTCTGGCGCCGCACTGGCCACTGCCGATGCCGAAAAACCACTGCCGAGTATCACCGGCGAGAAGATCGACCTGGGCATCCGCGAGTACGATGTCACCGCCAAGAAGCGGCCTGTCGACAAGTCGGTCACGCGCCTCGGCGAAAAACCCGAAGACAAGTCGACCACCGACCATTCCAAACTCAAGGAACTGCAGGGCCCTTTCAAGAATGGCCAGGAAGTGACCAAGGCCTGCCTGGGTTGCCACAACAAGGCGGGCGACCAGTTCATCAAGAACAAGCACTGGACCTGGCACTGGCACAACCCGAAGACCGGCCAGGATCTGGGCAAGCGCGTCCTGGTCAACAACTTCTGCACCAACGCCGCCGGCAATGAGGGCATGTGCGCCCAATGCCACGCCGGCTATGGGATGAAGGACGCACGCACCTACGATTTCAAGAACCAGGAGAACATCGACTGCCTGGTCTGTCACGAGTCCACCGGCACCTATTACAAGCTCCCGCCCACGCAGGGCAACAAAGCCTGCTCAGTCATGTTCGAGGGCAAACCACCCATCGACTTCACCAAGGCCGCCCAGAGCGTCACCCTGCCCGGCCGCAGCAACTGCGGCGCCTGCCACTTCTACGGCGGTGGCGGCGACAACGTCAAGCACGGCGATCTCTCCTCGGTGCTGTTCAAGCCCACCAAGGACGTCGATGTCCACATGGGCACCGACGGCGAGAACTTCTCCTGCATCATCTGTCACGTCGGAGAAGGCCACCAGTGGGCGGGCAGTCGCTATGCACCCGTCGCCAAGGACAAGGTGGGCACCGGCAAGCCGGGCATGCCGCGCCAGACCGCCACCTGCGAGAGCTGCCACGGCACGCAGCCCCACCCCGCGGGCCTGATGGGGATCAAACTCAACGACCACACCGACCGGGTGGCCTGCGAGACCTGTCATATCCCCTCCTTCGCCAAGGGCGGGGTGGCCACCAAGGTATTCTGGGACTGGCGCACCGCCGGTCGCCTGAAAAACGGCGAGGGCTACCGCGAGGAAGGTTATATCCAGGGCGATGGCGAGCCCCGCCACACGTACAAGTCGATCAAGGGGTCATTCAAATACGGCGAGAACGTCGAGCCGACCTATCGCTGGTTCAACGGCAGCGAGATCTACACCACGGTACAGACCCACTTCGACCCATCGAAGCCGGTGGAGATCAACCACCTCGAGGGTAGCGCCGAGGACCCCAACTCACGTATCTGGCCGTTCAAGCGAATGCACACCATCCAGCCCTATGACAAGGGAAACAACACCCTGGTCTACATGCACCTGTGGGGCGACGATCCGGATGCCTTCTGGGGCAACTACAACTTCGCGCGCGCCATCAAACATGGCATGGAAGACTTCGATCTGCCCTACAGCGGGGAGTATGGCTTCGTCGATACCTATTCCTACTGGCCCGTGACCCACATGGTGGCGCCCAAGGAGAAGGCCCTGAGCTGCGAGGAGTGCCATAACGCCGAAGGACGACTCAAGGAGGTGAAAGGATTCTATATGCCAGGACGCGACCGCAACCTGTGGGTCGACCGCATCGGCATCTTCCTGGTGGTCGCGGCGCTGCTCGGCGTGCTGGGGCATGGCCTGTTGAGAATCGTCCTGCGCGCACGGAGGAAGCAATCATGAGTCTGCATAAGGTCAAGGTCTTCACCCGCTTCGAGCGCTTCTGGCACTGGACCCAGGCGCTGGCCATCTTCGTGCTGTTGTTCTCCGGCCTCGGCGTACACGGCTTCCATCGACTGCTCGACTTCGAGCAGCTGGTATGGATGCATGTGATCGCTGCGCTGGGATTGATCGTTCTGTGGATCTTCGCCATCTTCTGGCACCTGACCACCGGCAACTGGCGCCACTATCTTCCCACCGTGAACGGGCTCTGGCCGGTAGCGCGGTACTATGCCTGGGGGATCTTCAAGGGAGAGGAGCATCCCTACCGCAAGCGATTCTGGCACAAGCACAATCCGTTGCAGGCATTGTCTTACCTGGGCCTGAAGCTGTTCCTCTTCCCGGCGATCTGGATCACCGGTCTTGCCTATCTGTCCTACGGGTTCTGGTCCAGCGGACCGGTGAGCAACGACACGCTGGCGTGGGTCGCGGTGATCCATACCCTGGTCGCCTTTGCGATTGCCGCCTTCGTGATCATCCATGTCTATCTGTTGACCACCGGCCACTCTTTCGTCGAACACGTCAAGCCCATGATCAGCGGCTACGACGAGGTGGAGCTCACGCCAGAGGAAGAGGCCTATCTGCGCGAGGACGAGCCAGGGCGGATTCTTGATTAGGATCAGCTGATACGGAGACGCCCCGCGACCGACCTTGGATTTTCATGATTCCGCGTTAGGCTTGTTGCACACTGCCAAAACGAGCAAACGAGGAGGAATCGATGGACAATATTCAGGCGATGCAGGCCACGATCGCAGACATGGTGCAGCCGGGACGCGGCATCCTGGCCGCCGATGAGAGCCTGCCCACCATTGGCAAGCGCTTCACGGCCATCGGCGTCGAAAACACCGAAGAAAATCGCCGTGCCTGGCGCGACCTGCTGGTGACCACCGAGGGGCTGGGTCAGTACATCTCGGGCATCATCCTGTTCGAGGAGACGCTTGGCCAGAAGACCAGCGATGGGCGTCCCATCCCGCAGGCGGCCTGGGACCAGGGCATCGTGCCCGGCATCAAGGTGGACAAGGGCAAGATCCCGCTGGCGCTGTCGCCGGGAGACCTGATCACCCAGGGACTGGACGGCCTGGCCGACCGCCTGGAGACCTACAAGCAACAGGGCGCGCGGTTCGCCAAGTGGCGCGAGGTCTACAAGATCGAGGGCGATGCGCCCACGCCTCATGGCATCGAGGCGAATGCCGAAATGCTGGCCCGCTATGCCGCGGCCTGCCAATCGGTGGGCGTGGTGCCGATCGTCGAGCCCGAGGTACTGATGGACGGCGATCACAGCATCGAGAAGCACGGCGAGGTGACCGAGGCGGTACAGCATGCCGTCTTCCACGCCCTGCACCGCCACCATGTGACCCTCGAGCTGATGATCCTCAAGCCGAATATGGTGTTGCCGGGGAAGGATTGCCCCCAGGCCGCGCCGGAAGAAGTCGCCGAGGCAACGCTCAGGGTTCTGAAGCGCACCGTGCCGGCCGCGGTCCCGAGCGTCAACTTCCTCTCCGGCGGCCAGAGCGCCGAGGAGGCCACCGTCAACCTCAATGCCATCAACCAACTCAAGGGAAATGCGCCTTGGGCGCTGAGCATCTCCTATGGCCGTGCCCTGCAGCAGCCCGCGCTGCACGCCTGGCTGGGGAAAGATGAAAATCGCCCCGCGGCGCAGGCCGCCCTGCGCGAGCGGGCCCGGCTCAATCACCTGGCGATGCTCGGCGAATACGACCCGTCGATGGAGGGTGCCTAATCGGGACGGATCAGCCGCATAGCTGCTCGGCGAGCCCCTCGATCTGCTCGCGCTGCGTGCGCAAGCGATCGAGGAGGCCCGCCATATCGACAGTCTCGAATCCCGGGCTATTCGGTTCTTGCCGAGTTGAAGTCTCTTCGGCATCGGCATCTGCCGTCTCGCGGCGTACTCGATGCGACAGGCGGCTGCCGACGCAGATGACGCCCGGCAGCCGATCGGCGTGCTCAGTTGCTGCCACGCACTCGGTGTAGGCATCGTTGGCAAAGGAGGCGGGCAGTTGCCAATAGGCCGCGAGGAGACTGCCTGCCTCCAGATAGCCGATGCCACAATGGTCCCGCAGCACCGTCTCCAGATCCTCCGCCTCATTGTCCGCGGCGACCTGTAACGCCGCACCCGTCGGCCCCGGCATGGCGTCGGCCATCCACAGCAACCCGATATTGCGCAACAGCCCGGCGGTGCGTGCGGTCTGATCGTCTTCGTAAGCCGAGGCCCGGGCCACCATGCAGGCGGCCTCTGCCGTCAGGAGTGCGCTCGACCAGTAGCGGCGCGACTGGAACGGGGGGCAAACCGCAGGATTGAACGGCTCTGCCACCGCGAGCGCCATGGCCACCGTGCGCACGACATTCAGCCCCAGTCGGCTGCACGCCATCACCAGCGAGGTCACAGGCGATACCGGTGAAGACCAGGCCGAATTGGCAACACTCAGCAAGCGGGCCGCAATCGGTGGAAACAACTCGATCTCCGCCACCAGGTCCTGGAAATCGATGTCTTCATCGGCCAGCGCCTTGATCAGATGTGCCGTACCGCGGGGCAGCACGGGCACCCGCCGCCCCATCTCAGGCGGAAGATGGAAACCTGTTTCGTGTGCCGCTGTCACGACCAGGCCTCCCGTTTCCGACCGAGGGGCTCCTGCGGCGCACCCTTCCCCCAATCGTGGTGCAACAATAGTTCGATCTCCCGCGCCGGGCAGGGTCGCGAGAACAGGTAGCCCTGCGCCAGGTCCACCCCCAGCCCCTGCAGGACCTGTAGCTGCTCGGCATCCTCGACACCCTCGGCCACCAGGCGGACGTTCAGCGCATGGGCCAACCCGATGATCGCCCCCAGAACAATGGTGTCATCCGTGCTCTCCAGCATGTCACGTATGAAGAGGCGATCGATCTTGAGGGTATCGATGGGCATATGCTTGAGCGAGCCGAGTGCCGAATAGCCGGTGCCGAAGTCGTCGATCGCCAGCCCGACCCCCACTTCTTTGAGCCAGTTCATCGTCTCGATGGCGTCCTTGCCGGATTGCACCGCCGACTCGGTGATCTCGACCTCCAGGCACTCCGCCGGCAGCCCGGTCTCGCGCAAGGCCAGCTGCAGACTCTCGATCAAGGTCTCGTCTCCCAATTGACGGGGAGAGACATTGACGGCCATGACCAGGGCATCGGCCCCCTGGTCCCGCCAGCGCGCCATCTGCTGGGCCGCCTCCCCGATCACCCAGCTGCCCAGTTGGCCGATCACCCCCATGCGCTCAAGCATGCCGATGAACTGATCGGGACCGACCAGCCCCCGCTCCGGATGCTGCCACCGCACCAGTGCCTCGAGCCCCGCCAGGCGACCGCTACGCAGATCGATTTGCGGCTGGTAGTGGAGCACGAATTCATTGTTCCTGAGCGCGCTGCGCAACTCCTGCTCGAGCGCCAGACGCTGCTCGGCCTCGTGCGTCATCTGGGGGTGGTAAAAGGCATAGCGGTTCTTGCCGGCCTGCTTGGCCGCATACATCGAACTGTCCGCCGCCTTGAGCAATGCCGACGCAGTGGTTCCATCATCAGGGAAACGGGCGATGCCGGCGCTCACCTGCGGCCGCAGCACCTGGTTGTTCAGCTCCAACGGCTCGTTGACCGCCTCGATACAGCGCTGCGCAATTTCCGCGCCGTTCAGGTCGTCTTCTCCGTTACTGGCCAATACGCAGAACTCGTCACCCCCGAGCCGTACCACAAGGTCTTCGTCCCGCACTGCACCGAGCAGCCGGCGCGCCACCACCGCCAGCAGAAAATCGCCGGCATCGTGGCCCAGGCTGTCATTGATGTCCTTAAAGGCATCCAGATCCAGGAACAACAGGGAGAAGGGATCGTCATAGCGCTGGGAACCGGCGATCATCTCTTCCAGACGGGTATTGAAGCTGGCCCGATTCGGCAATCCCGTCAGGCTGTCATAGAACGCGAGCTTGCGCAGCTGGTCTTCCACGCTCCGCAGATGCGTGACGTCCTGCACCGTGCCGATCAACGCGAGGCGCCCTTCTCCGAGGTGCTGCGTCTCGATCACCTGGCGTGCGCGGATTCCATCGTCGCCACAAAGGCTGAAATCGATGGGTTCACCGCCGTTGCCACGCTCGGCCTGGTCGATATGCAGACGCACCCGCGCCCGATCCGCCTCATCGATCAGCGCAAGAAAGTCCTCCAGTCCCTGAAGGGTCGTACCGGGGGAGACCCCGCTCATGACCGACAGGTAATCGGACACTTCCAGGGAGTCCGTATCGGGCAACCATCGCCAATAACCCAGACGCGCCACGCGCTGGGCGGTTTCCAGTCGGTCCTGGTGCTCGCGCAGCATGCGCTCGTTTTCGCTGGCGCGCAGCGTGAACCGGACCTGTTGCAGCAGGATGGGATAGTTCACGGGCTTGCTGGCAAAGCCCGCTGCACCGGCGTCGAAGGCCTGCTGCGCCGCCTCCGGATCGTTCAACGCGGTCACCATGATGACCGGGATCTCACGCCAGCGGGCGTCGCACCTGAGGCGCCGGCACACCTCGAAGCCGTCCAGGTCATCCATGACCGCGTCGAGCAAGACGAGATCAGGGAGCCGTCCCGCCAGCATGCCCAGGGCCTCGCTCCCGCTACCCGCCTCCAGGACCTCGAAGCCGGCACCGCGCAGTGTCTCCGCGAGCGTGGCCCGCAAGCCCTCATCGTCGTCGACCACCAGCAGACGCCCCGCTTGCGCACCGATCCCTGATGTCAGACGCGTCGGCTGTGACGCCTGCGGTGCCAGCGCTGCTACCGCGGCCAGTGTCTGATCGAACACGCCCTTGAGGCGTTGAAGTGCCTCCGGCAGCGTCCCATGTACGCCCTCGTTCACCGCCTTTTCGATCTGCGCGCTATACGCCGAGACCTGTTCCGCACCGACGTTGGCACTGGCCGACTTCAGGGTATGCGCGGCCTGCCCGGCCACTGCCGGATCATCACCTTGCACCGCCTGCTCTATCTTCTCGAGCAACAATGGGGCATCACGCAGATAGGCGGTCGCCACACGATGGAGAAGATCGCGCCCGCTGCGCCGGCCGATGTCGCGCAGTTGCTGCAACTGATGCGGATTCAGCGCAAGGGATGCCCTGCTGTCGCCGCCATCCTCCTGCTTCTGCGGACGAACAGGCCTCTCCTGACTTTCGAGGTGGCGCGCCAGCAGTTCGGCCAGTGCCTCCTGGTTGAATGGCTTGCTGAGGTAGCCATCCATACCGGCCGCGTGGCAGGTCTCCTCGATGCCTTTTTGGACGTCCGCGGTCAGCGCCACGATCGGCAGGCGGGGATGGCCCATCTCCTGCTCACGACGCCGAATCTCGCTTGCCGCTGCGAAGCCATCCATCTCGGGCATGTGGCAGTCCATGAGCACCAAGGCATAATCGGATGACTCGACTCGCTCACAGGCCTCTCGCCCATTATTGGCGATATCGACTCGGCAGCCCAGGCTTTCGAGCATCCCCTGCGCGACCTCCTGATTGATCTCATTGTCTTCCGCCAGGAGGATGGTTGCATCGAATGGCATCTCTCCCGACACGCAAAGAGGCGCTTTCCCCGCATCCATCTCAGACTGGGACGAACGTGACAGCGCCGCCAACAGCACCTCGCGCAACCGTTCCTGGCGGACGGGCTTGCCGAGCACCAGGTGGACCCCAAGCACCGCCAGCGAGTGCATATCCGGATCATTGACGCTGGAACTGAGCAGAATCATCGCGAGCGGAGGGATGGCGGGATCCTCTTTGATCCTCTGCGCCAGCGCCAGTCCATCCATGCCCGGCATGTGCCAGTCGAGTATGGCGATTCGGTAAGGGTCCCCCTTGGCGGCCGCGCGCCGCAATATCATGAGCGCCTCGTCGCCTCCCTCCGCACTGCCGTTGCGCATGCCCCAGGCAATGATCTGGTCGTGCAGGATCTCCCGGTTGGTGGCATTGTCATCCACGATCAGGGCACGCACTCCCACCAACGCCGCCATGTCGCTCCCCAGCTGGCCCGCGGACACCTGGACGGGCCCCGTGGCGGCCGCCAGCTGTACATCGAAGCCGAAGCTGCTCCCCTCTCCCGGGGTGCTGTGCACCCTGAGGTGACCGCCCATCAGCCCCACCAGCTGGCGACAGATGGCCAGGCCCAGGCCGGTGCCGCCGAATTCGCGCGATGTGGAGCCATCTGCCTGGGTAAAGGCCTCGAATATCCGCCGCTGTTTCTCGCGCGGGATTCCGATACCCGTATCCGCCACTTCGACAGTGAACTGCTGGTCACCGGTGTCCGATGCGGTCAATCGGCACCGCAGACGCACCTCGCCCTTGTGGGTGAATTTGATGGCGTTGCCCAACAGGTTGAGCAGGACCTGACGCAGACGCACCGGGTCGCCGTGCACCGGGCCCGGCAGGTCTGGCGCCAGATCGCCGATCAGCTCGATCCCCTTGCTCGCTGCCTGATCTGCCACCAGCTCCAGGGTATCCTCCAGCAGACCCCGCAGGTCGAAGTCCTCGGTCACCAAGTCCAGCTTTCCGGCCTCGATCTTGGAGAAGTCGAGAATGTCATTGATCACCCGCAAGAGGTTTTCTGCCGATCGGTGGGCGGTCTCCGCGAGGCGTTGCTGACGCGAAGAGAGGCCCGAATCCCGCAACAGTTCGGTCATTCCCAGTACACCGTTCATAGGGGTGCGGATTTCATGACTCATGGTCGCCAGGAATTCGCTCTTCGCCTTGCTGGCCGCCTCGGCCGACTCCTTGGCCGCCACCAGGTCGGCGGTTCGGGTCGCCACCTCGTCTTCGAGTCGTTCGCGATGGTGTTCCAGGTCCCGGTCGCGCTCCTGGATGCGATCGAGCATGGTATTGAACCCATGGGCGAGTTGCGCGATCTCGTCGTCGCC
Organism: Chromatiales bacterium; assembly: GCA_024762475.1. Classification (GTDB taxonomy): domain Bacteria; phylum Pseudomonadota; class Gammaproteobacteria; order Chromatiales; family Chromatiaceae; genus MONJU. The sequence continues at coordinate 3,065 of JANTHJ010000040.1, read as the reverse complement.
CCCCTCGCGGATGCGCACACTGTAGTCCTTGGTACTCGCAACATCGGCCATCGCCCCGGAGAGCTGGCGTATGGGCCCGGTGATGCCGCGCTGGAGGCGATGGCTCAACCCATAGATCACCCCGATCAAGAGCGCAAGCAGGGCACCGAGCGTGGCGAGTACGGTGAACAGGTGCCGATAGATCAGATCGAGTCGACCTTCGAGAAAGAGGTATCCGATGACATCACCGTCCAGCACCACCGGCGTGACGATATCGATATCCTCGCTGATCTCGACCAGTCCCCGCTGTTGGCCGATCACCCGGGTGAGCAAGGCCCGCTCCCGCTGCGCCTCCTGCGCGGATACCGGCCTCCGATCACCGACATAGCTCGCCAGGACCGCACCCTCTTTCTTCAATAGCCGGGCTCGAACGACCTCCTGCTCTGCACGCAGCGAATCGAGGACCCGCTGGGCCGAGGCCCGGTCATCGAAGGCGAGCGACGCCTCCACGTTGCTGGCTATCATGTCGGACAGCACCCGCAGGTGATCGACCAGGGTCTGCTGGTACAGCCGGTACTCGAACAGGGTTATCACGGCCACGGCCACCAACAGGGCAACGGTCACCACGCCAACGACCATGTGCCGCACACGGCGGGCGAGACTGTGCTTTGGCTCTGCCTTGACGGCGTCTATGTTCATTCTCTGTCCTCGCCATCGTTCACTATGATCGCCAATGCCAGCACCTGTGCCGGGAACGACAGGCCCGCTCGCTTCGCGCGGCTGCGATTGATCACGAAACGCATCCGCTTGCCTTCCCGCCGCAGCTCGAGGATGCCGCCGTCCGTGGCAAATCCGCGCCGGTCGCTTGCGCTCAGCACGCCCTGTCCCGCCTCCCGCCAAACCTGTGTCTCGGTGCCTTTCGCGACAAACAGCACGGGGCAGCGATCGGCAGTCACACGCTCATTCTCTACCTCGAGAATCTGGATCTTCCGCCCCTTGACCTTTCTTCCCTGCAGCACCTGGAGCCGCCCGGCCACCCTGCCTTCGCCCAAGACACAGATGTTGAAATGCCTGCCCTGCCCCGCCCCTCGTCTGTCCGGCCAGCTGACAAACTTCACCAGCTTGTACAACAGCGCCACCTTGAGCTGGGTCTCGTCCACCGGCGTGCTCCAGCTCGTCGCCGGGCTCCAGGCACCCAACAGCCATACCAGGCACAATGCGGCGGCACGCGACCACCGGCCCGCGGGGAATCGACCCACCGGGCTGCGGCGTCTATCTTTGTGAAGCCTGCTCACGGCGCTCACCGACCGGTATCAATCCCAGTCCAGTCGCACTTGCAGTTCGACCGATCGTTCCACCGCGGTCGCTGGTGTGAACACCTCGCCGCGGGCCTCCATATGACGCGGCTCGAGCAGGTTCTTGCCCGCCAGGGAGATCTCCACACCGGGGCGGGGCTGCCAGCCGAGCCGCAGATTGAGCGTGGTATAGGCGTCGATAGCGACGGGGGTGGGCGCAGAGGCGGTCGCCCGGGCCACCCGGTCGACATACTCGCCCCACAGGTCCAGCTGCCATTGCGCGTCGATGTCATACATCAGACGCAAGGCCAGATGTTGCTCCGGGGTGTTGTCGTTGAGGAATTCACTGTTGGTATCGATGCGAATGAAACTGTAGCTGGCCTTGGCCCGCCACTGATCGCTCATCTGCCAGTCGGCCGCCACTTCACCACCCCATGACTGTCCCTTGTAGCCATTCTCGAAAGTGGTCAGCAAGGGATTGAAGGGGTCGCGCACGCCATCGATCACGTCCCGATAGTCGTTGTAGAAGGCCGCCACATCGATCCCCAGGCGGCTGTCTGGGTTCCATCGATAGCCTGCCTCGTACGCAATCATGCTCTCTGCATTGAGATTGGAATTGCCCAGCACCCGTACGGGGGGTGCCGGCGGCGCAACCACCACCGTGAAGTCTGCATCCTCGTTGACCCGAGATGGCGTATGCACGGCGCGCGAGATGCTCGCCCAAACGGCGTGTGTCTCATTCGGCGTCCAGACGCCGCGGATGTTGGGTTGGACTTCGAAGCCGGTGTAAGGGTTGTGCTCGAACTTGCTGCCCACGATGAGCCGGAAACGTTCCGGCATCAGCGTGATTTCGTCCTGGACAAAGGCGTTGAAATGGTCGAAATCGCCTTCCGCCGGGGTGATCAACAGATTGCTGCTATGGCTGAAGTCGTCCGCGACGCGGCGATAGCCTGCACCCCAGACGAACTGGTGTTGGCGCCCCATCGCCAGGTGATGTTCGATCTGCAGGTCCAGCGTGTCATGGATCTGGCGAACGAAGGGCTCGTCCCTGTCCTTGTGATCCAGATAGGCCTTGAAGACGAGGTTACTGTCGCCCTCCAGCGGCTCGACCCATTTGCCGGAGAGAAACCAGCCATCACTCTGAAAGCCCTGGGCACCGAGCATAGGCGCGGTGGCGTCGATCTCATGCCCACGATTGCGAAAGAAGTCTCCCTGCAGACTCCATTCGGCACCGTCTGCCGCACTCCCATCTGCGCGGAACCCTGCCCGGTCGGTCACCCAGGCATCGTGCGCATCGCCGCCTGCCTGCAACGGCAGACTGCCGCGGTGTGCATGTTTGGCGAACAGATAGCCATCCACCCCTTCGGCCAGGCTCAACGACTGGCGGGCAGAGAACTGACGCTCGAGGTATGAGCCTACACCCGCACTCGCGTAGCCCCCGCTGGTGTCGCTGGCCTTGCGGGTAATGATATTGATGATGCCGTTCACCGCATTGGCACCCCACAGCGTGGCGCCCGGCCCGCGAATGACCTCGATCCGCTCGATATTCTCGAGGGGAATATCGTGCTCATCCCAGTACACACCGGCAAACGACGGCGTATAGATGCTCCGTCCATCGATGAGCACCAATAGTTTGTTGGCGTAGCGCCCACCGAAGCCGCGTACCGAAACGGTTTCCTGGGACGAGCTGATCCTTCCCACCTGCACGCCCGGCGCGAGACGTAGCGCCTCGGGAATGCTGGTGGCGCCCATCCTGCGGATGTCCTCGGCGGTGATCACATAGACTGCTGC
>JANTHJ010000039.1 GCA_024762475.1 Chromatiales bacterium | reverse complement strand
GCCCTGCATCACGGCTACGAGCCCGAACCCACCACCAAGGCCGCGGCCGTGCCCATCTATCAGACCACGTCCTACGTGTTCGACAACACCCAGCATGGTGCGGACCTGTTCGACCTGAAGGTGCCGGGCAACATCTATACGCGCATCATGAACCCCACCACCGATGTGCTGGAACAGCGCATGGCGGCGATGGAGGGCGGCGTCGGCGCACTGGCCCTGGCCTCGGGCATGGCCGCCATTACCTATGCCATCCAGACCATCTGCGCGGCCGGAGACAACATCGTCAGCACCAGCCAGCTCTATGGCGGCACCTACAACCTGTTTGCCCATACCCTGCCCCGCCAGGGCATCGATGTGCGCATGGCCTCGTATGACGATTTCGAGGGGATCGAGGGCCATATCGACGGCAACACCAGGGCGGTATTCTGCGAGTCCATCGGTAATCCCGCCGGCAACGTCGTGGACATCGAGCGACTGGCCGAGATCGCTCACCGTCATGGCGTGCCGTTGATCGTGGACAACACGGTCGCCACACCCTATTTGTGCCGCGTCTTCGAGCATGGAGCGGACATCGCCGTGCATTCGCTGACCAAGTATATCGGCGGTCACGGCACGACCATTGGCGGGGTCATCGTCGACTCGGGCAAATTCGACTGGGTCGCCAACAAGGATCGCTTCCCCATGCTCAACGAGCCGGACCCCTCCTACCATGGGGTGGTCTATACCGAGGCGCTGGGTGAGGCCGCCTATATCGGCCGCGCGCGGGTGGTGCCCCTGCGCAACACCGGCTCGGCCCTTTCGCCCCACAGCGCGTTTCTGATCCTGCAGGGGCTCGAAACCCTGGGATTGCGCATGGACCGCCACTGCGAGAACGCCCTGGCGGTGGCGCAACACCTGCAACAGCATCCCAAGGTGACCTGGGTAAGCTATGCCGGCCTGCCCGACAGCCCGCACTTCCCCAATGCCCAAAAGATCACCGGCGGTCGCGCCTCGGGAATACTCAGCTTCGGCATCCGTGGCGGACAGGCAGCAGGGGCACAGTTCATCGACGCCCTGCAGATGATTCTGCGCCTGGTAAATATCGGCGATGCCAAGTCGCTGGCCTGTCACCCGGCATCGACCACCCACCGCCAGCTGAGTCCCGAAGAACTGGCCAGCGCCGGCGTGAGTGAGGACTTGGTCCGCATCTCGGTCGGCATCGAGCACGTCGATGACATCATTGCCGACATCGACCAGGCGCTGGAGAAGGTCACCGCTACCTGATTCACCACGCGTCATGCTGTATGCGGCAACGAAGAGCCTGCTCCTGCCTCCGGTGAGCCTGTTCCTGCTCATCCTGGCGGGTGGGATCGCTTGGCGACGCCCTTGGGCGAGAGCGGTAGTGGTACTCGCGAGCCTCGTTTTGCTGGTGCTCAGCCTGCCAATCGTCTCGCACACGTTGATGGCCCCGCTGGAGCCCTACGCGGCACTGGCACCCGATAGACTGCAGAGCATCAAGGCCCAGGCCATCGTGGTGCTGGCGGCCGGCCGCTATACCGGGGCGCCTGAATATGGGGGTGACACCATTGGGGCCATTGGCCTGCAGCGCGCCCGCTACGCGGCCTTTCTACAGCGTCACACCGGGCTGCCGCTGATCGTCAGTGGCGGCAGTCCCGCGGACGAGGATCCACCGATTGGACGCCTGATCGGCCGGGTGCTGCAGCAAGAGTTCCAGGTGCCCGTGGATGCCGTCGAGGATCGCAGCCATAACACCCGGGAGAACGCCGCGTTTACCGCCCGCCTGCTGCGCCAGCGCGGTCTCGATCGTGTCCTGCTGGTCACCAGCGCCTGGCACCTGCCCCGGGCCGTGACCGAGTTCGAGCGTGAGGGTATCGAGGTGATTCCGGCACCCACAGTGTTCGAGAGCCGTTCGTTGGACGACGGGGTGCAGTTCGAGGATTTCCTTCCCGGCACACCGAGTCTGCTGCGCAGCTATTTCGCGATCCATGAATACCTGGGGCGGCTATGGTACGCCCTGCGCTCCCATTGGGGTCGATAATCCCACTCCGGAGCGTCAATAGACCTGGGATTCGTCCTCTTCCTCCTCGTCTTCGATGTCCTGCAATGCCAGCCCCGCGGTCAGATCCCGCTGTTGGGCAGAGGCGGATTGGAAACGCACGTGCTGCATCACCCGCGTTTTCGACTCGGCGAATTCCATCGCCTGCTCATCATCGATCCGCCCTTCGTCATAGAGCCTGCAAAGGGCCTGATCGAAGCTCTGCATGCCATAGTTGCTCCCCTGCTCCATCGTGGCCTTCATGTTCTCGTAGTCGAGTTTGGCGATCAGGTCCGCCATGCGCGGCGTGTTGATCAGGATCTCTATCGCCGCAGCCTTGCTGCCGTCCTTTGCCGGCACCAGGCGCTGGCAGACCACGGCCCGCAGGTTCTGCGAAAGCCGCTTCGCCTCCTGCTCGAGCACCTCGCGATCGAAGAAGCTCAGCATCCGCTCCAGCGACGATACTGCATTGTTGGCATGGATGGTGGAAAGACAAAGATGTCCGGTGTTGGCGAACTTGATGGCATACTCCATACTCGCCGTGTCACGAATCTCACCCATCAGGATGACGTCCGGCGATTCACGCATTGCCGCCCGCATGCCGCTCTCGAAACTCAGGGTGTCGGTGCCGATCTCGCGCTGCGCCACCAGCGACTTCTTGTGGGGGTGCATGAATTCGATGGGGTCCTCTAGGGTGATGATGTGCCCGGGCTGGCTGCTGTTGCGATGATCGATCATCGCCGCCAAGCTGGTGGACTTGCCCGAACCGGTGGCGCCGGCTACCACGATCAGACCATGCTTCTGCTCGACCAATTGCTTCAGGGCCTGCGGCACGCCCAAGCCATCGATCGTCGGGATATCACCCTTCACGTGGCGCATCACGATGGACACATCGCCCCGCTGGCGAAATGCATTGCCGCGGAAGCGCCCCACCGCACCGATAGAGAATGAAAAATCGACCTCACCGTTCTCTTCGAATTCCACCATGCGCGCGTCCGAGAGCATGGCCCGCAGCATCTGTTCCGTCGTGCCCGGCTCGAGTACTTCGTCCAGCACCTTGAATCCGAACGGGCCCTTGATGGTGGGCTTGGCACCGGTATGCAAGAAGAGATCGGCCCCCTCGTTCTTCACCATGACAGACAGATAGGCTCCAACCCGGGTCTCCGGGTTATGGCGGGTCGCATCGTTCATCGCAGTTCCTTTTAATCAATCGATCACGGCAGGGAGCCGGGGACTGTTTCCGCCGGCCTCTGCTCTCTATCGGCGCGATGACCCGGATTTGAAGGCGAGATGGGAAAGGCGGCCCGCTGCCTGGCCATATTCGGGAAGCCACTTCCCTCACGGTTACGCGATATGCTTCCGCAAGTGGCGGCGCGTGGTCCGGAAATACAACCACTCGGTGACCAGGCTGCCCGCCAGCACCAGCCAGGTCGCGGAGAATGCGTCCCTATTCGTGTGCCATTGATAGCGCAACAGCAACACGAATACACAAAGCACCACCACGAAGCCTATACCGATCACCCAGCGGTTTCCGCCAAAGCGCGGCAGCAGGCGCCAGTGCGCCGCCAGCACGAACAGGTAGATGACCATGAAGACGCTGCTGGTGATCGAGGCGATGCCATTGAGATTGAACAACAGCGCAAACACGATCCCGAGTCCGGCCGTGATATACAGTCCTTCGAGCGAGCCGAACCACAGCTTGCGGTCGAACGTCTCCGGGAGCACGCCATCCTTCGCCAGGGCATAGGCTACATTCGCGCCTCCATAGAGCGTGGCATTCAGCGCCGAGGCGATCGAGAACAAGGCGCCCCAGGTCACCAACAGGTAACCCCGGTCCCCGAGAAAGGGTTTCGCCGCTTCGGCCAACGCATAGTCCCGCGCCTCGACCAAACGCGGCAGTGGCAGGTTGCCGACCGCCACCAGGGAAACGAGGACGTACACCACTGTGACCACCAGTATGCTGATATAGATGGCGCGCGGCACATTGCGTTGCGGATTGCGCATATGCTCCGAGGCGTTGGTCACCAACCCAAACCCCATGTAGGAGAGAAAGAAGATCGCCACCGCATCGATCATGCCGTTCATGGCGTCGGCCGAGAACTTTGGCGTGACGCGATCGAAATGGATGGACCAGATCCCCAGCACGACGAACAGCAGCAGGACACCCAGCTTGATGGCGACGATCCAGAATTCGGCCCGGCCCACGCTGCGCGATCCCATCGCCCCCAGGGCCGTGAACAGCAGCACCACACCCACCTCGACGATGCTTCCGACCCCGGCGGTTGCTGGGCCCGGCAGCAACGGCTGGAAATAGCCAGCGAACCCCTTGGCGAACAACGCAATGGAGATGACATAGGTCATCCAGAACAGGAAGCTGAGCGCACCGGTGAGCAGGTTGCTGCCAAAGGCCTGGATGATGAAGGCCATCGGTCCGGCATCGGAGACGATGCGACTGCCCAGCCGCGCATAGGAATAGGCGACCAACAGCGCCACCCCGCCGGATACCACGAATACCAGCGGCAGGTTCGGCCCTGCCAGCTTCGCACCCAGCCCGAAGATAGAGAAGATGCTGGCACCCACCATGGTGCCCACGGCCAGCGAGACCGTTTCGGTGAGCGTCAGGCGCTTGTCCTGTTGCACAGTACGGCCTAGGTCTTGTCCAGTCGTTTCTCCGCCTCGAGCACTACCCGGGTGGTGGCCAGTACCGTGTCGGGGTTCAGGCTCATCGAGTCGATCCCGAGCTCCACCAGATATTCGGCCATCTCCGGATAGTCCGAGGGCGCCTGACCACACAACCCGGAATGTCGTCCATGGCGCCGCGCACCCTCCACCGCCTGGCGAATGAAGGCCTTAACCCCGGGGTCGCGCTCGTCGAAATCGAAAGAGACGATTTCCGAATCCCGATCCACACCCAGGGTGAGTTGGGTCAGGTCGTTCGATCCGATAGAGAAGCCGTCGAAACGCTGGGCGAACTCGTCGATGAGAATGACGTTGTTGGGGATCTCGCACATGACATAGATCTCCAGGCCGTTTCCGCCACGCTTCAGGCCATGCTCTGCCATTGCCTCAATGACTCGATCGGCCTCCGGAATACGCCGGCAGAAGGGGATCATCAGCCGCACATTGGTCAATCCCATGTCATCGCGTACCCGCTTCATGGCCGCGCACTCCAGCGTGAAGCCATCGGCATAGGCGGGGTGGGTGTAGCGCGCGGCGCCGCGAAAGCCGATCATGGGGTTGTCCTCGGTCGGCTCGAAGTCGCTGCCGCCGAGCAGGGTGGCATACTCGTTGGTCTTGAAGTCGCTCATGCGCACCACGACCGGCTTCGGCCAGAACGCCGCGGCAATGGTCGCCACGCCTTCGGACAGGCGCTGAATGAAGTACTCGCTGCCATCCTTGTAACCAAGGATCAGATCCTGAACCGCCTTGCGCACCTTGGCATCGGATAGGCGCTCCGGGTAACGCAGCGCCATGGGATGCGCCTTGATGTACTCGTTGATGATGAATTCCAGCCTCGCCAGGCCCACACCGTCGTTGGGCAGGAAGGAGGTGCCGAACGCCAGGTCCGGGTTGCCCAGGTTGATCATGATCTTGGTCTTGGGGCGCGGCAGGTCCGAGAGATCCACCTCCGTCACCTCGAAGGCGAGCTCCCCGCGGTAGACCCGTCCTTCGTCGCCCCCCGCGCAGGAAATGGTCACGGTCTCTCCATCCGGGACCGTCTCGGTGGCGTTGTCGGCACCCACCACCGCAGGGATACCGAGTTCGCGCGCAATGATGGCCGCGTGGCAGGTTCGGCCGCCCCGGTTGGTGACGATCGCCGCCGCGATCTTCATCACAGGCTCCCAATCGGGGGTGGTGGTATCGGCCACCAGCACCTCGCCTGCCTGAAACTCATGCAGGTCCGCCACGCTGTGGATGTAACGGGCCCGGCCGGCCGCGATCTTGGTCCCGATGGCATAACCGCGCGCCAGGATCTCGCCCTCTTCCTTGAGGTGATACTGACGCAGGATATTGCCCTGCTTCTGCGACTCCACGGTCTCGGGGCGTGCCTGCACCATATAGAGCTCGCCATCCAGTCCGTCCTTGGCCCACTCCATGTCCATCGGCCGGTCCTGGCCCGCCTTGGCGCTGTAGTGCTTCTCCACCTTGATGGCGTAGTCCGCCAGTACCAACACGTCCTCGTCGTCGATGCAGTAGCGACGCCGGTCTGCCTCGGCCACCGGGACATTGCGGGTCATCTCCTTGCTGCCCCCGGTGGCATAGACCATCTTGATCTTCTTGCTCCCCAGGTGACGGCGCAGCACCGCGCGATGTCCCTGCTCGAAGGTCGGCTTGTGCACATAGAATTCGTCGGGCTCCACAGCACCCTGCACCACGTTCTCCCCCAGGCCGTAGGCCCCGGTGATGAAGACCACGTCGCGGAAACCGGTCTCGGTGTCGAGCGAGAACATGACCCCGCTGGCCGCGAGGTCGGAGCGCACCATCTTCATGATGCCCACCGAGAGATAGACCTTGAAATGATCGAAGCCGTTGTCGACGCGATAGTGGATAGCGCGATCGGTGAACAGCGAGGCAAAACATCGGCGCACCGAGTCGAGCAACTGCTCGTCTCCATGGATGTTGAGGTAAGTCTCCTGCTGACCGGCAAAGCTCGCGGTCGGCAGATCTTCCGCCGTCGCCGAGGAACGAACCGCAACGCTCAGATCGGCGCCGTATTCTTCCTGCAGGCGATGGTAGGCCTCCCGGATCTCTTGCGCCATGGTATCCGGCAGGGGCGCACCGTAGATGATGGCGCGGGCCTGGCGCCCTCTGCGCGCCAGATCCTCCACATCATCCGGGTCCAGCCCGTCGATGGCCGCGTGCAGCGCCTCCCAGGCGCCGGCTGCCGTGAGCGTATCCCGGTATGCCTCTGCGGTGACTGCGAAGCCATTGGGCACCTTGATACCCTGCGGCGTGAGCTCCCGGTACATCTCGCCGAGTGAGGCGTTCTTGCCGCCCACCAGCGGCACATCCTCGATACTCAGCTCCTCGAACCAGCGAACATACTTGCCCATCGGCTTCCTCCTCGTTGTGTGACGTTGCTCTCGGCCCCTGTGAGATTCTTGGTCGATCCCTTTGTAGCTGCTGAAACTAACACGGCGGGCGCAAGCGATTCATGACAACCGAGGTTGCTTTAATCCACGTCAAGGAACTGCGCCCAGGGAAGGAGGTGCGCCTCGCCCAGCCTGCGCCCAGGGATGTCCGGCGCGGCTGTCGTCACGCATTCGATCAGGTCCCGGAGGCCTGTACCTGCACCTGAACCTGTTCCTGGCTGGTATCGTAGTGCAACAGGAAATAGGACCTGGCCAATTCGTCATGGACGTGGGTGATCCCAAGTTGGATCTCGTCGCAGACCTCATGCAGATCACCGCGACTGAGCTGTTCCACCTTGAGCAGCCGGGTCTTGCGGGCCACGGCTCGCAGGCGCCGCATCACACGCTCCCCATGGCCAAGACTGCCCACGCTTTCCTCGACCGCATCCAGCCCATGCGCCACGGACCGCGGGAAGGCCGGATCCTGGAGGATGAAACGCAGGACCTCCGCCCGCCGTATCCTCGTCTCGCAAACCCGGCGGTAGCTCTGGTATCCCGATAGCGACTTGAGCACGCTGATCCATTGCAGGGCATCGAGTGTCCGGGATTCGATCTGCTCTTCGTCGAACAGGTCGGTAGAACGTACGTCGAGGATGCGGGTAGTCATGTCGGCGCGTTCCAGGTTGCGGCCGATACGCAGAAAATCATAGGCCTCGTCCCGATACATGACCGAGCCGAGCAATCCGACCAGTCGCTGCGAGCCCCCGGTGATCTCATCCAGATAGTCATCGCGACCCTTTTTGCTCACCCCTTGCTTGGCATGCTCCTTTGCGTACCAATACAGCTCGTTGGCCACCTCCCAGGCACTGCGAGGCAGGATTTCGCGCACCGTGCGTGCGTTCTCCCGCGCCAACGAGAGTGATGCAAGAATGGAACCGGGATTGTCGATGGTGCCGATGAGATAGCGCACGATATTGCGCTCGCTCGCCTCCTGACAGCAGCCGGAAAAGGCCTCTTTCAACCCGGTGATATGCACCAGTGCCTCCCAGCCGGGTGAGATACCGCGCGGCATATCCAGCACCAATTGGGCATTCACCCGCAGCAGACGCGCGGTATTTTCGGCCCGCTCGACGTAGCGGGAAAACCAGTAGAGAGTTTCGGCAACTCTGGATAGCATCTCAGGCCTCCACGATCCAGGTATCCTTGGAACCACCGCCCTGCGAGGAGTTGACCACCAGCGATCCCTTGCGCAGCGCCACCCGGGTCAGGCCGCCAGTCGTGACCTTGATCTTCCTGCCACTGAGGATGAAGGGACGCAGATCCACATGGCGAGGCTCGATCCCCTTGCCGACCACCGTCGGAACAGTCGAGATCCCAAGAGTCGGCTGGGCGATGTAATTACGCGGATTGGCCCGGATCAGTTTCTTGAACTTCTCGCGCTCGGCCCGGGTCGCGCGCGGCCCGATGAGCATGCCATAGCCGCCGGATTCGTTGGCCGGCTTCACCACCAGTTCGTCGATGTGTGCCAACACGTGCTCCCGCTCATCCTTGTACATGCAGCGGTAGGTCGGCACATTCGGTATCAGCGGCTCCTCATCCAGATAGTAACGGATAATTTCCGGCACGAAGGCATACACCACCTTGTCGTCCGCCACCCCGGCACCCGGGGCATTGGCCAGGCCCACTTTGCCTGCCTTCCAGGCGCGCATCAGACCAGGCACGCCCAGCAGGGACTCCGGGTTGAATACCTCCGGATCCATGAACTCGTCGTCGATGCGCCGGTAGATGACATCCACGCGCGCCGGACCGGCGATGGTGCGCATGTAGACACAGTCGTCCTTGTCGACGAACAGATCCGAGCCCTGCACCAGATAGGCGCCCATCTGCTGCGCCAGGTAGGCATGCTCGAAATAGGCGGAGTTGTAGATTCCCGGGGTGAGCACCGCGATGGAGGGACGCTTGCGCTTGCGCGGCGACAGTGCCGCCAGGGTCTCCTGCAGGTCGGTTGGATAGTCGTCCACCGGCAGGGGCGCATACTGCTCGAACAGTTCCGGGAACACGCGCTTGGTGATCTGCCGGTTCTCCAGCATATAGGACACGCCGGAGGGAACCCGCAGATTGTCCTCCAGTACATACACCGTGCCCTCGGCATCCCTGACCAGGTCTGAGCCGCAGATATGAGCCCAGATGCCCAGCGGCGGTTTCACGCCGACGCATTGTTCGCGAAAATTCTTCGAATCGGCCAAGACCTCTTGCGGAAAGACACCGTCTTTGACGATCTGCTGGTCATTGTAGAGATCGTCGATAAACAGATTCAGCGCCTTGACCCGCTGTACCAGCCCCTCTTCGATGCGGCCCCATTCGGCCAGCGGGATGATGCGCGGAATGATGTCGAAGGGCCATGCCCGGTCGATCATGCCTCCATGCTGCTCGCTGTAGACGGTGAAGGTCACGCCCATCTCCTTGATGGCGAGGTCGGCGGCCACCTGGCGCGCTGCCAACTCTTCTTCGTCCATGCGGCGCAACAGCCTCACCAGTTTCTTGGCATGGCTGCGCGCCCGGTTCGGGCGCACCAGCATCTCGTCGTAAAAGGGCCCGGGATCGTATTGGCTCAGATCGATGGTCATAGGATGTTATTTCCGGTCACGGCGCAGATCCAACAGATAGGGAAAATCGCCGCTGGGTTCTTCTACAGGCGGATCCACCTCGCCCGGTGTGTGTCCGTGTTGCCAGAATCGTGCCAAACGACGCGACTCGGCGGCATAGGCATTGACCGGCAGTTCTTCGGTATTGCGCCCCCCGGGGTGTTCGACATGGTAGGTGCAGCCCCCCAGCGAACGCCGCGACCAGGCATCGATCAGGTCGAAACGCAGCGGTGCATCCACCGGGATGGTCGGATGCAGCCCGGAGGGCGGATTCCAGGCCTTGTAGCGCACCCCGGCCACGAACTCTCCGCGCTCGCCGGTGCACCGCAACGGCACACGTCGGCCATTGCATGCCACAAAATGGCGCGATTCTGTCATACCGCGAACCCGCACCTGCAACCGCTCCACCGAAGAATCCACGAACCGTGCGGTACCTTGGCCCGTAACCTCCTCCCCAAGGACATTCCACGGCTCGATGGCGAAGCGCAGCTCGAGCTCGACATCCCCGATATTGACGGTCCCATAGCGCGGAAAACGGAACTCGAGGAACGGATCGAGCCATTCCTGTTGGAAGTCGTAGCCCCAGCGCTGCAGGTCCGATACCACGTCGCCAGCGTCACGCGCCGTGTAATGGGGCAACATGAAGCGATCATGCAGTTCGGTGTTCCAACGCACCAATGGCTGCTCGTAGGGATGGTCCCAGAAACGGGTCACCAGGGTGCGCAGCAATAGATTCTGCACCAGGGCCATGCGCGCATGGGGCGGCATCTCGAAGCCGCGGAACTCCACCAGTCCCAGACGGCCGGTGGGCGAATCGGGCGAGTAGAGCTTGTCGATGCAGAACTCTGCCCGATGCGTATTACCCGTGATGTCCACCAAAAGATTGCGCAACACCCGGTCCACCACCCAAGGCGCCGGGGCCTCGCCCGGCGGCAGCTGCTGTAAGGCGACTTCCAGCTCGTACAGATTGTCGTCCCGCGCCTCGTCCGCGCGCGGCGCCTGCGAGGTCGGCCCCACGAAAAGGCCCGAGAACAGGTACGACAGCGATGGGTGGTTCTGCCAATAGCGCAGCAGGCTGGCGAGTACCTGGGGACGCCGCAGAATGGGGCTGTCCGCCGGGGTCGGCCCACCCAGGGTGACATGATTGCCACCACCGGTGCCGGTGTGCCGGCCATCTGCCATGAATTTTTCGGTGCCCAGGCGCGCCAGGCGCGCCTCTTCGTAAAGCGCCTCGGTATGGTTCACCAGCCCCTTCCAATCGTGCGCCGGGTGGATGTTGACTTCAATGACGCCGGGATCGGGCGTCACCGAGAGACGCTTCAGGCGCGGATCATAGGGGGCCGGATAGCCCTCAAGTACAATGGGCTGGCCCAGAGCGCGGGCCGTCGACTCAATGGCCCCGACCAAGTCAAGCCAGTGCGACACATCCGTCAGTGGCGGCAGAAAGATGTGCAGATGCCCTTTACGTGGTTCGAAACAAATGGCGCTGCGGACAAAAAAGTGCGGCTCCTCCTCGTGCAGCTGATCGGCCACCGGCTGCTGGCGCAGCCCATGGCTGTCCGCGGGCGCCTGCTCGAAACGACTGTATCGCTGACTCACGTCACCCGGCAGACGCGCCCTGGCGGCAAACGGATCGACGGGATGGAGCTGCTGTCGCTGCGCCTCGGGCTCCCACAGCAGCGAATCGAGCGGCAATCGCAGCCCCATGGGAGAGTCTCCCGGCAACAGAAACATGTGACCGCGGCGGAAGCGCCAAGGCGAACTGACCCACTCCTCCGAGACCGGCTCCCAGGCCAGCGGCAGGGCATAGCCCACCACCTGCTCCAGGCCTTGCTCGAAGAGACGGCGCAGCCGGTCGCGCTCCAGCGGGTCTGATAAACGACTGTCCAGCACGTCCACATTCTCGGGCAGCGTGCCCTCCTTCCACAGGTAGTAGAGCGCGTCCTCGAACCCGGCCACTGCATGTTCTGCCCTCACCCCGAGCCGCGCCGCCAGGGCCCTCGCAAAGGCCTGCGCGTCGTCCCGGTCGGCCTGTCCCTGCTCCAATGGGTTGGACAGCAGCTCGGGGCGCCGCCAGACCGGGATGCCGTCGTCACGCCAGTAGGCATTCAGCGCCCAGCGTGGCAGGGGTTCGCCAGGGTACCATTTGCCCTGACCATAGTGCAGTACGCCGCCCTGCGCGAAGCGCTGCCAGAGCCGTCGCAGCAGGTCTTCGGCCCGCTCCCGTTTGTGCTCTCCAAGGGCCGCGGTGTTCCACTCGTCGCCGTCCATATCGTCGATCGAGACGAACGTGGGCTCCCCGCCCATGGTCAGGCGTACATCACCCGCCTGTAGATCGTCCTCCACGGCGGCCCCGAGCGCCTGGATGGCCTGCCACTGCTCCTCACTGTAGGGCTTGGTGACCCGCGGGTCCTCACGGAATCGCGTGACCTCGTTGACATAGGCGAACTCCACCTCGCACCGATCGGTTACCCCCTCGATGGGCGCCGCGCTGACCGGGTCGGGAGTGCAGGCCAGCGGAATGTGTCCCTCGCCGGCAAACAGGCCGGAGGTAGGGTCGAGCCCGATCCATCCGGCGCCCGGCACATAGGCCTCCGCCCAGGCGTGCAGGTCGGTAAAATCCTCTTCCGGGCCCGACGGGCCATCCAGGGATTTTTGATCTGGCGCAAGTTGCACCAGATACCCCGAGACGAAGCGTGCGGCGATCCCCAGATGACGCAGGATCTGAACCAGCAGCCAGGCCGAATCGCGGCATGATCCACGCGCCCGTTGCAGGGTCTCTTCGCAGCTCTGAACCCCCGGTTCGAGGCGGATGGTGTACTCGATCTCACCGGCGAGGCGCGCGTTGAGATCCACCAGGAAATTTACCATGCGCTTGCGCTCACGCGAGACGGTGGCAAGCCAATCCTGCAAGCGCGGGCCGTTGTCGGTGGCCTCGAAATAGGGCGTCAGCTCCTTGCGCAGCTGCGGCGGATAGTCGAATGGATAGTGTTCGGCATACTCCTCGAGGAAGAAATCGAACGGGTTGATGGAAACCAGTTCCGCCACCACCCCCACCTCGATCGACAGGTGTCGGGCCTTCTCCGGAAACACCAGGCGGGCCAGAAAATTGCCGAAAGGGTCTTGCTGCCAATTCAGGAAATGCGGTTTCGGCTCGACCTGCAGTGAATAATGATGGATAGGGGTGCGGGTATGCGGCGCCGGGCGTAGCCGGATGACATGCGGCGACAGCGAGACCGGGCGGTCGAAGCGGTATTCGGTCTTATGACGTAGCGAGACATGGATGGACATGAGATTTCCTGAATTGGTATCTGCAGCGGTTGGATGATGGGAAATTCTTTGCAGTTTACGCGCCAGAAATCAATTCCGCGATCAATCCCGGTCTTACGTTGCCGGCGCCGGTCCGAGATTCACTGCGGCCTTGCGTCATCGCTGTGAGAGGGGATAATCCTAAGCATGGCCACCGAACGGACACTCCATGACTTACTGTGTAGGACTGTATCTCGAAGACGGGTTGGTTCTGGCTTCCGACTCGCGCACCAATGCCGGGGTGGACTATGTCACCACCTACAGCAAAATGCACATCTTCACCCCGACACCCGATCGCATCTTCGTGATTCTTTCGGCCGGAAATCTGGCGACCACACAGGAAGTCATCAACCATGTCAATCGCGATCTGCAGAATCCCGAGATCGGAACCAACCTGAGTAGCGTCAACTACCTCTTCGAGGCGGCCGAATACGTCGGCCGTATCAGCCTCGAGGTGCAGCAGGCGCACTCCGGCGCCCTGAGCGGCTCCGGGATCAGCGGCGAGACGACACTGCTCCTGGGAGGTCAGATTGCGGGCCAGGAGCACGGCCTGATGCTGATCTATCCGCAGGGAAATTACATTGCCGCATCCCGTGAAACACCCTACCTGCAGATCGGCGAGAGCAAGTATGGCAAACCCGCATTGGACCGCATTGTGCACCACAAGCTGTCTTTGGATCAGGGCGCCCAGCTATGCCTGGTCTCGCTCGACGGCACCGCTCGCTCCAACATCACCGTCGGCCCCCCGTTCGAGGTGGCCATCTATCCCAAGGACAGCTTTCAACTCTCCTGCCATTGCCGCTTTGAAGGGAGCAATCCCTATCTGCTGAGCCTGCGAGAGGCCTGGAACAATGGCATCCGGCAGGCGTTTCTCAATCTGCCGCCACTCCCCTGGAGCGGCGGGGCGCAGCAGCAGACGCAGCAGCAGGCCCAGCAGCAAACTCCCACGCCGACCGTCGACTGGCCGCCGCCTCGATAGTCCAGGCGTAGAGGCGGTCGAACGCCTTGATTCCAACAACGCGCGCATAAGAAAAGCCCGCGCTAGGCGGGCTTTTCTGCTCTTGATTTGGTCGGAGCGGGGAGATTCGAACTCCCGACCCCCACAACCCCATTGTGGTGCGCTACCAAGCTGCGCTACGCTCCGAAAAAGAGGGGGCATGCTAGTGAGGCATGCCCGGTTTGTCAATCGTGCTAACGCACCAGCCCAGACGCAACGAATCGTCAGCCTTCCAGCAACCTCAGCACTTCTTCAAGTTCCTGACGTAAGTTCTTAATCATTAAGGCATTATCCACTGGAGACAGCCCTCCCTCCTCGCTCTCTCCCTCGAGTCTCTGGCGGGCACCCCCGATGGTGAACCCCTGCTCATAGAGCAGGCTGCGAATCTGGCGGATCAGTTCCACATCGTGGCGCTGATAATAGCGCCGGTTCCCACGTCGCTTGACCGGCTTGAGCTGCGGGAATTCCTGCTCCCAATAGCGCAGCACATGCGGCTTGACCTGGCACAGCTCCGCAACCTCGCCGATAGTGAAATAGCGCTTGCCGGGGATGGGAGGTAATTCGACCCTGCTGCTCTCGGGATCCAGCATGGTTCAAACCCTCATCCTGTCTGTTGCTCTTCGCCGGCCGCCTGCTGGGCCGTATAAGCCTCGACACGGGCCTTGAGTTTTTGCCCCGGCCGGAAGGTCACGACGCGACGGGCAGAGATAGGAATCTCTTCCCCCGTCTTGGGATTGCGCCCCGGTCGCTGACGCTTCTCGCGCAGGTCGAAATTGCCGAAGCCGGAGAGCTTGACCTGCCGTCCCTC
This sequence comes from Chromatiales bacterium, assembly GCA_024762475.1. GTDB lineage: Bacteria > Pseudomonadota > Gammaproteobacteria > Chromatiales > Chromatiaceae > MONJU. The sequence continues at coordinate 9,442 of JANTHJ010000039.1, read as the reverse complement.
TTCCAGGGCCTGACGGATCTCCTCGAAGAACATCTCGACCATCTCCTTGGCCTCACGCTTGTTCAGCCCCAGTTCCTCGAACAGATGTTCGGCCATGTCGGCCTTGGTCAATGCCATAGCGCGTCACCTAGTCTCTCAGCGTAGCGGACAAACGGTCGGCGAGTGCCTGCAGCACGGCAGCACTGGCCTGTTCGACCTCCTGTTCGGTAAGAGTGTGCGAAGAGTCCTGTAAAATCAAGCTCAAAGCGAGACTTTTTCGACCGGGTTCTACATTTTCCCCGGTGTACACATCGAAAAGCCGAATATCCCGCACAACCTCACCCGCTGCCTCCCTGGCCACCTCAAGGATCTGCGACCACGCAACCTTTTCATCCACCACGATCGCAAAGTCTCTGCGAATAGATGGGTACTTGGATAGTGGATCGAACGCCGGCAGCTGCCCCTCCTCCAGTGCCGGCAGACTCACCTCGAAAAGATAGCAGGCAGGCAGATCCAATGACTGTTGCAGCTGCGGGTGCAGCGCACCAATCCACCCGATCGCCTGACCGTGGCGTAACACGCGTGCCGACTGCCCGGGATGTAGCGCGGGATGCTCGGCCGGCGCAAAACCGAAGGCCTCGAGCGATGCAGCCAAGCCGAGCACTGCCTCCAGGTCACCCTTGAGATCGAAGAAGTCCACCTTGCGTACCGGCAGATTCCACTGGGGCTCGGCCCAGGCGCCGCAAACCAGGGCGGCAAGGCGGGGCTGCTGCACCATCTCGCCGGCAATGCGCTCGAAGGCCAGACCGCTCTCGAAGATACGCACCCGCTCCTGCTGGCGCGCGATATTGTGTCTTGCGGTGGTCAGCAGGCCCGGCCAGAGGCTGGCCCGCATCACCGACATGTCGGCAGAGATCGGGTTGCTCAAGACCACTGGTGCAATATCCGGGGTGACCTGCCCGGCCAGCTCCGGACTGATAAAGCTATAGGTGATCACCTCATGGAAGTCACGGTCGACCAACAGCTCCTTCGCGCGCTCCAGCCGGAATCTCGCCTCCGGGCGGGCCTGCACCGTCACCGGCGCAGAGCGCAGGCTGGCCGGAATATTCGCATAGCCATGGATGCGGGCCAGTTCCTCGATCAGGTCCACCTCGATCTCGATATCGAAACGACTACTGGGCGCCTTCACCGTCCAGCCGCCATCGAAAATACCGACCTCCATGCCGAGGCGCTCCAGTATGTCTTTGACCTCACTGTCCTCCAGCTCTACGCCGAGTACCCTGCCGACCCGCTCCTGCCGCAGCTCGATCGCTTGGCGGATGGGCAGGTGCGCTTCGCTGATCACTTCGGTGATCAGGCCGGCCTCGCCGCCCACGATTTCGATCAACAGGTTGGTTGCATATTCCATGGCCCCCACTGGCAATTCGAAGTCCACGCCCCTTTCGAAGCGATGTGAGGAATCAGTGTGCAGACCATAGCTGCGCGCCTTGCCGGCAATCGCCAGGGGCGCGAAAAAGGCCGCCTCCAGGAGCACGTTGCAGGTCTGCTCATTTACGCCGCTCTCCTGCCCTCCCATGATGCCGGCCAGTGCAAGTGGCCTGCTGGCATCGGCGATGACTAAGGTATCTTCACTCAGTGCCACCTCGTTGCCGTCGAGCAGCGCCAGCAATTCGCCGGGCCTGGCCATGCGGACCCGTATCTCGCTATCGAGCCGATCCAGGTCGAATCCATGCATTGGCTGACCCAGCTCGAGCATCACGTAGTTTGTCACGTCCACCACCGGCGAGATCGCCCGCACACCGCTGCGCCGCAGGCGCTCCACCATCCAGGCAGGCGTGACCGCGCTGGCATCAATACCCCGGATGATTCGGCAGGTATAGCGGGGACAGGCCTCGGGCGCTTCGATCACGACCGGCCAGGTATCGGTGATCTGGGGCTTGACCGCCTCGATCACCTCGCCACGCAGTGGCGCCCGGTTGATCACCGCCACCTCGCGCGCGATGCCTGCAATGCTCAGGCAGTCACCCCGATCGGGCGTGAGATCCACCTCGATGCAACGATCATCCAGCTCCATGTAGCCCCGGAAGTCATGGCCCACTGGCGCGTCGTCGGGCAACACCATAATGCCGTCGCTCGATTCGGCAAGCCCCAGCTCCGCGGACGAGCAGATCATGCCCTGTGACAGCACGCCCCGCAGCTTGGTCTTCTTGATCTTGAAATCGCCCGGCAGGCGCGCACCGATGGTCGCCACCGGCACCTTCTGGCCAGCCGCAACGTTAGCGGCACCGCAGACGATCTGCAGCGGCTCGCCCTCGCCGACATCGACCTGGCAGACATTGAGCTTGTCGGCATCGGGGTGTTTTTCGCAGGCAAGCACCTTCCCCACCACCACCCCACTAAACTCGGGCGCGGCTGGTTCCACCGAATCCACCTCGAGCCCCGCCATGCTGAGCTGTTCGGCCAACACCTCGGTGGAGACGTCCGGATCCACCCATTCACGCAACCAGGCCTCGCTAAATCTCATTGTTGTTTCCTAAACTCGTTTATTCAAACCGCCAAGGACGCGAAGGTTCGCCAAGGCAAAGAGACTGCCGGGGTCGATGTTGGCTAGGCCGCTATGCCAGTAACCGCAGGCGCTTTACGCAGACATCACTTTGCGCGCCTTGGCGTCCTTCGCGGTTCAAGCCTATGCAAATTGTTTCAGGAACCGCAGGTCGTTCTCGAAGAACAGCCGCAGGTCGTTGACCCCGTATCGCAACATCGCCAGGCGCTCGACGCCCATGCCAAAGGCATAGCCGGTATAGCGCTCGCTATCGATGTCCACATGTCGCATCACTTCGGGATGGATCATCCCGCAGCCCAGCACCTCGAGCCAGCCGGTGCCGCTGCAGACCCGGCAGCCCTCGCCGCCACACATCACGCACTGAATATCGACCTCTGCCGAGGGCTCGGTGAAGGGAAAATAGGAGGGCCGGAAGCGCACCGCCAGATCGTCCTGCTCGAAGAAGGTCTGCAGGAAGGCGATGATGATGCCCTTCAGGTCGGCGAAGGTGACCTGCTCGTCCACCATGAAGCCTTCGACCTGGTGAAACATGGGGGTGTGAGTCAGGTCGGAATCGCAGCGATAGACGCGCCCTGGCGCGATCACCTTGAGCGGCGGCTCGGCATCCTTCATCACCCGGATCTGCACCGGCGAGGTGTGCGTACGCAGCAGCAGATGCTCGTCGAAATAGAAGGTGTCGTGCATCGCGCGGGCAGGGTGATGCGAGGGGATGTTCAGGGCCTCGAAATTGTGGAAATCGTCCTCGATCTCCGGCCCCTCCGCGGCCTGGAAACCAGCGCCGCCAAAGATCTCCTCGATTCGCAGCATAGTCCGCGTAACCGGATGCAAGCCGCCCCGCCCCAGTCCACGTCCGGGCAGGGTGACGTCAACACGCTCGCCCGCCAGGCGCGCGGCCAGAGCCGCCTGCTCCAGGGCCTGGCGGCGCACCTCGATGGCCTGCTGCAGTGCCTGCTTCGCCTTGTTGATCGCCTGCCCGGCGGCCGGCCGCTCTTCCTTGGGCAGGCTGCCCAACTGCTTGAGCTGCTCAGTGAAGACACCGTTCTTGCCCAGGTAGCGTACCCGGACCTCGTCCAGGGCGCGCAGGTCGTCCGCCGCCTCCACGGCCGCCTGGGCCTCGTTCAACACCTCTTCCAATTCAGTTGACATTGTTTTTCCGGGTTGGGTTTTTCACCACGAAGAACACAAAGAGGCTGAACGCAGAGACTCCGATCCGAATGGGCATATCAAATCTGCTCCACAGGCCGTATCGGCTCTTCTTCGTGCGGGCTGGGGCACCCCAATAGCGAGACGGCCCACCCTCTTCACCTTTGCGTTCTTCGTGCCCTTCGTGGTTATGAAAAAACAAAAAGGGGAAAGCCTTGCCAGACTTTCCCCCTTTCGCACCTTACCTCGATACCGCGGCCCCCACTGGGCACCCGGCATCAGCTCGCGAGGGCAGCCTTGGCCTTCTCAGCGAGCTGGCTAAACGCTGGCATGTCATGGACGGCAATATCGGCCAGCATCTTGCGATCGACCTCGACGCCCGCCTTGTTCAAGCCATTGATCATGCGGCTGTAGGACAGGCCGTTCAGGCGTGCTGCCGCATTGATCCGCTGAATCCACAGCGAGCGGAACTGGCGCTTCTTGACGCGACGGTCACGATAGGCGTACTGCCCCGCCTTGATAACCGCCTGCTTGGCAACGCGGAACACCTTTCGACGTGCACCGTAATACCCCTTGGCGGACTTGAGGACCTTCTTGTGTTTGGCATGTGCGGTGACACCGCGCTTGACTCTTGGCATCGTTAGGCCCTCCTGCTCAGGCGTATGGAATCATGCGACGCGCAGCGGCCGCATCATGCTTGTGCAGCATCGACGGGGCGCGCAGATGACGCTTACGCTTGGTGGATTTCTTGGTCAGAATGTGACGACGGTGCGACTGGTTGCGCTTGATGCCACCAGCGGTGACACGGAAGCGCTTGGCAGCACCTCGCAAGGTCTTTATCTTCGGCATTTTCTATCTCCTGTAGTTAGTGAGTTTCGAGGTGACCCAGGCAATGCCATTGGCCCGACCACCCGTGACGGCAGTTGCCGTCGAATTCGAGATTACCGCTTTTTCAGCGGGCTGAGCACCATCACCATCTGGCGCCCCTCCATCATCGGCCGTTGCTCGACCTGGGCAATGTCGGCCAGGTCCTTCTCGATCCGCTCGAGCATTTCGAGTCCGAGTTCCCGGTGCGCATGCTCCCGGCCACGGAACCGCATGGTCACCTTGCACTTGTCACCGTTCTCCAGGAACCGGCGCAGATTGCGCAGCTTCACCTGGTAGTCACCGATATCGGTACCCGGACGGAACTTGACTTCCTTGACCTGCGACTGCTTCTGTTTCTTCCTGGCTTCCTGGCGCTGCTTCTTCTGCTCGAAGACAAACTTGCCGTAATCCATCACCCGGCAAACCGGAGGCTCTGCGTTGGGAACAATCTCCACCAGGTCCATGCCCGCATCCGTCGCGTGGCGTAGCGCCTCTTCCAGGCTGACGATGCCGACTTGTTCCCCATCTGCGCCAATGAGCCTGACCTCGGGCGCAGTAATGTCCCCGTTCAAGCGATTGCGCTTTTCTTGTTTGGCGATGTCCAGTTTCCTCCGACTAAAAACAAAGCCGCCCGACAACAGAGGGCATCTGATTCAGACACCTTCGCTGATCGGGCAGCCGGTCAGGACCGTTTGGCCATCTCTGCTTCGAGATGTCCTGCAAGTTCTTCCAGGTCCATGACCCCGAGATCCTTGCCGTCACGGATTCTCACCGCAACGCTACGGTCTTCCACTTCGCGATCCCCCACCACCAATAGGTAGGGCACCTTGTGCAAGGTATGCTCGCGAATCTTAAAGCCGATCTTCTCGTTTCTCAAGTCTGTTTCGACCCGAAAACCCCGATCTGACAGGAATTGGGCGACTTCGCGCGCGAATTCGGCCTGTTTGTCGGTGATATCCATCACCACCGCCTGCACCGGAGAGAGCCACAGCGGCAGAGCGCCCGCATAGTGCTCGATGAGGATGCCGATGAATCGCTCCAGCGAACCCAGGATTGCGCGGTGCAACATCACCGGCGTTTTCTTGCTGTTGTCCTCGGCAACGTAGGTGGCCCCAAGTCGCTCGGGCATGGAGAAATCCAGCTGTATGGTGCCCAGCTGCCAGACCCGCCCGAGGCAGTCCTTGAGCGAGAACTCGATCTTCGGCCCGTAGAAGGCGCCCTCCCCCGGCTGCAACTCCCAATCGAGGCCACGTTCGTTCAACGCCTCTTCAAGTGCTTTCTCAGCTTTATCCCATAACTCATCTGCCCCGACACGTTTTTCCGGTCTCGTCGATAGCTTGACCAAGACCTCCTCGAAGCCGAAATCGCGGTACACCTCGAACAGCAGGTCAATGAAAGCCAGCACCTCCGGCAGGATCTGCTCCTCGGTGCAGAAGATGTGCGCATCGTCCTGCACGAAGTTGCGCACCCGCATCAGGCCATGCAGGGTGCCGGACGGCTCGTTGCGGTGGCAAGAGCCGAATTCGGCCAGACGCAGCGGCAGATCGCGGTAGCTCTTCAGGCCGTGGTTGTAGATCTGGATGTGCGCGGGGCAGTTCATGGGCTTGATCGCGTAGTCGCGATTCTCAGAATGGGTGGTGAAGATCATGTCGCCGAACTTGTCCCAGTGGCCGGACTTCTCCCAGAGGGTGCGGTCGATGACCTGAGGCGTGTGGACCTCCTGGTAGCCGTGCTCGCGCAGCTTGCGACGGATGTATTCCTCCACCTCCAGGTAGATGCGCCACCCCTTGTCGTGCCAGAACACCATCCCCGGCGCCTCTTCCTGGGTGTGGAACAGGTCCAGGGCCTTGCCGATTTTGCGATGATCCCGCTTTTCGGCCTCTTCCAGACGATGCAGATAGGCCTTGAGTTCCTTCTTGTCGCGCCAGGCGGTGCCATAGATGCGCTGCAGCATCTCGTTGTTGGCATCGCCCCGCCAATAGGCGCCGGCCAGCTTCATCAGCTTGAAGGCCTTGGGCAACTTGCCGGTACTGGGCAGATGCGGACCACGGCAGACGTCGAACCAGTCGCCCTGGCGGTAGACCGATATCTCCTCGCCCTCGGGGATGCTGTCGATGATCTCCACCTTGTATTGCTCACCGATCTCGGCGAAGCGCTGCTTCGCCTCCTCTCGCGACCAGACCTCGCGCCGGATCGGCAAATTGCGGCCCACGATCTCGCGCATCCGGTCCTCGATCTTCTGCAGATCCTCGGGGGTGAAGGGCTCTTCGCGCGCAAAGTCGTAGTAGAAACCGTCCTCGATCGCCGGACCGATGGTCACCTGGGTCCCGGGATAGAGTTCCTGGACCGCCTGAGCCATGACGTGGGCCGCATCGTGACGGATCAATTCCAGGGCCTCGTCGTCACGCGCGGTGACGATCGCCACCTCAGCATCGTGGTCGACGGTCTGCGACAGGTCGACGAGCTTACCGTCGATCTTGCCGGCCAGTGCCGCCTTGGCCAGTCCGGGACCGATATCGGCCGCGATCTCGGCCAGGGTGACCGGATGGTCATAGTTGCGCTGGGAACCGTCGGGGAGGGTTATGGCCGGCATCGTCCTTCCTCAGTGGTGACCCCTACCAAAGGCCACGTGAAATGAAAACGCGCCGGGTCCCCGGCGCGTCGATCCAGCTTGTCATTATATAGGACTCCCCGCCCCAGCGGGAACACAATAGCCTTCCCATTCGACCAGCCGCTCCACCACCGAGACCACTGCCGCACAAAGGGCAGCCAGGTCATCCTCCTCCATCACGAAAGGCGGCATCAGATAGACGAGTCGGCCGAAGGGCCGCACCCACACCCCCTCCTCCACGAACAGGGGCTGCACCTGCTGCATGTTCACCGGCGCCCTCAGCTCCACCACCCCGATGGCACCGAGACAGCGCACATCGGCAACATGGGTCAGTTCGGCGCAGGGCGAGAGGCCGTCTCGCAGACCCTCCTCGATCGCGGCAACCCGGGCCTGCCAAGGGGACTCCAGCAGCAGATCGACGCTCGCATTGGCGACGGCACAGGCCAGCGGGTTGGCCATGAAGGTGGGGCCATGCATGAACAGGCCGGGATCGCCCCTGCCAATGGTATCGGCCACCTCGCGGGTGGTCAGGACCGCCGCGAGTGTCATGTAGCCGCCGGTCAAGGCCTTGCCCACGGTCATGATGTCGGGCGCGATACCCGCGTGCTCACAGGCGAACAGCCTTCCGGTCCGGCCGAACCCGGTGGCGATCTCGTCGGCGATCAGCAGCAGGCCATACTCGTCGCACAATCGCCGCACGGCGGCCAGGTAGTCCGCCGAATAAAAGCGCATTCCCCCAGCCCCCTGAACGATAGGCTCGAGGATCACCGCGGCGAGTTCCTCGTGATGCCTCGCCAGCGCCGCCTCGAGCGAGGCCAGGTCAATCGGCTCGCAGGGCTCCCCGTATCGCGGTGCCGGCGGGGCGACGAAGACCTGACGCGGCATCACACCTTCGAAGAACCGATGCATGCCCGTGACCGGGTCACATACCGACATGGCATGCAGGGTGTCGCCGTGGTAGCCACTGCGGGGGGTGAGGAACCGTTGCCGCCCCGGGCAGTCCCGGGCGATCTGGTACTGGATCGCCATCTTCATCGCCGCCTCGACAGAAACCGACCCCGAGTCGGCGAAGAACACGATCTCGAGCCCCTCCGGGCTGACGTCAATCAAGCGCTCGGCCAGGGTGACGGCCGGGGCGTGGGTCAATCCGCCGAACATCACATGCGCCATATCCTCCAACTGACGTCTCGCCGCGGAGTTCAAGACCGGATGGTTGTAGCCATGGATGGCACTCCACCAGGACGACATCCCGTCGATCAGCTCACGGCCGTCGCTGAGGCGGATTCGCACCCCCGCGGCAGAGGCGACCGGAAAGGTGGGCTGTCCGGCCCCCATGGCGCTGTAAGGATGCCAGACGCAGTGAGCGTCGCGATCGAGAAGATTCATGTGGAATTGGTAGTTGGCGCATTGTTAACCCCACAGTATAAGGCTACAGTTTCCTCGCCACCGGCCGACTGCACAATCAGGACCGAGAACTTCGCAGAAATCCCCGGTGGTCGAATCCCAGAGTAGACGGCCGCCCGGACCCGTCTGAGTGGCGCAAGGCGCCACGAAGGCACTGCCAGGAGAGGATAGAATCGTCGATCACGACACCAGACACAGGTCGGCAATTTCCGCCACCTTCGCCAGGCATGCCTCGCGATGGCAACCGCCTGGGCTTGCCAGCACATCCGCGCCACCTCGCTGCCTGGTCGCCCTGGTGCTGCTGTTGATCGCTCTTCCCTCTGTGGCAGAGCCAGTCCTGATTGCCAACCCCTCGGTACCGGCCGCATACCTGGACGGCAACGCCGCGCGCCTGCTCTTTTCCATGCGTCGCGCACAGTGGGAAGACGGAACCCCTGTCCGCGTCTATGTACTCGATGACCGCGATCCACTGCATGTCCGATTCTGCAGGGAGGTGCTCAAACTCTATCCGAGGCAGTTGCGCCGGGTCTGGGACCGGCAGACCTTCTCCGGCACCGGCCAGGCCCCCGACATAATCGATTCAGTGGAAGAAATGCGCGACAAGGTCGCTGAGGAACCGGGCGCCATTGGCTATCTGCCCAGGGAATTGGTCGACGACCGCGTCAAGATATTGGAGGTGCAATAGGATGACAGCACGCCATCTGGCAATCGCTTACCTGACCCTCATGGGCCTTGCTGCAAACTGTCGGGCGGAAAGCCACCTGCCGAAATTCGACGACGTACAGTTGCATGGCTTTTTGACGCAGGGCTTTGTCAAGACCGATCACAACCGGTTCTTTGGCCCCAGCGACAAGGGCAGCTTCGAGTTCACCGAA
>JANTHJ010000038.1 GCA_024762475.1 Chromatiales bacterium | reverse complement strand
GCTTTCTGGCAGGATCCCGCCGCGCCGCCGGTTCCCAGGTGTCTGAATCCATGATTTTCACGCTTGATTTCTCGCCGGCTTGCCGGTAAAACCCCTCCGCCCCGGAAAGCAACCATGGAGTAGCGCCGTATGGCCGTCGAGCTTCCCCCCGATTACCGCCCCAGCCCCGATGAGGAGTACATGAACCCCATGCAGCTGGAGTACTTCCGACGCAAACTGCTGGCGTGGCGGGAAGAGCTGATGCAGGAGGCCCAGGAGACCCTGGACAACCTGCGCGACACCTCCTACCAGGAGGTGGGTGATGAGGCGGACCGCGCCAATCGTGAGAGCGAGCATGGCCTGGAGCTGCGCACCCGCGATCGCTACCGCAAGCTGTTGCGCAAGATCGAGCAGGCGCTCGAACGCATCGACGACGGCAGCTACGGCTATTGTGAGGACACGGGCGAACCGATCGGGGTCAAGCGCCTCGAGGCCCGTCCGATCGCCACCCTGAGTATTGATGCCCAGGAGCGGCGCGAGATGAAGGAAAAGGTCCTGGCCGACCGCTGAGCCGGGGCAATCGTCAGGGCAGCGCCATCTATCGTCGGTGGAGCCAGTGCCCGGCTTCAGAAAACGCCGTGAATACATCCCTGTAGGCTCGGGCGCGGGATCCCTCCCGCGCACGTTTCTGCATCCGGGCTCCGGCCCGTTCAAACAATAAGTTAGGGAATTGGACGACGTCGTCCTGGGGCATCGTCCAACCAGGGTTCTGTCTCAGCCGGGTGCCGATGCTCACCTTTTCATTGGGGTTCGCGCCACCGCCCAGACCTCGACCCATTCGGCCCCGGCCCGCTTCAGACACCGCGCAGCGGCATCCGCCGTGGCGCCGGTGGTCACCACGTCATCGATCAGCGCCACCCGCGCAGGCGGCCTTTGTCTGTCCTGCCACGTGAAGGCGCCGCGCATCTGCCGAAGACGTTCCCTGCGCCGGGCCTGGTGCTGCGGCGAGCCAGCGCGCACCCTTGCCAAGGCGTCGTAGTCGACGGGGATTCCGGTCGTGCTGGAGACGGTGCGTGCCAGTTCGGCGGCCTGGTTGAAACCCCGTTCGCGCAGCCGCTGACGATGCAGGGGTATGGGGAGCAGCAGATCGACACGGGGCGCAGCGGCGATCGCCTCGGCCAGCAGAGATCCGAGCAGGCGACCATCGGACAGACGTTCGTGAAACTTGAGGCCGGCGATCAGCCGGTCGACCGGCGGGGCATAGCGGAAGGGTACACGCGCAGCATCGAAGCTCGGCGGATGGGCCAGGCATTGGCCGCACAGCCCGGCCTGTGTCCCCTCGAGCGGCTGGGCGCATTGCGGGCAGGCAGTAGCCAGCGCGGGCAGTTCGGCCCGGCAGGGCTCGCACAGCTCCCCGCGGTGTGCAGCGCCGCACAGCCGGCAGCGCGCCAGCGGCTGGAACAATTGGTTAAGACGTGACCACATGTCGACCTGAAACTCCCTTTTCGGTTGACAGTCGGGGCCGTGCACCTATGATGGCCGGTTCCGATAGCCGATTTCGATCCGCCAGATTCCATGACGTCAGCCGAGCACAATCCGGGGCAAAGCGCGGAGGCCCGCATTCTCAAGGCCTCGTCCATCCGCTTTGCGGCGATCCAGATGGATATCGGCAATATCGTCAGCATTTTGCTGCCGCCATTGCCGTTGCTCTGGTTCGGCGCCTCCATCCTGGTCTATGCCCTGCATCGGCACCATCCCGACCCGCGTGTGGGCGATTATACGCGCTGGGCGGGGTACCGCTTCTATGCGGTGATGGGGCTGATCATTCCGGTCGGCACCTTTTTCCCCGGTGACGCCAGGATGGCGTGGCTGATCGCCTGGCTGGTCGGGATCCTGATCATCGTACCCTGGTCTGCCTGGTCCATCTGGCGCGCCTGGCACGAGGATTGGCACGATATCGTACTCCCGCCGGAAGATGACGCCGCCGAAGAAGAGGAGATCCCCGAGCATGTCTGAAGCCGCTGTCCGTCACGACTGGACCCTGGAGGAGATCGAGGGGCTGTTCGCCTTGCCCTTCAACGACCTGCTGTTCCGTGCCCAACAGGTGCACCGTCGTCACTTCGATCCCAACGAGGTGCAGGTGAGTACCCTGTTGTCGGTCAAGACCGGCGCCTGCCCCGAGGATTGCGGCTATTGCTCGCAGAGTGCGCAACACGATACCGGCCTGGAACGAGAGCGGTTGCTGCCCCTGGACGAGGTCGTCGCGGCGGCCAAGGCGGCCCGGGACAACGGCTCGACCCGCTTCTGCATGGGGGCGGCCTGGCGCAACCCCACTGACAAGAATCTCGAGCGGGTGATCGAGATGATCCGCGCGGTGCGGGATCTGGGCATGGAGACCTGCGTCACCCTCGGCATGCTCACCGCCGAACAGGCGAATCGGCTGCGCGAGGCAGGGCTGGACTATTACAACCACAACCTCGATACCTCCCCGGAGTTCTACGGGAACGTGATCACCACTCGCACCTTCGAGGATCGCCTCGAGACCCTGCAGCATGTCCGCGAGGCCGGCATCAATGTCTGTGCCGGTGGCATTCTGGGCATGGGGGAGGGGCCGCGCGACCGGGCGCGCATGCTGCAGGAGCTCGCCAACCTGCCGGAGCATCCTGAATCGGTGCCGGTGAACATGCTGGTGCAGGTGGAGGGCACGCCGCTGTTCGGTGTCGATGGCATCGACCCGCTGGAGTTCGTGCGCAACATCGCAGTGGCGCGCATCCTGATGCCCGCATCCCATGTGCGCCTGTCCGCCGGGCGCAACGAGATGAGCGATGAAATGCAGGCCCTGTGTTTTGTGGCGGGGGCCAATTCCATCTTCTACGGCGAGCGGCTGCTGACCACCGACAACCCGGAGGCCGGTCACGACCGACAGCTGTTCGATCGCCTGGGTATCCGGATGCAGGCCGCTGCTGCCGATGAGCAAAAGGTGTGCTGCGGCGGCTAATGTTCTGGGAGTGTTGCGGCGCTTGGCTTGGCCGGGTTCTGGCTGTGCTCTCGTCTTCCGATGAACCTGGCTACGGAGTGCTATTACCCCGTTGGCGTAGCCCGAGCACCGCAGGACGGGACCGAAAAGCGCGAGGACTGTTTGAGCGAGCGTAGTGAGCGAGTTCCGCAGCGCCGGTTCCGGCCGAGGCGCGCAGGGGAACCTGGAGCGAAGCGGAGGGCAAGCCTTCGGGTGCCTTTTCTTTTGGTCCCTTTTCTTTGGGCAAGCAAAGAAAAGGGACGCGAGTGCGCGCCGCCGCGCGCTTTCGAGAATTGGCTGCCGCGCAGCGGCACCTTGGGTTCGTGAAGCATGAGTTTCCTCGACACCCTGACCACCGACCTGCAGCAGCGAGAGCGCGAGGGTCTCTACCGCCGCCGCCGGGTGGTGGAGGGTCCGCAGGGGCCGCAGCTGCGAGTCGATGGTCGCGATTGCCTCGCCTTCTGCAGCAACGACTACCTGGGCCTGGCTGGGGATCCGCGCCTGGCCGAGGCGCTGACCCGGGGCGCGAAGGCCTACGGGGTCGGCAGCGGTGCGGCGCACCTGATCAGCGGCCATTCCCGGGCCCACCATGCACTGGAGGAGGCGCTTGCCGAGTTCGTCGGTGCCGAGCGGGTGCTGTTGTTCTCCACCGGCTACATGGCCAATCTCGGGGTCATCACCGCACTGGTGGGACGCGGCGACAGCCTGGTGCAGGATCGCCTGAACCATGCCTCGCTGATCGACGCCGCGCGACTCAGCGGTGCGCGCCTGCTGCGCTATCACCACAACGATCTGGCGGGCCTGGAGCGCCAGCTGGAAAGGGCCGATGGCAGGGTGCTGGTGGCTGTCGACGGGGTGTTCAGCATGGACGGCGATCGTGCGCCCCTGGCGGAGCTCGCCGCTACGGCGCGCCGGGCGGATGCCGCCCTGATGATCGACGACGCCCATGGCTTCGGCGTGCTCGGCCCCCGCGGCCGGGGCAGCCTGGCGGCCGCCGGTCTGGATCTCCAGGATGTGCCCATCTACATGGCGACCCTGGGCAAGGCGGCCGGGGTGGCCGGTGCCTTCGTTGCCGGTTCGCCGACGCTGATCGAGACCCTGATCCAGCGCGCCCGGCCCTATGTTTATACCACCGCGATGCCGCCCGCCCTGGCGGAGGCCACCCGGGCCGCGCTGGCCATCCTCGCGGAAGAGGAATGGAGGCGCGAGCACTTGCGCTCGCTGGTGGAGCGGTTCCGCGCCGAGGCGGCAGGGCTTGGCCTCGAGCTGATGCCCTCGGATACCCCCATTCAGCCGATCCGGCTCGGGGATGCCAGCACGGCCGCCGCCTGGGCCGAGGCGCTGTATCGGCGCGGGCTGCTGGTGGGCGCCATCCGGCCGCCAACGGTGCCGCAGGGCAGTGCGCGGCTGCGGGTGACCTTTTCGGCGGCCCACAGCGATGCGCAACTGGACCGCCTGTTGGAGGGGTTGGCCGATACGCACAGGGAGCTGGGGCGATGAGTCTCTGGCATCGGACCGAGGGCAGTGGGCCGGCGCTGGTTCTGCTGCACGGCTGGGGGATGCATGCCGGGATCTGGGAGCCGCTGATGCCGGCCCTGCGCGAGCGGTTTGCGGTGACGCGCGTGGATCTGCCCGGGCACGGAGCAAGCCCCCCGCCGGTGCCGGGGGATCTGGCGGGGTGGGCCGAGGCGGTGCTGGCGGTAGCCCCCGAGCACGCCTCCTGGGTCGGGTGGTCCCTGGGCGGGTTGGTCGCCCAGCAGGCCGCGCTGCTGGCACCCGGCAGGATCGAGCGATTGGGGCTGGTGGCCAGTAGCCCCTGCTTCGTGCAGCGTCCCGACTGGCCGACGGCGATGCCCCGCCGGGTGTTCGAACAGTTCGCCCGCGAGCTGGGTGAAGATATGGCGGGGACCATCCAGCGTTTCCTGGCGCTCCAGGTCAAGGGCGACGAGGGGGCCAAGGGGACCCTGCGCGTCGTGCGGTCGTCCCTGGCGGACAGGCCAAGTGCCTCGTCGCAGGGGCTGGAGACCGGGTTGGAACTGCTGTTGGACAGCGATCTGCGCCCACAGTGGCCCAAGATGGCGACACCCCGGGTGTTGCTGGGGCACCGTGATACGCTGGTCCCGCGGGCGATCGCCGAGCGACTGGCGATACTGCATCCCGACGTCGCGGCAGAGGTCGTGCCCGGAGCGGCGCATGCGCCTTTTCTTTCTCATCCGGAGGCCTTTCTCACATGGCTGGAGGGGGCATGAGCGGGTTCTCCATCGACAAGCGTCAGGCCAGACGCACCTTCGCGCGTGCGGCCGATACCTACGATGCCGCAGCGGTGCTGCAGCACGAGATCGCCGACCGCATGCTCGAGCGCCTCGACTATGTGCGCCTTCAGCCGGGCCGTATTCTCGATATCGGCTGCGGTACCGGGCGGGCCAGCGAGGCCCTGTTGCGCCGTTACCCCAAGGCGGAGGTGGTCGCCCTGGATTTTTCCCTGCCGATGCTCGAGCATGCCCGACGGCGCGGGCGGTGGTTACGGCGGCCGCGCTGTCTGTGTGGCGATATGGACCAGTTGCCGCTGGGGGCGCAGTCTTTCGAGCTGGTGT
Source organism: Chromatiales bacterium (assembly GCA_024762475.1). Classification (GTDB taxonomy): domain Bacteria; phylum Pseudomonadota; class Gammaproteobacteria; order Chromatiales; family Chromatiaceae; genus MONJU. The sequence goes on along the minus strand of JANTHJ010000038.1, from coordinate 18,795 downwards.
TCTCCAGCGCGGCGATCCAGTGGAGTGCGGATCCGGCCGCTGCCCTCGCCGAGATGCATCGCGTACTGCGGCCGGGCGGCCTGCTGATGTTCTCCAGCTTCGGTCCGGACACGCTGCACGAGCTGCGCGCGGCCTGGGCCGCGGTCGACGGCGCGCCGCATGTGCATCCGTTCATCGACATGCACGACTATGGCGACATGCTGGTGGGCGCCGGGTTCGCCGATCCGGTCATGGACGTCGAACGACTGACCCTGACCTACTCGAACACCGATGCACTAATGCGCGATCTCAAGGCCATCGGAGCCAATAACGCCGCGAGCGATCGGATGCGTCGACTGACGGGTAGGGCACGGCTGCGTGCACTGACCGACGCCTATGAACGGTTTCGGGACTCATCGGGGAGGCTGCCGGCCTCCTACGAGGTGGTCTACGGACATGCCTGGGGTGCGGAGCAGCGGCGCGAGGCGGGCGGGGTACTGGTATCGCCAGACAGCATCAAGCGGCGATGAAGGGCCTGTTCATCACCGGTACCGACACCGGCTGCGGCAAGACCCGCGTGGCCTGCGCTCTTGCAGTGGCGCTGCGGCAGAAGGGGCTGCGGGTGGCGCCCTTCAAGCCGGTGGCCGCCGGTGCCGTGGACACGCCGGCCGGACGACGCAACGACGACGCGCTGGCGCTGATCGAGGCGTGTGGCGGCGACTGGCCCTACGAGCTGGTCAACCCGGTGTGTCTGACCGAGCCGGTTTCGCCGCACCTCGCGGCGCGAGAAGAGGGAGTTGGGATCGACATCGCCGACCTGGTGCAGCGAGCCAACCGGCTGGGTGGGGAGGCGGATCTGCTGTTGGCAGAGGGTGCCGGTGGATGGCTGGCGCCGATCGGCGATTACCAGACAATGGAGGATCTGGCCTTGGCCATGGGTTTGCCGGTGGTGCTCGTGGTGGGACTGCGTCTGGGTTGCCTCAATCATGCGCTGCTGACGGCGGCGCGCCTGCAGACAGGCAGTGCGCAATTCGGAGGCTGGGTGGGTTCGGTTGTCGAGCCCGGGATGGGGCGACTGGAAGAGAACATCGCCACGCTGTGTGAGCGACTCCCTGCGCCCATGCTGGGTTTGCTGCCTTACGATGTTGGGGGCGGGCGCGCAGAATCCGGTGCCCTTTCGCCGGAAAAGGTGATGCGCCTGCTCGGCGGCAGCTGAGGAAGACCTGAGAGGCCGATCGTTTCGGCCCGCCCCGTTATAAGTTGGCGTACCCACTCAAAGGAAGCTCTGATTAAGGAAACCCTGATAAAAGCCATCCCTGGCTTTATCAGGGTACGCTGCGCCGCAAACGCGGTTTGTGGCTGGCTTCAAAATCAATCGCTTACAGCGATCGATTTTGGCGGCCCCATCCATGGACCGCGGAAGGTCTGAATTTTTCAGACCTTCCTTAATTCGTATCACGGCATCTTGCGGTGCCAAATCGCCCATTTCTGCGTTGCGGATCTTCGCAATAGGCCAGCTACAAGGTGAATCGCGAAGCGAGAGAGGGTCCCCTGGGGGATTACGTGCGATCCGCGCCTTGAACTGGACGATTTTTCGCCGCAATCTGCTCGCGCCAGAATAGATCAGAGCTTCCTTAATCAGAGCTTCCCAAATAGTCTTATAAAACGTCCGGCTATTTTATCATGCCCTTTTCGCCCGACCTCATGATTTTGTATATTTTAATATCATAATATTGAAATATACATCTACCTTTACACCATAAAAACTTTTTAGGTTGTTTTATCAACAAATTTACTTGCCTCCGGAGTTTCCTCTCTATAGTCTGCTTCTCTAACGGCCAATCTGTATTCGTTATTTGCATTGCCTTCTCTTCGAGTTGTATCGAGGGTTGTGCGGGCCGAACCATTAGGAATCAACCCAGGACCTCCTCCAGTTAGGGCGACCACGCCAGGGAGGCAATGGTTCGAATGAGTGGGATTGCAGCTCAAAGATGGTCAGTACCCGTTGTGCCCCTGGTGATGCCGAATGCCAGATCGTCATCCGGCCGGACCGGTCCCTGACTTGGGGACAGTCGCTGGCCTTTCTCGGTGTCATGGCTTTTACCCTCGGTCTCATTTCGCTCGGTTTCTTCGTGATGGGCTACTGGCTCGTGCTGCCTTTCGCCGGCCTGGAATTGACCCTTCTGGCCTGGTGCAGCTGGTGGGTGGCGAAACGCGGCATGCGCTGCGAAGTGGTTTCGCTGGACGCTGAGGAGGTCAAGGTGGAGAAGGGGGTGAGTGGTTGCGCGGGTAGTGCTGGCGGGCCGGCCGATACGTTCAGCTATCCCCGTGCATGGGCCCGAGTGGAGTTGCGCGAAGGCGCAGGGTGGTACCCGAGGCGGCTGCTGCTGGGGGCCTCTGGCATCTGGACCGAACTCGGCTCCTTCCTGGCGGAAGGGGAAAAACGACGGCTCGCCCGTCAGCTGGATCGCCTGCTGACCCGGGCTTGAGCCGGGTGCCGGGCTGGTCCGCCATAAACAGAACTTGAAGACACCAGAAGAGAAAGAGTGGGAGATGCGGCTGTGAAATCACGAATAGCGAGGGGGGTGCTGGCATTGACGACCGGCCTGTTGGCGGGTTCTGCGCTGGCGGAGTGGGATCTTCTGAACATGCGCAAGGGTGTCACCTCGACCAGTCACGAGGTGCACGATCTGCACATGATGATCCTCTGGGTGTGTGTGGTGATCGGCATAGTGGTCTTCGGCGCCATGATCTACGCGATGCTCAAGCACCGGAAGTCCAAGGGCGCAGTGGCGGCCCAGTTCCATGAGAGCACCACCATGGAGATCATCTGGACCATCATTCCCATCGTGATCCTGGTGAGCATGGCGATCCCCGCCACCAAGACGCTGCTCGCCATGGAGGATGTGAGCGATGCCGATATGACCATCAAGGTCACGGGCCTGCAGTGGAAGTGGAAGTATGACTATGTCGATGGGGAGGGCGCCGGTATCTCCTTCCTGAGTTCCCTGGCGCCGGAACATAATGAGGCGCGGCTTCTCGGCGCGGGGATGGATGAGGCCAAGCTGCGAGAGAAGTTTGGCCAGACCTATCTGCGCGACGTGGACAATCCCGTCGTGGTTCCCACCGGCAAGAAAATTCGCTTCCTGCTGACGGCGGCCGACGTGATCCATTCCTGGTGGGTGCCCGATCTTGGCTGGAAGAAGGATGCAATTCCGGGTTTCGTCAATGAAAGCTGGACCCGCATAGACAAGCCAGGCGTCTATCGCGGCAAGTGCGCGGAACTGTGCGGCAAGGACCACGGGTTCATGCCGATCGTCGTGGTGGCCAAGTCGCCAGCCGATTATGCCGCCTGGGTGCAGGCGCAAACCGGAGCGGCGGCGGCCGAGGCGGCCTCGGCGGACAAGATCTGGGCCGCGGATGATCTGCTGGCCAAGGGTGAGCAGGTCTACAAAACCAACTGCGCTGCCTGTCACCAACTCACCGGTACAGGGGTTCCTCCGGCATTCCCGGCGCTTGCCGGTAACCCCATTTCCAATGGAGACGATCCGATGGGGCAGATCACCACGGTGCTCAACGGGCGGCCGGGGACCGCCATGGCCGCCTATGGGCCCATGCTCAGCGATGTCGAGTTGGCTGCCGCCATCACCTATGTGCGTTCGTCCTGGGGCAATTCCGGCTCGGCGGTCCAGCCTGCCGAGATCAAGGCCGCCCGCTGAACAGACCTGTCGAGATTAATCTAAGGAGCAGCAATCATGACTACTGCAACTGCAACCCATGACGACCATCATGACCACGGACCCGCCAAGGGGCTGATGCGGTGGATCACCACCACCAACCACAAGGATATCGGCACGCTGTATCTCCTGTTCGCGTTGATCATGTTCTTCATCGGTGGCGCCATGGCGATGGTGATTCGGGCCGAGTTGTTCCAGCCGGGCATGCAGATCGTCGATCCGCAGTTCTTCAATTCCATGACCACGGTGCATGCCCTGCTCATGATCTTCGGCGCGGTCATGCCGGCCTTTACCGGCCTGGCGAACTGGTTGATTCCAATGCAGATCGGTGCGCCGGACATGGCACTGCCTCGCATGAACAATTTTTCGTTCTGGATTCTTCCCTTCGCCTTCACCTTGCTCCTGTCCACCTTCTTTATGAGTGGCGGTGGCCCCGCCGGCGGCTGGACACTCTACCCGCCCCTGTCGCTGCAGATGGGTGACGGCTTCCCGTTCCTGATCTTCGCAATCCACCTGGCGGGTATCAGCTCGATCATGGGCTCGATCAATGTGATCGTGACCATCCTCAATATGCGGGCGCCGGGCATGACCCTGATGAAGATGCCGCTGTTCTGCTGGACCTGGCTGATCACCGCCTATCTGCTGATTGCCACCATGCCGGTCCTGGCCGGCGCGGTCACCATGCTGCTCACCGACAAGTTTGCCGGCACCAGCTTCTTCAACGCGGCCGGCGGTGGTGATCCCGTGATGTTCCAGCACATCTTCTGGTTCTTTGGGCATCCCGAGGTGTATATCCTGATTCTGCCGGCCTTTGGCATTATTTCGGCGATCGTTCCCACCTTTGCGCGCAAGCCGTTGTTCGGTTATAGCTCGATGGTGTATGCAACCGCGTCCATTGCCTTCCTCTCCTTCATCGTGTGGGCACATCACATGTTCACCGTGGGAATGCCGGTCACAGGGGAATTGTTCTTCATGTACGCGACCATGATGATAGCCGTCCCCACCGGCGTGAAAGTCTTCAACTGGGTCTCGACCATGTGGAAGGGATCGATGACCTTCGAGACACCGATGCTCTTCGCCGTAGGCTTCATCATGATGTTCACCATTGGGGGCTTCTCGGGCCTGATGCTGGCCATCGCACCTGCGGACTTCCAGTACCATGACACCTACTTTGTGGTGGCGCATTTCCACTATGTACTGGTGACCGGTGCGATCTACTCGATCATGGCGGCGACCTATTACTGGCTGCCGAAGTGGACCGGCAACATGTACGACGAGCGCCTGGGCAAGATTCATTTCTGGATCTCGACCATTTCGGTAAACCTGCTGTTCTTCCCGCAGCATTTCCTTGGCCTGGCCGGCATGCCGCGGCGGATTCCTGATTACTCGGTGCAGTTCGCCGACTGGAACATGGTCTCATCGATCGGCGGCTTCATCTTCGGCGCCTCGCAGCTGCTCTTTGCCTACAACGTCTACAAGACGGTCAAAGGCGGAAAGAAGGCGACCGACAAGGTGTGGGAGGGTGCGGACGGCCTGGAGTGGACCTTGTCGTCGCCGCCGCCATATCACAGCTTTACCGAAGCACCGGTGGTCAAGTGACTGGTGCTCGGCCGGCGGAGCACCAGCCTGACCGGGTAGAGGAAACAATGCACGACGACACGCAGCAAAGGAGCAGAGCCAATATCCGCCTTGCGGTGATCTTGGGGCTGGTGGCCTTCGGGTTCTTCCTGCTGGGCATGTATTACTCGGTCGGCGGGAGGCTCTGAAGTGGGGGCTCAGCACGGCACGTCGGGCCACACGCGATCGGTTGTCCGCATTGTGGCAATCGTGGTGGCAATGTTCGGCTTTGGTTATCTGCTGGTGCCCCTTTACAACGTTTTTTGTGACATCACTGGACTCAACGGGCGTTCCGGGAGGCTGGCCGAGGCCGAGGCCACGGCGAATTTCAAGCCAGACCCCAACCGTATGGTCACCGTACAGTTCCTTGCGAATAATGATGCCTCTATGCCGTGGAAATTCCGTCCCGGTGTTGTGACCATGAAAGTCCATCCCGGGCAGCTCTACGCCACCTACTTCGTGGCCAAGAACCCGACCGCGACGAAGATGGTGGCGCAGGCCGTACCCAGTGTTGCACCCGCCAAGGCCGCCCGCTATTTCAGCAAGACGGAGTGCTTCTGCTTTAGTCAGCAGCCGCTCGAGGCGGGCGAAGAAAAGCAGATGCCGCTGCGCTTCATCGTCGATCCGCGATTGCCGAAGGACGTGAAGACCTTGACACTTGCCTACGCACTGTTCGACGTCAGTCATCAGACCGCTGCGAAATAGATGCGACCGGCGGTGCCATTTAGAACGATACCAACCTCACCAGAGAGATAAGCAAAGGGGGAGCCATGGCTCATACAGCTGATCATTATTACGTCCCACACGGGAGTCACTGGCCGATTATCGCCAGTATTGCGCTCACCACCGGCGTCGTAGGTGCCGCCCTCTGGTTCAACGGGCATGCCTCCGGCGAGATGGTGCTGTTCATCGGCCTGGCCCTGGTGGCCTTTATGATGTTCGGCTGGTTCGGCACTGTGATCAACGAGAGCCTGAAGGGGATGTATAACGAACAGGTCGACCGTTCCTTCCGACAGGGGATGATGTGGTTCATCTTCTCGGAGGTGATGTTCTTCGCCGCCTTCTTCGGTGCGCTGTTCTATGCCAGAGAACTAGCAGTTCCCTGGTTGCTCGGAGAGGGCGCGAAGTTCGCCACCCACGACTATCTGTGGCCGAACTTTAGTGAGGCCTGGCCGACCAATGGGCCCGGTGGAGTCGGGGGGCAGTTCGAGACCGTAGGCGCCTGGGGAATTCCGGCGCTAAACACGCTGCTGCTGTTGACCTCCGGTGTCACTATTACGCTGGCACATTGGGCACTGAAGGCGGGCGACAGGACCAAGACCGTGCTCTGGCTGATTGCGACCGTGGCACTGGGGGCGATCTTCCTCGGCTTCCAGGCCTACGAATACATCCATGCGTACCATGAGCTCAATCTCACGCTCGAATCGGGTATCTATGGGTCGACCTTCTTCATGCTGACCGGGTTCCATGGCTTCCATGTGACCATCGGCACCGCAATGCTGCTCGTGATCACTATTCGGGCGGCCAAGGGCCACTTCACCGCGGACAATCACTTCGCCTTCGAGGGCGTGGCCTGGTACTGGCACTTTGTGGACGTGGTCTGGCTGGGACTGTTCATCTTCGTGTACGTGTTGTAATGACCCGGGGTGGCTTTTGGCCGCCCCTTTGCGCCCGTCATTTGGCCGGAGACGTCTGGGCAGCGCCGGGAAGATTCTTGGGATAGAGCCCATGCGGCTTGATCACGCCGAGCCCGATCAGTGCCATCAACAAGAGAAACAGGCCGAGCGAGAGGCCAATTCTGAAGCTCAGGGCGCGTGCCGTGCGGGTCGTGGTGCCCTTGTCTTTGACCAGAAAGTAGAGGCCCGAGAAGAGGCTCAGCAGGATGCCTGCAAAGATAACCAGGATGAGAATGGTGATCCACATGGGCACGTTCCTGAAGGTGAGCGGCCCCCGGGTCGTGCCCGAGGCCGATTTGGGTGGGTAGGCAAGTATAGCAGTGATGAAACGAGGGCCCGAAGTTGAGGCTGGGCAGATACCGATTTTCGCCGCGGATGTTACCCACCGTGGCCTATCTCCTGATGCTCGCTCTGTTGCTGTCGCTGGCGCGCTGGCAGTGGCACAGGGCATTGGATAAGCAGCAGATGATCGACGCCCGGGCAGTGCGCCAGGCGGCGGAGCCGCTTGATCTGAATCGATCCATGCCTGACGAGTCGATGGACCGGTTTCGTGCGGCCAGGGTGACCGGTGAATTCGTTACCGGCCAGCAATGGTTGCTGGACAATCGCCTTTATCGTGGTCAGCCCGGCTATCACGTGTTCAGCCTGTTTCGCACCGGCCAGGGACGTGAGCTGTTGGTCAACCGCGGCTGGGTTTCGGTGGGCCAGGATCGTTCCTTCCTGCCCGTCCTTCCGCTGCCGGGGGGCCGGTTAACGCTTACCGGCCATCTGGACCGGCCCGAATCGGTCGGCCTGAAACTGGATGGGCAGCCCTATGGGAGCATTGCGCACCTGGTGGTCGTTCAGTATCTGGATCTCGCCGAGCTGGCGCGGGCGCAGGGGCTGGGCCTTATGCCCCTGGCGCTGGTGCTGGACGCCGATGCGCCGGGTGCCCTGCAGCCGGACTGGTCACCGGTCCCGACCATCACGCCGGAAAAGCATCGCGGCTATGCAGTGCAGTGGGCCGCGCTGGCCATCGCGCTGACGATCATCTATCTCGGAGTGAATACGCGGCGGCTGCCAGATCGGCAATCAGAGGAGGAACGATAGTTGGAGCAGGTCATGACGCATACAAATACCGGGCGGCGGCAGCTGCTGTTTCTCATCGGCCTGTTCCTGTTGCCGCCGATCGGCGCCTGGCTGGCCTGGAACTATCTCAGCACCCATGGCGTGTCGGGCACGACGAACAAGGGTGTCCTGGTTCAACCCGCCAGGCCAGTCGACCTCGCATCCCTCGAGTTCGTTCCGCCGGAATCCTCCGATCAGGTGAAGGGTCGCTGGGTGATGGTGATGTTCACAGGAGTCGAGTGCGGACAGCGGTGTCAGCAGTGGCTCTACCTGTCGCGTCAGGTGCGCCTGTCGGTGAACAAGGATATGCCCCGGGTGCGACGGCTGCTGGTAGTGCAGGGGGGCGATGCCACCGCCCTGCACGAGGCCCTTGCCGGCGAGCATCCGGACCTGTTGGTGGCAACTGCCGGCAGCACGGGCGGGGCGGTTCTGGCGTCTTTCGAGGGCCCCGGCTTTGGTCGTGAGGGTGGCCAGCTATTTCTAGTCGATCCGCTGGGCAATCTGATGATGTATCACGGTCTGGGCGGCGATCGCAGGATGACGGGCAAACGCCTGCTCCGCGACCTGCAGAAGCTCCTCAAGGTTTCGCAGGTAGGTTAGATGGGCTATCGCAGTTTCCTCAAGCTCACCCTGGTGTTCGCGCTATGCGTCATCGTGCTCGGTGCCTATACGCGGCTCACCGATGCCGGACTGGGCTGTCCCGATTGGCCGACCTGCTACGGGCACCTGACCGTACCGGCCTCTGCGGAAGACGTGAAGCAAAAACACTACCTGGAGCAGAGACCGCTGGAGCCCTCCAAGGGCTGGGCCGAGATGATCCACCGCTACTTTGCCGGCTCCCTCGGGTTGTTGATTCTGCTCGCCACGGTCTGGTCCTGGCGGCGACGGACCAGCGACCCGCGGCAGCCGGTGTGGCTGCCGACCCTGCTCCTGGGTGTTGTGATCTTCCAGGCGCTGCTGGGGATGTGGACGGTCACCCTGCTGTTGAAGCCGGTGGTGGTGATGGGGCATCTGTTGGGCGGGTTTGCCACCCTTGCGCTGCTGTTTCTGCTGGTTCGGGTGACAGGTCAGCCGCATGTTGTGCAAACGTCCCCCGGCACACGGCTCTGGGCCCTGCTGGCCCTCATCGTCCTTGTGCTTCAGATTGCGCTCGGGGGTTGGACGAGTACCAACTATGCCGCTTTGGCTTGTGCTGATTTCCCGACCTGTCATGGCCAGTGGTGGCCCGAGACGGATTTCTCCGAGGCCTTTGTTCTGTGGCGGGGCCTCGGTGTCAACTATGAGTACGGTGTACTGGACAATCCGGCGCGCACCGCAATCCACATGGCCCATCGCCTCGGGGCCCTGGTCAGCCTGGTGGTTGTCGGGGGCTTCGCGCTCCGCCTCATTGGTGAAGGTGATGAGGCCGGCAGAGTCGGCTGGATCGTACTGCTGCTGTTGCTGCTGCAGGTCACCCTGGGTATCAGCAACGTCCTGCTGCACCTGCCGTTATCCGTGGCCGTGGCGCACAACGCGACAGCGGCCCTGTTGCTTCTTTCACTCATCAATGCGAGCTATCTGCTATGGCGACGACCACGCTGAATAGTGCCCGGCAAGGGGCGACCTGGAAGGATTACCTGGAACTGTGCAAGCCCAAGGTGGTGGCGCTGATCCTCTTTACCGCCGTGGTGGGCATGCTCCTGGCGAGCCCGGGCATGGTGCCGGTCAATGCCCTTCTTTTCGGCACCCTGGGAATAGGGCTGGCTTCGGCCTCTGCGGCGGCCATTAACCACGTGGTCGATCGGCGCATCGATGCGATCATGGGAAGAACCCACGGTCGACCGCTGCCGCAAGGCGCGGTGAGTCCGCGCCAGGCATTGATCTTTGCCCTGCTGATAGGGGCCCTGGCGATGCTTCTGCTGGTGGCCTTTGTCAATACGCTCACCGCGGTGCTGACCTTCTTTTCCCTGATTGGCTACGCGGTCGTCTACACCATGTATCTCAAGCGGGCGACACCTCAGAACATCGTGATCGGTGGGGCGGCCGGCGCGGCGCCCCCGCTTCTCGGTTGGGCGGCAGTGACTGGCAGCGTGGATCCCGGTGCACTGCTGCTGTTTCTGATCATCTTTACCTGGACGCCGCCGCATTTTTGGGCCCTGGCGATCCATCGTGCGGAGGAATACCGGAAGGTGGACATGCCCATGCTCCCGGTCACCCATGGCAAGGACTACACCCGGTTGCAGATCCTGCTGTATACCATTCTTCTGTTCCTGGTCACCCTGCTGCCCTACAGCTACGGCATGAGCGGTGGCTTGTACCTGGGCGGTGCCCTGGTGCTGAATCTGGGATTCATGTACTACGCCGTGCAGTTGTACCGCAACGAAGACGAGCGGATGCCGATGCGCACCTTCGGCTACTCCATCATTTACCTGATGGCCTTGTTCGCCTTCCTGCTGGCCGACCACTACCTGCCCCTTTTGCTGGGAATGCCCGCCTGAGCGGGTGCTGCGCGTCATCAAATGGTGCTCGGCAGGGTCGGAACTGTCGTGGAAGACCCCAACCAATACCACTATTTTAGAATTGACTGATAAAGCGGCCTAATCTAGTATTGGCCTGCTCGAGGCGACCGCGTGCCCGGTTGCCTCGCGGCCGTTTTTCTTGGCTCTCTACGACGAGCCTGGGGCGGGCGGTATCTCAAGTGCGGCCGCCAAAATGTCAACGAATTGAGTGGGATAGGATCTATGGCTCAGGGTGCAGTGGCTGCAGACGCGCAGTACGACTACGACATCATCAAGAAGTTTGCCATTATGGCGCTGGTGTGGGGTGTGCTCGGCATGGCGGCCGGTACCTACATTGCGGCAGAGCTGGCGTTTCCCTTCCTGAACTTCGACATTGCCCAGATCACCTTCGGGCGGTTGCGTCCGGGTCACACCACCATGGTGATCTTCGGCTTCGGCGGCAATGCCCTGTTCGCCACCTCCTACTATGTGGTGCAGCGCACCAGCCAGGCCAGGCTGTGGGGTAGCGGGCTCGCCAATTTCACCTTCTGGGGCTGGCAGGCGGCGCTGGTCATTGGCGTCCTGGGTTACCTGAACGGTATTACCGACGGCAAGGAGTATGCTGAGTTTCCCTGGTACGTCGATGTGCTGATCGCAGTGGTCTGGGTGGCCTACCTCGTGGTCTATGTGCAGACCCTGCGTCGCCGCTCCCAGCCGCACATCTATGTTGCCAACTGGTTCTACCTGGCGTTCATCCTGGCCACGGCGATTTTGCACATCTTCCGTAACCTCGCGGTGCCGGTCGGCCTGTTCCATCCGGAGTCCTACAGCCTCTATTCGGGTGTGCAGGACGCCATGGTGCAGTGGTGGTACGGCCACAACGCGGTCGGCTTCTTCCTGACCGCTGCATTCCTGGGCATGATGTACTACTTCGTGCCGAAGCAGGCCGGGCGCCCGATCTACTCCTATCGTCTGTCCATCATCCACTTCTGGGCACTGTCGTTCATGTACATGTGGGTGGGCGGTCACCACCTGCACTGGACGGCGCTGCCGGACTGGACCAGTTCGCTGGCTGCGGCGTTTTCCATTCTGCTGTTGATGCCCTCCTGGGGCGGCATGATCAACGGCATCATGACCCTGTCGGGCGCCTGGGACAAGCTCCGCACCGACCCGATCATGCTGTTCCTGATCACCGCGCTCTCCTTCTATGGCATGTCCACCTTTGAAGGGCCCATGATGTCGCTGAAGAGCGTGAATGCGCTGTCGCACTACACCGACTGGACCGTGGGACACGTCCACTCGGGTGCGCTGGGGTGGGTGGCGATGATCACCTTTGGCTCCTTCTATCACCTGATTCCACGGCTGTGGGAGACCAGGCTTTGGTCGACCCGGCTGGTGTATGTGCACTTCTGGCTGGCAACCATCGGTATCGTGCTCTACATCGCAGCCATGTGGGTGTCCGGCATCGGGCAGGGCCTGATGCTGCGGGCCTTCGATGACTACGGCAACCTGGCCTATACCTTCATCGAGACGGTGCAGTTCATGCACTGGCCCCTGGTGGTGCGCATGCTCGGCGGTGTGTTCTTCGTCAGCGGCATCCTCACCATGTGTTTCAACATCGCCATGACCATCCGTTCGGCCAAACTCGAGCAGGCGGCCATCGAGGCGAAGATCGCTGCCAAGCTGGCCGGCGCTGGCGCCTGAGGGGTGATGCAACGATGAAACTGACTCACGAGAGTATCGAGATCAATGCCGGCCTGATGATCGTGCTGATCATGCTGGCGATCAGCATCGGTGGCCTGGTGGAGGTCGTACCGCTCTACTACATCCCCGGAACCGTGGAGAAGGTGGACGGGGTGCGTCCTTATACCCCTCTGGAACAGCGTGGGCGCGATATTTACGTCCGCGAGGGTTGTTACACCTGTCATTCACAGATGATCCGGCCCTTCCGTGACGAGGACATGCGCTACGGCCACTACTCGCTGGCCGCCGAGTCGCAGTATGACCATCCCTTCCAATGGGGCTCCAAGCGCACCGGACCCGATTTGGCTCGCGTAGGTGGCAAGTACTCCAATGCCTGGCATGTGCAGCACCTGAACAATCCACGCAGCGTGGTGCCCGAGTCGATCATGCCCAACTATCCCTGGCTGCTGAAGACCGAGCTGGAATATTCGGACGTGGCGGCGCGCATGCGAGCCCTCAAGACGGTGGGTGTGCCGTATTCTGAAACAGACGAGGAATACCAGGCCAACGTCGACAAGTTTGGCAAGGACGTGGCGGATCGGCTGGACATCAACAATGCCGAGAGGAACCTGATCGCACAGGCCGAGGCAGGCAACTACGACGGCGATCCCGGCCGGGTCACCGAGATGGACGCCCTGGTGGCCTATCTCCAGGTGCTGGGCACCATGGTGGACTTCAGCAAATACGACGAGGGCTACTTCGCCGAGTTCCGATGAACCGGCGAAGGGTCGATCGATAGCAGGGTCTGGCGATGTTCGAATGGCTGTCCCACATGGAAAACACCAAGCCATTGGCGTTGGTGATCTTCTTCGTCACCTTCGTGGGCATCATCCTGTGGGTGTTCAGTGGCAAGAAGCGCGGGGAGCGCCTCGAGTCGTACAAGAATATCCCCTTTCTCGACGAGGATGAGGACAGCGGGGCGCGCCAGCCCAAAGAGGTAGCAGACAAGGACCAAGACAATGGCTGATCAATCGCAACAGAAGGCCGTACAGACCACCGGCCACGCCTGGGACGGGGACCTGCAGGAGTTCAACAACCCCCTGCCGCGGTGGTGGCTCTGGACCTTTTATGCCACGGTGGTATTTGCCATCGTCTACTGGATTCTCTATCCCGCCTGGCCGGTGGGCAAGGGCTATACCAAGGGCCTGGCGACCACTACCTTCGAAAGCGCAGATGGCAAAGAGGTGACCACCCACTGGAACACCCGCGCCGAGTTCATCCGAGACATGCAGTCGGGCGAAGAGGCGCTGAAGCAAAGGGCCTACCTGGTGAAGGTAGGGAGCGCCTCCTACGAGCAGGTCCTCAATGATCCGGACATGATGGCCTTTGCTCAATCCATGGGCCGGGTGCTGTTTGCGGACAACTGTGCGGCCTGCCATGGTCTGGGCGGAACACCGGCGCAGATTGGGTCCTATCCGAATCTGCGTGATGACGCCTGGCTCTGGGGTGGCTCCATCGAGCGCATCGAGCAAACTATCCGAAAGGGTCGGCTCGGCTATATGCCGCCCTTTGGCAAGGTCCTGAGCGAGGCGCAGATCGATGCCCTGGCCAACTACGTGCTGGGTCTTTCGGGTAACCCCGTGGATAAGGCCAAGGCCGCAGAGGGCGACAAGTTGTTCCACAGTGACCAGGCCGGTTGCTATGCCTGTCATACCAACAGCGCGAAAGGAATGTATGCCCAGGGCTCGGCCAATCTCACCGACCAGGTCTGGACCGTGGCCGATGTGCCCGACGCGACCGACATCAAGGACAAGCTGGCGCGTGTCAAGGCGGTCATCCGCAATGGTATTGAGCGCCACATGCCAGCCTGGGAGGGCAGGCTGAGCGATGAAGAGATAAAACTACTTACCGTCTATGTCCACAGCCTGGGCGGTGGCCAGTAAGACGGACAGGCCACGGAAGGTTTTTCATAAGAAAAGGCCGCTTGCGGCCTTTTCTCGTTGCACGCAACCCAAGCAGGTAAGGAGCTGATGCCCGAGGCAGAAGAACCGCAGCTGTATGCCCCCCGGCAATCTATTTTTCCACGATCGGTCAAGGGGCGGTTCAGGCGCCTGAAGTGGGGCCTGCTGGCGCTCGCCTACGGCGTGTACTTCCTCCTGCCCTGGCTACGGTGGCACAGGGAGAGCGGCCCCGATCAGGCGGTGCTGTTCGACCTGGTTGGACGCAAGTTCTATCTGTTCGACCTGGTGGTCTACCCGCAGGACATCTTCTGGCTTGCGGGTCTGCTGATGATCTTTGCCTACCTGTTGTTCTTCGTCACCGGCATCGCCGGGCGCGTCTTCTGCGGCTATTTCTGTTTTCAGACCCTGTGGACCGATGTATTCATCTTCATGGAACGATTGATCCAGGGGGAGCGCCCTGCCCGTATCCGCCTGAGCAAGCAGCCGTGGAACCTCGCAAAGATCGTCAAGGTCGGCCTGACGCATCTCTTGTGGTTGTTGGTGGCCTTTGCAACCGGCCTGACCTTTGTGCTGTATTGGGGCAATGCGCCAGACCTGGTGGTGGAGTTCTTTACCGGCAAGGCGCCATTCGCGGCGTATGCCACAGCGGCCTTCCTGACGGCGACGACCTACGTGATGGCAGGGATCGCGCGCGAGCAGGTGTGCACCTATATGTGTCCCTATGCGCGTTTCCAGAGCGCGATGTTCGACCGGGACACGCTCATCGTCTCCTACGACGAGGCGCGGGGTGAGGGGAAGAAAGGTCGTGCCAAGCTCGGGCGCGATCTCAAGACCGAGGAGCAGCGCGAAGCCGCTGGTGTTGGCGACTGTATCGATTGTGGCTATTGCGTGCAGGTCTGTCCCACTGGCATCGACATCCGCAACGGCCTGCAGATCCAGTGCATCTCCTGTGCCCTGTGCGTCGATGCCTGCGACACCATCATGGACTCGCTCGGTTGGGAGCGGGGGTTGGTGGCCTATTCATCCCAGCGCGAAGAGGAAGGGGGCGAGAAGGCGCGGCTGCTGCGGCCCAAGGTGCTGGGCTATGCGGCGGTCCTCGTGGTGGCGGTATCACTGCTGGCGTGGAGCGTGGGTCACCAGGCGCCGTTCGATCTCACCGTGAGCCAGGTGCGTCAGCCGATCTTCACCCTCCTCTCCGATGGACGCATCGAGAATGCCTACGAGGTCAAGGTCAATAACAAGACCAACCACAGTCTGGGCCTGGCGTTCTCCCTCGAAGGCCTGCCCGGCGGCGAACTGGACATGGGGCGTTTTCGTCATGTGGTCCTGCGTTCGGGCCAGCGGCTGCGGTTGAGTGCCCGAATCAAGGCGAGGCCGAAGGTATTCGATGGCAAGACCCATCCGGTCACCATCGTTGCCACGCCCGACCCGGGGGCCAAGCTGCCGCCGCTGAAGCATGAAACCGTGTTCTATGTGCCTGCGAGTTAGCCATGCATGCCGGTGATCTGATTCTGGGAATAGGCCTGGGTGTTCTGCTCGAGCTGCTCGGCTACCTGGCTCTCACCCGCCTGTTTCGTCTCTCGGGCAAGGCCGCAGCGATGGCTATTGGGTTGCTGGTCGTGCTGTTCTATGTGCCCTGGGCCGCCATTCACTGGGCGGGGGCGGATATCTTCGCGGTGCACCTGGCCATCTATCTGACCTTCGCCTATGCGCTGGGCATGATCGGATCACGGGTAGGCAAGGGCTGGCACTGGGCCCCGGCATTGATCGTTGCCTTCTTCGTGGGGGTGATCACGATCAATATCATCTTCGTGACGGTTGCCGAAAAAGGGATCACGGGAATCTTTGCCGAGTTGTTGCCCAAGCCCAAGACGGCCGAGGTGGCCGATTCAGAGTTCCCCGGGGTGGTGTCTCACGACTTCCAGGAGAAAGAGGCCCAGTACAACCAATATCTGAAGCAGGTCGAGGCCCAGCATCGGCGAGGCTGGCAGGTACGCAAGGGCTGGGAACACAAGCCGCGGGTCGGGGAGCCGGCAGATCTGATTGTGATCGCCAAGGACCGCGACGGCCGTCCGATCACCGGGGCCGAGGTGCATGGACGCTTCCTGCGCACCTCGAATAGCCGCGACGATTTCGATTTTCGCCTTTCGGAGATCGGCGGCGGCGAATACCGTGGCACCTTTCGCATGCCGTTGCCGGGGCTGTGGCGCCTGGTGCTGGAGGTTCGCAAGGGCGACGGCAAGCACGAGATCCGGGCCATGACCTCAGTGTCGCCCGCGGAGTAACTGGCACTTGAGCGACGCCGCGGACAGCCGGGCAACCGAGGAGAGCTGCTTTCATTGCGGTCTGCCGGTGCCGCCGGGTGCCGACTATCCGGTCGAGATCGAGGGAAAGGTTCACAACATGTGTTGCCACGGTTGCCAGGCGGTGGCCCAGGCCATCGTCGCGGGCGGCCTGACTTCCTTCTATCATCATCGCGAGGCACCTTCCGGGCGACCGGAGGAGCTGATTCCCGAGCAGCTCGCGCAAATGGAACTGTACGATCAGCCAGCGCTGCAGGCCGGCTTCGTCGCAGTCGACGAGAACGATCTCAAACACGCCTCCCTGATCCTCGAAGGCATCACCTGCGCTGCCTGTGTGTGGCTCAACGAGCGCCATGTGCGCTCCCTGCCCGGTGTGCAGGATTTCCAGGTCAACTACAGCACCCATCGCGCCCATGTGACCTGGGACGACAGCCAGCTGCACCTTTCCGACATCCTCAAGGCCATTGCCAGCATCGGCTATATCGCCCATCCCTTCGACCCGGGCCGCCAGGAACAGGTGCAGAAGAAGGAGAAATCCAGCGCCCTGCGGCGATTGTTCGTGGCCGGACTGGGTGCGATGCAGGTGATGATGCTGGCGGTCGCCATGTACGCGGGCGATGCCTATGGCATGGATGCCCTGATCCATGAGTTCATGCGCTGGGTGAGTCTGATTCTGACCCTGCCGGTGGTGTTCTATTCGGCCAGCGGTTTCTTCGTCACCGCCTGGCGCGACCTGCGGCGGCGTCAGTTGAGCATGGAGGTCCCGGTCTCCCTGGCCATCGGCGCGGCCTTCGCCGCCAGCGTGTGGCACACGCTCCAGGGGCGCGGCGAGATCTATTACGACTCGGTGTGCATGTTCACCTTCTTCCTGCTCGCCAGCCGCTACCTGGAGATGACCGCCCGTCACCGGGCCGGCCAGGCAGCCGAGGAGCTGGTCAAACTGCTGCCGGCCACCGCGACCCGCCTGGTGGACGGCCAGACCGAGGCGGTGCCTGTTTCCAGCCTGGCACCCGGCGACATCGTCATCGTGCGCCCCGGTGAGACCATTCCGGCCGATGGCGAGGTGGTCGCCGGCGAGAGTTCGGTGGACGAGTCGCTGCTGACCGGCGAGAGCCTGCCCCGGCATCGCGGCCCGGGTGACGCAGTGGTCGGTGGCAGCCTCAATGTGGAGAGCCCGATCGAGCTGCGTGTCGACTCGGTGGGCGAGAACACCATGATCTCGGGTATCGTGCGCCTGCTCGATCGGGCCCAGGCGGAGAAGCCACGTATCGCCCAGCTCGCCGATCGGGTGGCGGGCTACTTCGTGGCGGTGCAGCTCACCGTCGCTGCCGGAGTGGCGATCGGCTGGTATCTGGTGGCGCCGGAAAAGGCCTTCGAGATCACCCTGGCGGTGCTGGTGGTGACCTGTCCCTGCGCCCTGTCGCTGGCCACGCCGGCGGCCGTGACGGCCGCGGTCGGCGCACTGACCCGCATGGGGCTGCTGGTGACCCGGGGGCATGTGCTGGAGACCCTGGCGGTGGCGGATCATGTGGTCTTCGACAAGACCGGCACCCTTACCCGTGGTTTGCTCAGCCTGGCCGAGGTGCAGCCCCTGCGCGGGCAGGACCGTCAGCAGGTGCTGGACATCGCCGCAAGTCTGTCGCGTGACTCCGAGCACCCGGTGGCCCAGGTGCTGGCGATGCATGGCGGTGCGCCACGTCCGGTGGAAGAGGTTCGTTCCCGGCCCGGGCAGGGCCTGGAAGGCCGGATCGACGGCAAGGCCTATCGTCTCGGCAATGCCGCCTTCGTGGCCGAGCTGGCTGGCGGCGAACCGCCACCCGAGCCGGAGCAGGCGCGCGGCACTCCCGTCTACTTGGGTAGTGAAGATGGCTGGCTGGCTCGCTTTGAGCTGCACGACCGGCTGCGCGACGATGCCGCCGAGGCGGTACGGGCGCTGCGCGAGCTGGGCCTGCAGCCGCATATCTTCAGTGGCGATGCACCAGCGGCGGTGGCGGCCGTCGCCGCGGAGCTGGGTATCGAGGACTGGGCGGCCCGCATGCGCCCCGAAGACAAGCTCGAACGGGTACGCCGGCTGCAGTCCGAGGGGCACAAGGTGGTAATGGTCGGGGACGGAGTCAACGATGCGCCGGTGCTGGCGGGCGCGGACGTCTCCATCGCCATGGGGCAGGGCGCGCAGCTGGCGCATGCCAGCGCCGACATGGTGGCCCTGTCCGAGCGCCTGCAGGTGCTGCCCGAGGGCGTGCGCAAGGCCCACG
>JANTHJ010000037.1 GCA_024762475.1 Chromatiales bacterium | reverse complement strand
TCTACCTATACTTTGCGCTTTAAGGAAGGTCCAAAGAATCCGAATTTTCAACCTCCCCCACCTGTGGGGGAGGCAGGGAGGGGGAGTTCAAACAATGGCTTACCCCCCTCCTAGCCTCCCCCCGCAGGCGGGGGGAGGGATTCGCCAGACATTCCTTAGTGTCCCAACGCACGGCCCAAACTATCGGATAGTTCCATGACCGACAGCGACATCCAACACCCCGAACTGGCAGCCGAGGGTATACGACGCATCGAGTGGGCATACCAGGAGATGCCGGTGCTCGCCGCCCTGATGCGCGAGGCCGAGCGGGAGCGCCCCCTTGCGGGGGTCCGGATCAGTGGCTGCCTACACATTACCACTGAAACGGCCAATCTGGCGCGCGCCCTGCAGGGCGCGGGGGCCGAGTTGGCGTTGTGCGCCAGCAACCCACTCAGCACCCAGGACGATGTAGCGGCGGCGCTGGTCGAAGAATATGGCATTCCGGTGTTCGCCATCCATGGCGAATCCACGGAGGTCTACTATCGGCATATCGAGCAGGCCATCGGGCATCGGCCGCAGATCACGCTGGATGATGGCGCAGACCTGGTGAGCCAGATCCACAAGCACCACCAGGACCTGATCCCTGACGTACTGGGAGGCACCGAGGAGACCACTACGGGGGTGATCCGCCTGCGCGCCATGGCCGCCGACGGCGCCCTGGGTTATCCCATCATCGCGGTCAACGACGCGCTTACCAAACACCTCTTCGACAACCGCTACGGCACCGGACAAAGCGCCCTGGACGGCATCATTCGGGCCACCAATATCCTGCTCGCCGGCAAGGTCTTCACCGTGGTGGGTTATGGCTGGTGTGGCAGGGGAATCGCAATGCGCGCGCGCGGCCACGGCGCCCACGTGATCGTCACTGAAGTCGAACCATTGCGGGCACTCGAGGCGGCGATGGATGGTTACCGGGTGATGCCGTTGCGCGAGGCCGCCGCCATCGCCGACTTTATCGTGACCGCTACCGGGGACAAGCATGTGGTCGACGAGGAACACCTGGTCGCGGCGAAGGACGGCTGCGTGCTGGCAAACGCCGGGCACTTCAACGTCGAGATCAACATCCCCGCACTCGAGGCCATGAGCAGCGAAAAACATCGGCCCCGTACCTCGGTGGAGGAATACCACCTACGGGACGGGCGCAGACTGCGCCTGCTCGCCGAGGGCCGCCTCGTCAATCTCGCGGCCGCCGAGGGGCACCCCTCCGCGGTGATGGACATGAGCTTTGCCAACCAGTTCCTTAGTGTCCGCCACCTGGTGGAACACTCGACCGGCTTGCAACCCGGCGTGCATCGCGTTCCGGAGGATCTCGACCGCGAGGTGGCGCGACGCAAGCTCGCCGCCATGGGATTGGAGATCGACCAACTCACCGAGGAACAACGGCACTACCTTTCATCCTGGCAGGAAGGCACATGAACCACGAACAGGAGATGCGAGCCGAGGGCATTCGGCGCATGCTCGCCGACATCGAGCGCGAGACCCAACTCACCGCTCCTTTCACTGGCATCGCCGCGCTCGACCCTCGGGTGATGCAGGCGATGGCAGAGGTGCCGCGCGAGGCGTTCGTGCCCGCCGAATTGCACAGCCATGCCTGGGATAACGGTCCCCTGCCGATCGGCCAGGGACAGACGATTTCCCAACCCTTCATCGTGGCCCTGATGACTCATCTGCTCGAACCGGAGGCCGAGGACCGGATGCTCGAGGTCGGCACCGGCTCCGGCTACCAGAGCGCGGTACTGTCGCGCCTGGTGGATCAGGTCTTCAGCGTCGAGCGGGTGCCCGAGCTGACCGCAGAGGCAGTGCGGATCTTCCGTGACCTGGGCTACGACAATATCGAGACCCGCATCGGCAATGGCTTCGAAGGCTGGGAGGAACATGCCCCCTACGACGGGATCGTCGTGACCGCAGCGGCCAGCCATGTCCCACCTGCGCTGGTAGAACAGCTGGCGCCGGGCGCCCATCTGGTGATCCCGGTCGGCCCCCCCTACGGACGACAGGAACTGCTGCAGATCACCAGGGATGCCGAGGGCCATATCGATACACGGAGTGTCCTGCCGGTCGCCTTCGTCCCAATGATCGACGAAGAATAGCCCGGCCCCGGCAGGCCCTTGCCATCGCCATCGAAAAAAGGGACAGTCACCCCGATGGCCACCACCCTGCCCCGATTCGAGCTGCGCTCAAACCGCCTCCATTGCCAAGGCCATTGGACCGCGCGACATCTGGCTTCCGTGGCGACATTGATCCAGCGGCAACGCTGGCCCGCGGGTGCCATCGTCATAGACCTCGAGGGCGTTGCCCGGATCGACACCGCAGGCGCCTGGGTACTGGAAAGACTGCGTCGATCCCTGGTCGCAGCCCACCACGAAGTGACCTTCCACAAGCCCTCGGCCGAGGCGGAGAAACTGCTCGAGCTGGCCCGTACCCAGGGTGCGGAGTCCGATCAATTGCCGCACGGCCGCCGCATCGGGGCGCTCGAAGCGCTCGGGCGACAGGCCCTCGAGAGCCTGCGCAATGCGCTTGGGCTGCTCGACTTCATCGGCGATACCTCGCTCGCGGCGGTCAGACTGTTGATCCACCCCGGACGCATCCGCTGGCGGGAGATCGCCCATGCGCTGGGCGAGGCCGGGCACAAGGCGCTGCCGATTGTCGGCCTGCTCGCCTTTTTGCTCGGCATCGTCATCACCTACCAGGGGGGCGTGCAGCTGCGTCTGTACGGTGCCAGTATCTTCGTCGCCGACCTGGTTGGCCTTTCCATGCTGCGCGAGCTCTCGCCCATCATCACGGCGATCATCGTCGCCGGGCGCACAGGATCGGCCTACACCGCCCAGATCGGCACCATGAAGGTCACCGAGGAGATCGATGCGCTGCGCAGCATCGGCATACCGCCACTCGAACTGCTGGTGCTGCCCAAGCTCGCCGCCCTTCTCATCGCCCTGCCCCTGCTGACGGTCTATGCCGATTTCATGGGGGTGTTGGGCGGCATGGTGATGGCCAATGTCCAGTTGGATCTTTCCTACACTACCTTTATCGATCGCCTGCAGGACGCAGTCTCGGTAAAGTCGTACCTGGTGGGTGTCGGCAAGGCCCCGGTGTTTGCCGTGGTGATCGCACTCATCGGTTGCTACCAGGGCTTTCAGGTCAGCGGCAGTGCCGAGAGTGTGGGAAGGCGCACCACCATCAGCGTGGTGCAATCCATCCTGGCGGTGATCGTGATCGACGCGCTATTTTCCATCGCCTTCAGTTATCTCGACATATGAACGACGACGCAACAGGGAAAGAACATGTCATCGAGGCGCGCGGCCTGACCATGCGCTTCGGCAACAAGACCGTGCACGAGAACCTGGATTTCGATATTTCGCGGGGCGAGGTGGTTGCAATCGTCGGCGGCAGCGGCAGCGGTAAATCCACCCTACTGCGCGAGATGACCATGCTCCAGCGGCCCACCGCGGGGAGCATCCGCCTGTTCGGCCAGCCGGTGGACGCGCTGAACGAACGGCAGCGCATGGTGCTGCGCCAGCGCATCGGCGTGCTGTTCCAGAATGGCGCCCTGTTCGGCGGCGAGACGGTGCTGGAGAACATCGCCACGCCCTTGCAGGAACACACCCGGCTCGACCGACTCCTGATCGAGGAGCTCTCCGCGATCAAGTTGCGCCTGAGCGGGCTGGCCATCGAGGACGGCCTGCTCTACCCGAACCAGCTGAGTGGCGGCATGCGCAAGCGTGCTGCCCTGGCGCGGGCCATGGCGCTCGATCCGGAACTGCTGTTCCTCGACGAACCCACCTCCGGACTGGACCCCATCAGCGCGGATGCCCTGGACGAACTGGTCCTGCAGCTAAAGGCGAGCCTGGGACCGACCATCGTCCTGGTCACCCACGACATGGATTCGCTGTGGCGGGTGGCCGACCGGGTCATGCTCCTGGGCCACGGGCGGCTCCTGGCCGTGGGCAGCATGACCGAGCTGGCCGGATCCCGCGATCCCCTGGTCGCCCGGTTCTTCAGCGGCCCGCGTGGGCGTGCGGCCCTGGCCGCGGCAGGCGCCTCATGAATCCGCGCACCTCCTACATCCTGGTCGGCCTGTTCGTCCTGGGCCTGGGTACCGCCTTCGTCGGCGCCATCCTGTGGCTCGGCAGCAGCGGGGCCGGCAAGCACTACAACACCTACGTTGTGAGGACTACCGAGTCGGTGGCCGGGCTCAGTCGTGACGGCGTGGTGAAATACCGTGGCGTGGACGTGGGGCGGATTCGGGACATCCGGCTCGACCCGGACAATCCGGAACGAGTCCGGCTGACCCTGGAGATCGAAGAGGGGACCCCCATCAAGACCGACACCGTCGCCACCCTGGAGATACGCGGCCTGACCGGCCTGGCCTATGTCAATCTCGCCGGAGGCAGCCGGGATGCCGCGCCCCTGCCCGCCCGCGACACCGAACCCTATACCGAGATCCCGAGTCGCCCTTCCATCTGGGGACGCCTCGACCGCAACATCGGCACCCTCCTGGACAACCTGGTGGATGCGTCGAACAAGCTCAAGGACTGGCTGGGCGAAGACAATCGCAAGCTGCTGGTCCGCACCCTGGGGCACGTGGAAAAGATCATGGCCACCCTGTCGGGCCGCAGCGAGCGCATCGAGAGCGCCATCGATGCATTGGCGGACAGCCTGCAGAACACCCAGCAGGCCACCGAACAACTGCCGGAGCTGTTCGATCAGCTGAGCCGCAGCGCTCGCTCGCTGGAGCGCATGGCGGACCAACTGGCACGCACCGGGGGAAGCCTGCGCAAGGCCGTGGAGGCTCGCAACCGCGACCTGGCACGCTTCTCGGCAACCACCCTGCCCGAGACCAGCGCCATGGTGAGCGAGCTGCGCGAGGCCGCCACCAACCTGCGCAAGCTCAGCGAACGCCTGCAGCGCGATCCCGCCATCCTGCTCCGGGGCAGCGCGTCGCCTGCACCGGGACCGGGAGAGAAGCGATGACCTCTTGGGTGGGGCACACACGGCTGCTGGTCGCACTGGTCGTGATGACCGTCCTGGCAGGGCTCGCCGGCTGCAGCCTGCCACTGCTGGAGCGACCGGCACAGGCCGACAGGACCCACACCTATACCCTGGAGTGGCAACCGGCGACCCCGGCACCCGTCACACCCGCCAAGGGTCCCACCCTGCTGATCGCCTCGCCCCTGCCGGCCGCAGGCTACGCCGGCAGTGCCATGATCTACATGGAAGATCCACTGGAGCTCAAGGAGTTTGCCTGGCACCGCTGGGCGGACGCACCGGCACGCCTGCTCGAGCCGCTGTTGCTGTCGGCCGCCGAACGCACCGGGCTCTTTCGGACGGTGGTGCCGGCAGGCACCCCCGGTGAGACCGACCTGCGGCTGGAGACTCGCCTGCTCTATCTGCGTCAGGTGTTCGAGAATAACCGCTGCCGAGTGGAAATGGCGCTGCGGGCCACCTTGGTGGATAACCGCTCGGCGCGCATTCTGGGCAGCCGCGATCTGCGCAAATCGCTGCCCTGCGCTTCACCCGATCCCCGCGGCGGCGCAATCACTGCCAACCGGCTCGTCGCCCACTTGATGGAGCGGCTGCAGGTCTTTCTGCGTGACCGAATTTCCCGCTTCAAGCGCCCCTGAGCGCCGGCAACACCACCTCGCCGTCTGCCACGTTGATTGCGTTCGCCAGCGCGGGCTGCGAACGCCAATCGTCCTGGGCGAGCCTCAGAACCCAGGGCAACAAGGCACCGGCCAGCGCCTGGGAGGCGCTGCGCGGCACTGCCCCCGGCATATGGGTCACGCAGAAATGCAGCACCCCTTCGTCCTCGTAGACCGGGTCGTCATAGGTCGTAGGCCGGGTGGTCTCGATGCATCCCCCCTGGTCGACGGCGATGTCTGCCACCACACTGCCGGGCTGCATGGCCGCCACCTGCTCACGACTGACCAGCTTGGGCGCCTCGGCGCCAGGCAATAACACGGCACCGACCAGGATGTCCGCCCCCGCCACCGCCTCGCCGATGGCCTCGGCGTTCGGATAGAGTGCCTGGATGTTGGCTGCCGCCGCGTCCATCTCTCCCAGCTTGACGGGATTGCGGTCAAACACCGTGACCTGGGCGCCCATCGCCGCCGCCAGACGCGCCGAGGCGCCCCCGGCGTGCCCGGCCCCCAGCACCACCACCTGCCCCCGATGAACCCCCGGCACCCCGCCCAGCAAGATGCCTTTGCCGCCCTCGGGGGTATGCAGGAGGTGGGTGCCCACCTGGATGGCGATCCGTCCCGCGATCTCGCTCATGGGACGCAACAGCGGCAGGTCACCGTCCGCCATCACCGTCTCGAAAGCAATGGCGGTCAGGCCTATCTCCTGTAGACGACGGGTCAGCTCAGGATTCGGCGCCAGATGCAGATAGGAGAACAGGATCTGGTCGCGCCGCAACCGCTCGAGTTCGGGCCCGACCGGTTCCTTCACCTTGAGCAGAATCCCGGCCTCGCCGTAGAGGGTGTCCGCGTCCGGCAGAATCTCCACACCCGCTGCCAAGTAAGCGGCATCCGGGTAGCCGCTGGCCTCGCCCGCGCCCTGTTCCAGGCACACCCTGTAACCCGCAGCGACCAGTTCGGCCGCGACTGGCGGGGTCAGGGCCACTCTTCCCTCCAGTGGCTTGATTTCCTTCGGCACCCCAATACAGCGACTCATGGCAATCTCCTTCGGATCGATGGCTTTGGAGCCTGTCGGACTTAATAGTTTGAAGCGAAGAGCAGCCAAACAGCGTTGAGTCCGACAGGCTCTTTACCCCTGCGGGTCTTGGCCATAGTATGACGCGCAGCTTATCTGTCCAAGGAGTCTATTCCATGAGCGAAACCAAGCATTGCCGCCTGCTCATCCTGGGTTCGGGCCCGGCCGGTTACACCGCCGCGGTCTATGCCGCCCGCGCCAACCTCGAACCGGTACTGATCACCGGCATGGAGCAGGGAGGGCAGCTGATGACCACCACCGATGTGGACAACTGGCCCGGCGACCCGGACGGGGTGCAGGGACCCGATCTGATGGAGCGAATGCGCCGCCACGCCGAGCGTTTCGATACCGAGATGATCTTCGACTATATCACCGAGGTGGACCTGAAGACCCGTCCGTTCCGCCTGAAAGGTGACAGCACCGAATACACCTGCGACGCCCTGATCATCGCCACCGGCGCCTCGGCAAAGTATCTCGGCCTGCCCTCGGAAGAAAAATTCAAGGGGAAAGGGGTATCCGCCTGTGCCACCTGTGATGGCTTCTTCTATCGGGGCCAGAAGGTGGCAGTGATCGGAGGCGGCAACACCGCTGTCGAGGAGGCCCTGTACCTTTCGAACATCGCCTCGGAGGTCATTCTGGTACATCGACGCGACGCCCTGCGTGCCGAGAAGATCCTGCAGAAACACCTGTTGGAGAAGGCCGACAACGGCAACGTACGTATCCTCTGGAATCATACCCTGGACGAGGTGCTGGGCGACGACAGCGGCGTCACCGGAATGCGCGTCAAAAACACCAAGGATGGCTCCACCCAGGAGATCGAGCTACAGGGGGTATTCATCGCCATCGGCCACCATCCGAATACCCGGATATTCGAGGGCCAGTTGAAGATGAATGGCGGTTACATCACTGTGCACAGCGGAAACAGAGGCAACGCCACCGCTACCTCGGTGGATGGCGTTTTCGCTGCGGGGGACGTGATGGACCACGTCTACCGCCAAGCCGTGACCTCTGCTGGCACGGGCTGCATGGCCGCGCTGGATGCCGAACGCTATTTCGAGTGCCTGGAATTGGAATGCCCGCCCGAGGAAGCAGCCGCCGAGTGAGCGCATCGACCCGGCCGGCACAACGCCCTGCCGGGCCTTATCCCAGGTCTCCCGCGCCGGTCGCCAACTGCTCCATTACCCAGGCATGCAGCAGCACCTGTTGGAAGCGGTTCACCGCCCGGAACTGGATCCCGTGAAGAAAGCGGCTGTCGCCCTCCCCGCCGGCACCCGACTTTCGTTCGGTGACCCCGCGAAGATCTCCCACCAGGCTCAGCTGCTCGGCCTGCCCCAGCACCTCCAGGGAAAACACGACCTGCAGCATGTCCTCGACCTCGCCCAGCGCGGTTGGCGAAGCCAGCCGGGCGCCGGTTTCGCTCAGATCCACGACCCGGGCCGCCTGAAAGTTGTCAGGCACATCCGGGGCCTTGGTATTGCGCACCTGGCAGGGCATGTCTGCGCGCACGCGTGCTGAGTTGCGCACCACGATCTGCTCGAATTCCTGGGGATACTGCAGATGCAGATGCGGGAAGGGCTTGACCGGGGCTGCCAGCACCTTGGCCTCGAATCCGACCACACTGTCTCCGCGCAGCATACGCACCTTGTAGACCTGCCCGTCGCGGACGATCTTGAACTTGCCCGCCGCGTTGGTCGGACAGGTGACGACCAGGCTGGCGCCGGGCAAATACCCGATCACCCGCACCAGTTCCCGGGGCGAGCGCTCGGGTAGGGTAAGCTGTAGCTGGACGGTCGCGCCCACCGGCAGATTGAGCGTATCTTCCATAGTGCGGGACATATCGGCCGGTCCACGGGAATCTTTATCTGAATTCGAGTCATGAAGAAGCATTGGCAGGTCGCCATACTCGACGATATTGGTGAACTCGATCCCCAGGCGTGGAATACCCTGGGCGTGGCCGCCTTTCCCTTCCTGCGCCATGAGTTCCTGCATGCCCTGGAGCGGCACGGCTGTCTGGGGGAGCGCCTTGGTTGGCTGCCACGGCATATAGCAATACGTGATCAGGAGGGCGGACTGCTGGCCGCCTGCCCGCTCTATCTGAAGTTCAACTCCTACGGCGAATTCGTGTTCGACTGGTCCTGGGCCGATGCCTACGAGCGCAACGGCCTGAGCTACTACCCAAAGCTGGTCAGCGCCTCGCCCTATACGCCCGCCACGGGCCCCAAACTGCTGACAGCACCGGACGTCCCGCCGGAAGCGCGCAAGCTGCTGATCGATACGGCGATGGAGTTGGCCCGCACCAGCGAATGCTCCTCCATCCATTGGTTGTTCACGCCGGGGGACGAAACCGATTTCCTGGAAAAAAACGGCTACCTGCGCCGCACCGGCTGCCAGTTCCATTGGGAAAATCGCGGATGGGACGATTTCGACGCATTTCTCGCCGACCTGACCCATGCCAAGCGCAAGAACATCCGGCGCGAACGCAAACGCACCCGCGAGGCCGGCATCCGTTTTCGCTGGCTGGACGGCCACAGCGCATCGCCCGAGGATTGGGCCGACTTCCATGTGTTGTACGAATCCACCTTCGACCGCAAAGGCGGGATTCCCACGCTGTCGCTCGGCTTCTTCGAGGAACTGGCCCACAGCCTGCCCGACCAGGTCCTGCTGGTGCAGGCCCTGCACGAGGATCGACCCGTTGCGGCCGCCTTCAACCTGGTTGGCGAGCATACTCTCTATGGCCGCCACTGGGGATGCCGGGAACAATTCCACAGCCTGCACTTCGAAACCTGCTATTACCAGGGCCTGGACTTCTGTCTGCAGCGCGGCCTTTCCCGCTTCGAACCGGGTGCCCAGGGCGAACACAAGGTCAGCCGGGGCTTTCTCCCCACCCCCACCTGGTCGGCGCACTGGCTGGGGGATGCACGATTCGCGCGCGCCGTGCAACAATTCCTTGAGCACGAGACCGAAGGGATGCAGGATTACCTGGCGGAGATGATGAGTCATTCTCCCTACCGCCAGGTCACGGAGACATGATCTACCGGCTGGACAACACCACACCGCAGCAGCGATTTCCCGATCCCGCCCAGGCGGAAGAAGAGCCCAACGGGCTGCTCGCCGTCGGCGGCGATTTGCACCCGCAGCGCCTGCTCAACGCCTATGCCACGGGGGTCTTTCCCTGGTACAGCGATGACCAGCCCATTCTGTGGTGGAGTCCCGACCCGCGCACGGTGCTCTATCCCGAGGACATTCACGTGTCGCGCAGCCTGCGCAAGCAGATGCGCCGCGGCGGCCTCCAGCTGCGCGTCGACAGCGATTTCGAACAGGTGATCCGCGCCTGTGCCGAGCCCCGCCGCGACGAGGCAGGCACCTGGCTGGTGCCCGAGATGCAGCAGGCCTATCTGTCACTGCAGCGGCTGGGCCACGCGCATTCGATCGAGCTCTGGCAGGGAGAGACCCTGGTGGGCGGGCTCTATGGGGTTGCGCTGGGGGCCGCCTTTTTTGGTGAGTCGATGTTCAGCCGCATCCCCAGTGCCTCACGCATGACCATGACGTATCTATGCGCCCGGATGGCGACTGTTGGGGGACGGCTCATCGACTGCCAGGTGTTCAATCCCCACCTGGCGCGCATGGGGGCCCGGGAAATCCCTCGCAGCCGGTTCCTGGCCGAGCTGGCCACGGCGCTGCGCGAGCCCATCGATCCCAACGCCTGGCTTGTCGAGCCACTCGACGTCGAGCACCTGGCCGAGCGCCATGGATAACCCACCGCTACGACTGCCACTCTATCTCTCCGCGCCACAGGCGTGCAGTTATCTGCCCGAGGAATACTCGCAAAGCCTGTTCATCGATCCGGACATGCCCATGAGCACAGCGCTCTACAGTCGCCTCGTTCGCGAGGGCTTCCGCCGCAGCGGCGGCATGGTCTACCGGCCCCATTGCCTGCAGTGCCGTCAATGCCTGTCGGTTCGGATTCCGGTAGGCGATTTCCGGCCGCGCCGGCGTCACCGGCGTACCCTGCGGGCCAACGGGAGCCTGCGCCTGGTGCCTACCGAGGCCCGGTTCCGCGAAGAGCATTTTTGCCTCTACCAGCGCTACACCGCCAGCCGCCACCCCGGTGGCAGCATGGCCGATTCCGAGCCGGCAGATTACCGCGATTTTCTGATCACCGATTGGTGCGACACCCATTTCCTTGAGTTTCGCGAAGGCACCCGGTTGATGGGCGTGGCGGTTACCGACCAGTTGCGCGACGGCCTGTCGGCGGTCTATACCTTCTTCGAACCCGACCTGCAGAACCGATCGCTGGGAACCTGGGCGGTGCTGGCCCAGCTCGACCTGTGCCAACAGCTGCAGCTGCCCTATCTGTACCTCGGCTACTGGATCCGCGACTGCGCCAAGATGCGCTACAAGGCCGACTTCCGTCCCCTCGAGGTATTCAGCCAGAATCGATGGTGCCGCTTCGGACCCGGCGACGAGATACGCCTGCCCGAATTGCCGGAACCTGCCAG
This sequence comes from Chromatiales bacterium, assembly GCA_024762475.1. Taxonomy (GTDB): domain Bacteria; phylum Pseudomonadota; class Gammaproteobacteria; order Chromatiales; family Chromatiaceae; genus MONJU. Next base: position 13,312 of record JANTHJ010000037.1, on the reverse strand, counting down.
GTGACTCTGCTATAATCCGCGCCCATCGCAGGCTCCAGGGCCGGACACAGATTGGATTGAAGTATGGCAAAAGAAGATGTAATCGAGATGGAAGGGACCGTCATCGAGACCCTGCCCAACACCATGTTCCGGGTGGAACTGGAGAACGGACATGTGGTGACGGCCCATATCTCCGGCAAGATGCGCAAGCACTATATCCGGATCCTGACCGGCGACAAGGTGAAGGTCGAGCTGACCCCTTACGATCTGAGCAAGGGCCGGATCACCTATCGCGAACGCTGAAAAAGCTTCTTCTCACGGCCAGGGCATCACCGAATCCATCGAGGGGAAGGGCCCACGGAATCCACCATTCACGTCCCGTGACAGACGCCCGACGTTGCGGTTCATGTAGTCGAGCGACTGGGCCATACTGGCCACATTGTCCCCCATCATCTGCATCTCACCGGTCAGCCCGGCGAGGGTGCGGTTCATCGACCCGATGTCGCCGCGCATACCTTCGATGGCCGAACGCATGGCCCGAATGTCTCCTGTCACTTGTTCCATCGCAGCGCGCATGATGGCGGTATCCTTCGCCATACGATCCAGTGTCGTGTTCATTGCGCTCACGGAACTGCCGTTGCCCTGGCCGCCAGCGCTCATATTCTTCATATAAACCTGCATTTTCCCGACATGAGAGGACATCCCGTCCACACTGGACGCCATGTGCTGCATCAGGGAGTAGACCCAAAAGCCGACCATTACCGCCACCAATCCCGCCACCAAGGCGTACCACTTGGCCGCGTTGGCCCGCCGGCCCAACTGCCGCTCCAACACCCGGGTGCGCTCTTCCAGCTGCGCGTTGATCCCCCGCAGTTCAGCCGTCTGCCGTTGCGCCTCCTCGCGGACAACCTCCAACAGGCGCTCCAGCGGCTCTGTGCCCGCTTCCATGATCTAGCTTCCTCGAACTACCGCCTCGTCCGAGCATACAACAGCTTCGCCCTAAAGGTGCTTTCGATTGGCGCTATCGTGGAAAAGAAGTCACACAGAAACCGCAGCGACTCCTGGTCTTCAGTGCGCGGCCTTGGGCCGGATATCGAACTTCAGCTCGTCGTTCTCGAGTGTCACCCGCACCTCGCCACCCTGCGAGAGCTCACCGAACAGTAGATCCTCTGCCAGCGGCTTCTTGATCTTCTCGCGGATCAGGCGGGCCATGGGGCGCGCGCCCATCGAGGGATCGTGGCCATGCTCAGCCAGCCACTCGCGTGCCGGCTTGTCCACCGAGAGGGTGACCTGCTTCTCCGCCAACTGCTGCTCGAGTTCGAAAAGGAACTTGTCCACCACATGGGTGATGGTCGACTCGTCCAGCGACGCGAACTGGATGATGGCATCCAGACGGTTCCGGAACTCCGGCGTGAACAGCTTCTCGATGGCCTGCATACCGTCGCTGGTGTGATCCTGGGGCGTGAAGCCGATCGAACGGCGCGAGATATCGCTCGCCCCCGCATTGGTGGTCATCACGATGATGACGTTGCGGAAGTCTGCCTTACGGCCATTGTTGTCGGTCAGGGTGCCATGATCCATTACCTGCAACAGCAGGTTGAACACATCCGGATGGGCCTTCTCGATCTCGTCCAGCAGCAGAACCGCGTGCGGATGCTTGTTGATCTCCTCGGTCAGCAGGCCACCCTGATCGAAACCCACATAACCCGGCGGTGCGCCGATCAGACGCGAAACCGTGTGCCGCTCCATGTACTCGGACATGTCGAATCGGATCAGCTGCATGCCCAAGACCCGGGCCAGCTGCCGGGTCACCTCGGTCTTGCCGACCCCAGTCGGGCCCGCGAACAGGAAGGAGCCGATGGGCTTCTCCTCCTGCCCCAGTCCGGAGCGATTCATGCGGATCGCGGCAGACAGTGCCTCGATCGCCGGATCCTGGCCAAACACCACCATCTGCAGATCACGGGTCAGGTTCTTCAGTGCCTCGGTATCGGTGCTCGAGACCTTGCGCGGCGGAATCCGCGCGATCTTGGCCACAATGGCCTCCACCTCACCCACCCCGACGGTCTTCTTGCGCTTTGACGGCGCCAGCAGCTGGTTGGCCGCCCCCGCCTCATCGATCACATCGATGGCCTTGTCGGGCATATGCCGGTCATTGATGTACTTCTCGGCCAGCTCGGCGGCCGAGCGCAACGCACGTGCCGAATACTTCACCTGGTGGTGCTCTTCGAAGCGGGTCTTCAGCCCCTTGAGAATCTGGATAGTGTCCTCGACCGAGGGCTCCTCGATGTCCACCTTCTGAAAACGGCGGGTCAGCGCGCGGTCCTTCTCGAAGATGCCGCGATATTCCTGGTAGGTGGTCGAGCCGATGCACCGCAGATCGCCGTTCGCCAGCATTGGCTTGATCAGGTTGGAGGCATCCATGACGCCACCGGAGGCCGCACCCGCACCGATAATGGTGTGAATCTCATCGATGAACAGCACCGCTTCAGGCTGGGCCTTGAGTTCGGCCAACACGGCCTTGAGCCGCTTCTCGAAATCACCTCGATACTTGGTACCCGCCACCAGGCTGCCCAGGTCCAGAGCATAGAGGGTGCTGTTGGCCAGCACATCGGGCACCTCGCCCTCCACGATGCGCCGCGCCAGACCCTCGGCGATAGCCGTCTTACCTACGCCGGCCTCGCCTACCAGTAAAGGATTGTTCTTGCGCCGCCGGCAAAGAATCTGGATGGTCCGCTCCACCTCCAGACGCCGACCGATCAGCGGGTCAATCTTGCCAGCGCGAGCCAGCTCGTTCAGGTTGGAGGCCCAGGTGGAGAGCGCGCTGCCTTCTCCCTGGTTGTCCTCGGTTTCGGCGGGCACTTCCCCTTCGCTCCGCTGGTGATCCGGGTCACTGGCCACCTTGGAGATACCGTGGGAGATATAGTTGACCACGTCCAGGCGCGTGATCCCCTGCTTTTCCAGGAAGTAGACTGCCTGGGAATCCTGCTCGCTGAAGATAGCCACCAGTACGTTGGCCCCACCTACCTCCGTGTTCTCCGAGGATTGCACGTGAAAGACCGCGCGCTGCAACACGCGCTGAAAGCCCAGGGTGGGCTGGGTCTCACGGTCCTCGCCGGATGGAATGCGCGGCGTCGTCTCCTCGAGGAATTCCACCAGATCCTTGCGCAGGGCCGGAATGTCTGCCGCGCAGGCGCGCAGCACCTCGGCCGCGGTGGGGTTGTCCAGTAGTGCCAGCAACAGGTGTTCGATAGTCATGAACTCGTGCTGCTGATCCCGGGCCTCGCGAAAGGCCTGGTTGAGGGTGAATTCGAGCTCCTTACTTAACATCTTGAGAACACCTGCGTGAAAAAATTCATCCTGTAATAGACCGCCCGGTGGCGGCAAAAAATCCCTCAGGCCTCTTCCATGTCGCACAGCAAGGGGTGCTGATTGGCGCGGGAGAACTCGTTGACCTGGTTGACCTTCGTCTCTGCAATCTCGCGGGTGAATACCCCGCATACCCCCACGCCTCGCGTGTGCACATGCAACATGACACGGGTCGCTTTCTCGCGATCCATGTGGAAAAAGTGCTCGAGCACATGCACCACGAACTCCATGGGAGTGTAGTCGTCATTCAGGAGGATGACCTTGTACATGGGCGGTCGTTTGAGTTTCGGCTTCGCCGGCTCGACCGCGAGTCCCCCGTCATCCGGCTTGTGATCGTCTTTGCTGCTCATGGCCTCGTTGGTTCGGGCGTCTCCACTACAGCGACTATTCTGAAGGATCGCAGATAGGTTGCAAACGCAGGAATTCAAGGGCATTGGCCATGCGGAAACTATAGCAAAGGTCGCCCTCACAGCATCGCCATCAGTACATTAGAAGGTACAAATCTATTGAAAATACAGACACTTGTTTGACCCCTGCGCCGTAGCGACTATACTCGGCAAACGATGCGTCTCCGGGCTGCCACCCCCACAACAATAGCCAGGTTACCCGTGGCGTATCGCAGCAGCAAACCCCATGGGAGGATTGAAGATGGTCACTGGTGTAGTCAAATGGTTCAACAATGCAAAGGGTTATGGCTTCGTAACCCCGGACGAAGGTGATCAGGACATCTTCGTCCACTTCAGCGCGATCGAGATGGATGGCTACCGTACCCTCAAGGAGGGGCAGCGGGTCGAATTCGAGGTGGAGGAGGGTCCGAAAGGACTGCATGCGCTCAAGCTGCACGCGGTACAGTCTGCCGTGGCCTGAGCGGCTCAAGCCGTCATTCGATGGCACAACGCCCTGGCAGGCCCTGGCCTGTCAGGGCTTTTATTTGGGTGGCGCCGTGGGCGGCATTTCCGCACCCGCTCTCTGGGCTGCGGCGCGGAACTGTGCCCTCAGGTCGATCAGGGTTTCCGGCTTTGCCGGATCGCCAATCAGCACCGGATGCGGTCGATACGCCCGGTTGACGATGCTCCTGCCCGGATCGAATCCCTCAAAGGAAATACCCGCCAGGTCGAGCCAGGTATAGATGAAATCGGACAGGCTGTAGAGGCGATGCCGCATCCGCGCCGGATCGTCCACCGGATTGCGCCGTTTCCAGCTCTCGCTACGCCAGATCAGGAACGGAACACTGTACATCGGCAGCGTGGGCGCGCGCTCGTTGCGGCCGGCAAACGGCCGACCGGGAAAATCGTACACCTCCTCTCCATGGTCGGCGAAATAGACCAGAAATCCGTTCTCGCCGCTTTGCTTCAGCCGCTGGATCAGATTTGCCACGACGTAGTCGTTATACAGGACCGCGTTGTCATAATCGTTGTATTCACGGCGCTGGCGGGCCTTGCGCAGCCAGGGCGGCGTATCGTCCCTTTTTTCGAAGACGTTGAAACGCTCGGGATAGCGATAGTGGTAGGCACGGTGGGTACCGATGAGGTGGACCAGGATGAATTTCTTCGGCACCTCATTGTTCAGAATATCCTGGAAGGGCCGGAGCACCACTTCATCGTAGCGCGCCGAATTCTGTGATCGGTTGTTGTTCAGGTAGATCTGCTCGTCCGCCTGCTTCGAGAAGGTGGTGAGCAAGGTGTTGCGTCGGGTCTGGGTCTGCTGGTTGGTGATCCAATAGGTGCGGTAGCCCGCCTGTTTCATGATCTCGATCAGGGTCGGGCTCTGCAGGTAGCGCTTGGGATGGGTCTGGTCGGCAAAGGACAAGACCTGTTCCAGGGATTCGATGGTGTAGGGGCGCGAGGCATAGACCTGGTCGAAGACCAGGAGCTCTGGGGCCAAGGCCGATAACCGCGGGGTGGTCTCGCGCGAATAGCCGTAAAGCCCCATCCTCCGGCTGCTGGTGGACTCGCCGATGACCAGGACCAACGTATTGGCGGTGTCGTGATTCCTGTCGCTCAAACCCGGCAGGGCTCGGTGTCCCGCCTCGCTCAGCAGCCGGTTCTCCGTAGCCTGCAGCGCATCGCGATATTTCGCATAGCCGATCACCAGCTGCCAGGGCGCGACCGGCTCCATGTGATCGGCCTGGAGGCGCAGGGCGAGTTCCGGTGGCGCGCCCTTCAGCGCCCAAGGCCCCAGGCCGGGCCAGCACACCACCAAGAACACCCCGACGGCGAGCGCCAGCCGTGTCCCGGAAGCCAACTGCAGCGGCTTCAGACGGCGCCACATCAGCCAGGGCAGCAGGGAATAGAGAATGAACGCCGGTACCATCCACCAGGCGAAATAGGACTCCAGGTATTCGCTGGACTCGGCCCAGTTCGACTCGAACAGGGTGAAGATCACGCCCTGGGAGAACTCCTGGTGGTAGATGGCAAGATATCCCAGGGAGATCAGCGAACTGAACCACAGCGCCACGCCGATGGCCCCGGCAATCATCCGCGCACGGCCGGGAAAGATCAGCAACGGCACCAGCCACAGCAGGCTCATGACAAAAGCCTGTACCAGACCGAACAGGTCGGCGATGCCGCTGAAATAGACGATGGCCTGATCGACCACCGAGAAATAGGCGAAGAACAGGTAGTAGGCGAATAGCCCGCTCCAGCCGCCGCCCGTTCTCTCAGTTGCCCTGTCCATCCTCGGTGCGCCTCGCGGAAGCCAGTTTGGTGTGAAAAACGCGCTCGAACCGACCTCCGATGTGCAACGGTGCCGGGCTGAAGCCTGGCCTACAGTCCAGGCTAGGTCGGAATTCATTCCGACAATTCATCGTCTTGCCGGTTATCACTGTCCCTTGATCAACGATGTAGGCCACCCCCTCATAAGTGCTGGCAAGGTCCTGCGTCACTCGGATGTGGCGGCTGAAACCGCTCCCACGGACTCGGGCGGATGACTCCAGCCGTGGGAGGGCCTTCAGGCCCGATAACCATTTCGCTTGCGGCTGGGGCGGCCCGGCCCCCGCCGTGGCAAAGCGGGAACCCGACCGCCCCTCCCCCGGCTCACATATGCGAGATCATGGCATCGCCGAACTGCGAACAGCTCAACAGGGTCGCCCCCTCCATCAATCGCTCGAGATCATAGGTCACGGTCTTGGCGCTGATGGTCTCGCCCATCGCCTTGATGATCAGATCGGCCGCTTCGCTCCAGCCCATGTGGCGCAGCATCATCTCGGCGGAGAGAATCAGCGATCCCGGGTTGACCTTGTCCTGGCCGGCGTACTTGGGGGCGGTGCCATGGGTGGCCTCGAACATGCCCACCGTGTCGGACAGGTTGGCGCCCGGGGCGATACCGATGCCACCGACCTGCGCCGCCAGGGCATCCGAGATGTAGTCGCCATTGAGGTTGAGCGTGGCGATCACGTCGTACTCTTTCGGGCGCAGCAGAATCTGCTGCAGGAAGGCATCGGCGATCACGTCCTTGACCACGATCTCCTTGCCCGTCTTGGGATTCTTGAAGCTGCACCAGGGACCGCCATCGAGTTCGACTGCGCCGAACTCCTCCTTGGCCAGTTCGTAGCCCCATTCCTTGAAGGCACCCTCGGTGAACTTCATGATGTTGCCCTTGTGCACCAGGGTCACCGAATCGCGATCGTTGTCGATGGCATACTGAATCGCCTTGCGCGCCAGGCGCTTGGTGCCCTCGCTGGAGACCGGCTTGATGCCGATGCCCGAGGTCTCCGGGAAGCGGATCTTGGTCACGCCCATCTCATTCAACAGGAAATCGACGATCTTCTCCGCCTCCGGCGTCCCCGCCGCCCATTCGATCCCGGCGTAGATATCCTCGGAGTTCTCGCGGAAGATCACCATGTCGGTGTACTCCGGATGGCACACGGGACTGGGGGTGCCGTCGAAATAACGCACCGGGCGCAGGCAGACATACAGATCGAGTTCCTGGCGCAGGCTCACGTTCAGCGAGCGGATACCACCGCCGACGGGCGTGGTCAGGGGCCCCTTGATGGAAACCACATATTCGCGCACTGCCTCCATGGTCTCGGCGGGCAGCCATACACCCTCTCCATAGACCCGGGTGGCCTTCTCGCCGGCATAGATCTCCATCCAGGCGATATCGCGGTCACCGCCATAGGCCTTTTCCACCGCTGCGTCCACGACCTTCTTCATCACCGGGGTGATGTCCACACCGATGCCGTCGCCTTCGATGAAGGGCACGATGGGGTTGTCGGGCACGTCCAGCGAAAAATCGGGGTTGACGGTGATCTTCTGCCCATCGGCAGGAACCTGTATCTTGTCGAATGCCATGTGATTCAGTCCAACGTGATTTTCGGAAAGGCCGGAATTCTACCATCTAACGCCTTCAACGCCCTGCCCTATGCCGCGCCTGCTCCTGTTCAACAAGCCGTTCGACGTGCTCAGCCAGTTCACCGACGCGAGCGGGCGCGCCACGCTGGCCGACTACCTCTCGCTCCCCGGCGTCTACCCCGCCGGGCGGCTGGACCGGGACAGCGAGGGCCTGTTGCTGCTCACCGACGACGGTGGTCTGGCCCACCAGCTGACCCATCCGCACAAGCGCACCTGGAAGACCTACCTGGCCCAGGTGGAGGGCGAGATCGACGATGCGGCGCTGGCCCGGCTGCGCCAGGGCGTGAAACTCAAGGAGGGCCCCACCCTTCCGGCGCGTGCGCGACGGATCGCCGAACCGGAGTGGCTGTGGCCGCGCGACCCGCCCGTCCGCTATCGCGCCCGGATCCCCACCAGCTGGCTGGAACTGCAGATCCGCGAGGGGCGCAACCGCCAGGTGCGGCGGATGACCGCGGCAGTGGGCTTCCCTACGCTGAGACTGATCCGTACCCAGGTGGGGTCCTATCGCCTGGACCGATTGTCGCCAGGCAGTTGGCGGGTGCTGCAGGTGAAGGAAAACCCGCCGCCCAAGGGGCGGTCACGACACAAGACGCGCAGCGGGCCGCCCAAGCGTCCATAATCAGAAGGAGCCCTTCGGCGATAGCAAACGCATGTTCATCAGCGTCCTGGAACTGTTCAAGATAGGGATCGGCCCCTCCAGCTCACATACGATGGGTCCGATGCGCGCTGCACGCGGATTTGCCAAACAGGTAGCCGACTGGCTCGGCGCCCATGCGGCCGACGGCCCCTGCCGGATCCAGTGCATTCTGAAAGGATCCCTGGCATGGACCGGCAAGGGTCACGCCACCGATCGGGCCATCACCCTGGGGCTGCATGGCCTGGCCCCGGAAGACGCCGCCAGCCGTGAACTCGAGCCCCTGGCCGAGGCACTTGCACGCGACCTGCCGCTGCCCCTGGACACCTCTGACGAGGTGCGCTTCTCGCCTGATACCGACCTGGTGTTCGACAGGGGAGAACCCCTGCCGCAACACCCGAACGGCATGATATTTCGGCTCCTGGACCGGCACGGCACCCCCCGGTTGGAGCATATCTGTTTCTCCATCGGCGGTGGCTTCCTCGCCGATCTCGAGGAGATCGGCAGGCTCGACGCGCCCCTGCGCAGCACCGGCGCGGTCAGCGAAACCTGCCCCTACGGCTTCGCCACCGCCGCCGAGATGCTGGCGCTGGCACAGCAGCATGCCCTTTCGATCGCCGAGATGAAGCGCATCAACGAGTCCAGCTGTCGCGCAGTCGACGACCTCGACCGACGCCTGGATGCGATCTGGCAGGCCATGCAGCAGTGCGTGCACAACGGACTGACCGCCGAAGGAGAGTTGCCCGGCGGTCTGGGCATCCGGCGACGCGCGGCATCACTGCATCATCAGTTGCTCGAGCACCCGCAGCAGACCAGTCCCAACGACTGGCTATGCGCCTACGCGATGGCGGTCAACGAGGAGAACGCCGCCGGCCATCTGGTCGTCACCGCGCCCACCAATGGAGCCGCCGGGGTGGTGCCGGCAGTGCTCCATCATTTCGTCGAGCACGAAGGCGGCTCGGCGACACAGGTGCGCGATTTCCTGCTCACCGCGGCCGCCATCGGCGGTCTGATCAAGCACAACAGCTCCATCTCGGGTGCAGAGGTCGGCTGTCAGGGCGAGGTGGGGGCGGCATCGGCGATGGCCGCGGCCGGCCTGTGCGCCGCCCGCGGCGGCAGTCCGGCGCAGGTGGAGCAGGCCGCCGAAATGGCGCTCGAGCATCATCTGGGCATGACCTGTGATCCGGTCGCTGGCCTCGTCCAGGTGCCCTGTATCGAGCGCAACGGTTTTGGGGCCATCAAGGCCTATGCCGCCGCCTCGCTGGCGCGCATGGAGACGGGAGAGCACTTCATGCCGCTCGACGCCTGCATCGAGGCGATGCGTCGGACCGGCGAAGAGATGTCGCACAAGTACAAGGAGACCTCGCTGGGGGGGCTGGCGGTCAGTATCACCGAGTGCTGAGCTGGATCGGTTAATGTGGAAAACCACTCACCGCTAAGGAAGCTCTGATTAATTCTGACGCGAGCAGATTGTGGTGAAGAATCGCCCAGTTCAAGGCGCGGATCGCACGTAATAGCCGGCCTATTGCGAAGATCCGCAACGCGGAAATGGGCGATTTTGCGCCGCAAGATGGCGTGTTACGAATTGATCAGAGCTTCCCTAAGGACGCGAAGGTCCGCAAAGGGGAGAAACGCAACGACAGATCAGCAGGATCCCCCCTTCTGGTCATTTGGGTGGTGCCTCCTGGGGATCTCTCGTAGGGTGAGGTTGAGCTCCGCGAAACCCAACACCGGCAGGGCAGCCGATTGGTTTCGTTGAACCTAAGCCATCCTGCACGGTTTTGCATGATCAGAGGTGTGGGCCATCCGCTCAGGAAAGTCAGTCGATGGCCCGCAGCTTCTTCAAACGCCGATACAGGGTGCGCTCGCTGATACCCAGCCGTTGCGCCGCCTTTCCCCGGTGGCCGCCGCATTCCTCCAGGACCTGTAGCATCTCCTCTGGGCTCGGGCCGGACCCGCGCCGGTCCACCAGCTTTCGTGTACTCTCGTCCAGCACTGGCCGACGCGCCAGCCGGTCTGCATCCTCGGCAAACAGCAGGTGGTCGAACACCAGGTGCTCCGGGCGCAATGGCTCGTCCGCCGCATAGATCAGGGCACGTTCGATCAGGTTGCGCAGCTCGCGCACGTTGCCCGGGTAGTGATGGCCCAGCAATACCTCTGCCATTGCCGGCGTCAGCTCCACTCCCGTCTGTCCGCCTTCCCGCAGCTGCTTCAGGAAATGTTGCGCCAGCGGGAGAATGTCCTTGCGTCGCTCTCGCAAGGGCGGCAACTGGATCGGGAAGGCGGAGAGGCGGTAGTACAGATCCTTGCGCAGCGCGCCCGACTCCACCTGTTCACGCATGTCTCCCACCGAGGCGACGATCACCCGCACATCCACCCGGAAATAATCGGTCGCCCCCAGCGGCTTGATCTCGCCGCATTCCAGCGCCCGCAACAGCCGGATCTGCGAAGACTTGGGCAGCTCACACAACTCGTCGATGAACAGAGTCCCCCCATCGGCCTGCTGGAACACGCCCTGGGCTATCAGCTCCCCTCCCTCGGGGGCCAGTTGCCCGAACAGGCGGCGCTCGAGCTCCTCGCCATTGCCGCCACCCGCACAATCGAAGACCACGAAGGGCCCCTCGCTACGATCGGATTGTTCATGGATGTAGCGGGCCAGGCACTCCTTGCCGGTCCCGCTTTCGCCCACCACCAGCACTGTGGTCCGGGTGGCGGCCACCCGCTGCGCCTGCTTGGCCACCAGCTGCATACCGTCGGACATGCCCACCACGAAGGTCTCGGTACTGCGGGTCCGCACTGGGATGATGGTCTCTCCCATGAACTGCAGCTTGCCCTGGTCATCGAACAGCGGAGTGGCATTGATCTGAACCTGTTCGGCATTGCCCTCGCCATCGTAATGCACATGCATCACCTGCCCCGGCTCACCGGTACGGAACAGCTCTTCCAGCGGGCAGTGCTCGCCATGCTGGCTGCAGGGACTGTCGAGGTGGTGCGACACCTCATGGCAGCGTCGTCCTATCAGGTCGCCGGCCTGTGCGCCATAGTGCTTGGCATAGCGACGGTTCGCCGTGACGATGGTGTAGTTACGGTCGATCACCACGAAAGGATCGGGGAAGCTGTCGATCAACTGTTGGCAATTGGGTTCGCGAATTTTCTTGCGCACCGACTCTCTCCTCGCCTGCACTGCCACATGGCTGCCGTTTCTGCCGCTTCTGCCAAATGCGTCATTGTTGACTATGCTAGTCGATAACCGGAGCAAATGCAGGACCGTGATGGATCGATGATCCACAGCGAGTCCGCTCCAAACGATTGCCACAAGACGACGGAGGAACTCATGGCTGCGTGCGCCAAACAGCTTGTCATTGCCCTGGGGCTGCTGTTGTCAATGCAGGCCGGCATCGCAGCCGGTCGTATGGTGCACACCCCGTATGAAGACCCGAAGGCGGTGTTCGATTTCTATTTCGATGACCCGCGCAAGATCAACAGTGCCCTGTTCTGGCTGCGTTCCTACATCAACCCCCTCACCGAATCGCCCTATGACCTGGCGCCGGAGATGATGGACATCGTGGTGGTCATCCATGGAACCGAATTGGTCACGGTGGTGGAGAAGAACTACTCGCAATACAAGGAAGCGGTGGATCGCATGCGCTACTATGCCCAGCTGGGTGTGAAATTCAGGGTGTGCGCCCTGGCGGCAAGCGACTTCGGATACCACGTGAACGATTTCCAGGACTTTATCGAGGTTGTGCCTTCGGCCATCACCGAACTGGGCTATTGGCAACAACAGGGCTACGGCCTGATCACCCCGCAGGTTCTCGAGAAGCGATTCAGTATCGAGGAACTGCACTGACTCACAACACCTGCATGGCACAATAGCCACCGGGAAGTGGCGATACGATAAGAAACGATGGAAGACGATCAGCTGGCGTGGTTCGAGCGCCATTGTGCGGCCTATGTCGATCGCATGAGGGCCTGCACCTACGAATCGAGGCATCACCTGGAAGGGGACGTCTGGACCCATACCCGGGCCTGCTACGAGAATGCGCTGCGGTACGGCGCCGATCCCGCGGTACGCTGGGCCTGCCTGCTGCACGATGTCGGCCGCCTCGTCACGCGGCGCGAAAAGGACGGCAAGGTCCTGTTCGGCGACTACGAACCCGTTTCCATGGCCATGGCACTGGACATCCTGCCCTTCGCGGGGGTTCCCGGCGAGCAGATCGTGCGGACCCTCAAGATCATCGCCAATCATTACGAAGTGATGAACCACATCAAGTTCGGCAAGCCGGACTACGAGAGCCTGATCCGCCACTACCGGCATGAAGAGGCCCTGCTGCGCGATCTGGCCGTCTATGCGCGCTGCGACATGCGGGCACGCCAGGTCCATCCTTCACGCGAGCCGCTCTACCGGGACGAGGCCATCGTGAATTTTCAGCAGCGGGTATCGGGACTGCCGCGCACCCCTCACCGGCCTCGCGACCTGCCCCACACCCTCACCCTGCTGGTTGGCGTGCCGGGTGCGGGGAAATCCACCTTTCTCGAGCAACAGCCAGCGGACCCGCGACACCTGGTGGTATCGCGCGATCATTACACCCTGCAGGTCGGCGCCCTGCACGGGCACCAGACCTATGACGAGAGTTTCAAGGCACGCCTGAAGGACAAGACCATGGATCGGCAGGTGGAGATTCTGGACGAGGCCTACGAGACCCTGGCCGAACTCCACCCCTACGACGTCACTATCGACAACCCCAATCTGAGCCGGTCCGGGCGCGGCTACTGGATCGAGCGCAAGCGTGACACCCACCGCATTCGCGTGGTCGTATTCCTCAAATCACTCACGGCGCTCTTCGACTGCAAGCGCCGGGGCAAGACCGATTCCATCAGCAGGCAATCGATCGTGCAACGCCTCAAGAAATTCGAGCTCCCGTTGCTGAGCGACGGTATCGACGAGCTCGTCTTCCAACTGCAGGGCCCCAGCCCGACA
>JANTHJ010000036.1 GCA_024762475.1 Chromatiales bacterium | reverse complement strand
GATTGGTCAGTCGAACAAACTCGCCTGGGGCGGTGCCCGGCACGGCGGCCGCCTCGGGGCTTCGGGCTCCGCCGTCTTGGCATCCAAGTGTGTGAGATTCTCGGCTAAAACCGAAGCGACCCACCTTCTTTTCCCACAAGCATCTAACTGCCTGATCCCCATGGGCATTCCCGACCCACTGCTTCATAATCGCCTGAATTCCTTCGAAATCACCAGGACAACCCCTTGACCCACCGTCCCAGGAAACGCTTCGGCCAGAACTTTCTGCACGACCCCATCGTCATCCGAAAGATCGTGCAGGCGATTGCGCCTCGACCGGGCGATCATCTGGTCGAGATCGGGCCTGGGCAGGCGGCGCTGACCATACCGCTGCTGCAAGCCGTCGGTGAGATGGACGCCATTGAGATCGATCGTGATCTCGCGCCACTCGTGCAAGAGGCCTGTGCGCCGCATGGGGTTTTGCACCTGCACAATGCGGATGCGCTCAGGTTCGATTTTCACCAACTGCGTACCGACCAGCGCCCCCTGCGCGTCGTGGGCAACCTGCCCTACAACATCTCCACCCCCATCCTGTTTCACCTGCTGGATTACCGTCACGACATCCAGGACATGCATTTCATGCTGCAGAAGGAGGTGGTCGAGCGCATGGCCGCAGGACCTGGCAACAAGATCTACGGGCGTCTGTCGGTCATGCTGCAAGCATACTGCAGGGTGGAACGGCTGTTCGATATCGGGCCAGGCGCCTTCAAGCCGGCCCCCAGGGTGGATTCGAGCATCGTGCGGCTGACCCCGCTGCCGGAGGAGGCGGTCGGCATAGATGACCCCCGCATGTTCGCCGATCTGGTGCGCCGCGCCTTTTCGCAGCGACGCAAGACCTTGCGCAATACCCTGAAGGATGTGCTGTCCGGTGGACAGATCGAGGCCCTCGGCATCGATCCAGGCGCCCGTCCCGAGACGCTCGATGTCTCTCAATTCAAGCGTCTGGCCTCGCTGACGATAATAAACTTCTGAGAGCCCGGCCATGTACCGGGGAAATGCGCCAGGAAGCCTGTTCCGGTCTATACTGGCGCTCATTTTCTAAGGAACCGACCATGCCCCACAGTGGAGAATACCTGGCCCCCTGGGAGCGCACCCTCGAGCGCATCCTGACCCCCTTCGAGGAATTCATCCATCGCCAGACGACGATGGGTATGCTGCTCATGGCCTGTGCGGTCATCGCCCTGGTGATCGGCAACTCTCCGGTGGCAACCGCCTACCACCACCTGATGGAGGTCGAGATCGGATTCTTCTCGGGCAGTTGGCGGATCGAACACAGCGTGCACCATTGGATCAACGATGGCCTGATGACGCTGTTCTTCTTCGTCGTGGGTCTCGAGATCAAGCGTGAAGTGCTGGTGGGTGAGCTGTCGAGCGTACGCCAGGCCATCCTGCCGATCATCGCCGCTATCGGCGGCATGGTGGTCCCTGCCCTCATCTATGCCGGGCTCAATGTAGGCACCGAAGGGGCGAGGGGCTGGGGCATCCCCATGGCGACCGACATCGCCTTCGCAGTGGGCGTCATGGCGCTGCTGGGCAACCGGATTCCGAAGGCGCTGTTGACCTTTCTGGTCGCGCTGGCCATTGTCGACGACCTGGGCGCCGTCACGGTCATCGCGCTGTTCTATACCGACGCCCTCGACTTCCAATACCTCGGGGCTGCCGCGCTGATATTCGGCGGGCTGGTCGTGCTCAACCGCCTGGGGGTGCGCAAACCGCTGCCCTACTTCCTGATGACGGTCTTCCTTTGGATAGCCTTCGAGGGCTCCGGGGTACATGCCACCGTGGCGGGCATCTTCGCTGCATGGACCATTCCCGCGCGTCCGCGTTTTGGCACCCGCGCCTTCCTCGATCGCATGCAGCCACTGCTGGACCAGTTCGCCGAAAAAGATCGCCCCGGCGAGCCGCTGGTTCGCAATCCTGCACAGACGGCCACCTTGTGGCAGATTTCTCAGACCGTCTCGCTCAGCGTATCGCCGCTGCAGCGCCTGGAGAGCGGCTTGCACCTGCCGGTAACCTACGTGGTAATCCCACTGTTTGCCCTGGCGAACGCGGCCATCATGCTCACCAGCGAAAGCGTCACCCAGGCGGCCGCGGGCAGCGTGGCACCCGGCATCCTGCTGGGCCTGGTCGTGGGCAAGCTGATCGGGGTGGCGGGAAGCGTCTGGCTGGCGCTACGCCTCGGCGTGGGGCAACTGCCGGAAGGGGTCACGCTAAGCCACATGATTGGCGCAGGCCTGTTGGCAGGCATCGGCTTTACCATGTCGATATTTATCGCCGATCTCGCCTTCTATGGAGATACCGCACTGATCAACGCCGCCAAGATGGGTATTCTTGCCTCCTCCGTGTTGGCGGGCGTGGCCGGCTATGCCTGGTTGCGCTGGATGACGCCCGCGACAGCTCGATAGGAGGAACAGCCTCCCGCCGCGGTCCGAGGGGCCAGCAAACACGATAGGGTCGCACCGAGCATTGCTGCTCATCGCGCCGGGTATTGCCGCGTAATCGGGGCATCTGATGTCGCGCCGTGATAGAACAGACTCCGTTTCCGCATTCGATCCGCTATAGCGCTCGCCGTCACCTCCCCGTCGTACAGGGCCCCTGATGGGCTAATATCAAAGACTGTTCCAATCAGGACGACAGCAGGGGCCGACTCGATGACAGGGGTGTTCATCAGTTATCGGCGAGACGACAGCCAGGGTTTCGCGGGCCGTCTGGCCGACGATCTCGGGGAACGCCTGGGGCCAGAGCGGGTATTTCGCGACGTCGAGATCCCGGTCGGCCGTGATTTCACCGATGTGCTGCATCGGGCGATTGCGGCCAGCGATCTGCTCCTGGTCGTCATCGGACCGCATTGGACCGATCCGGTCGAAGGCCACGCGTCGCGCCTGTTCGAGCCGAACGACTGGGTACGTGCCGAAATCGAGGCCGCATTCAAGCAGGGCAAGCAGGTCGTGCCGGTGCTGGTGGGTGATGCACGCATGCCCGCGACCGAATCCTTGCCGCCGGGCATCCGCCAACTGGCCATGCTACAAGCTGCCAGGCTCGACGACCGCGACTGGGACCACGACGTCGAGGTGCTCGCCGACCACCTGCGAGCCCTGTACCCACCACTTGCCGAGGGACGGTTGCCACGCCGCGAGGGAGAATCGCTGACCTCGGTCCTGCATGAGATCGGTGAGCGTGTTCTCGACGAGGTCGCCGTACCGCATCGCCCGCGCAGTGCGACATCGGGCTTTGGTACCCGGCTGGGGCGGAGGTTGCGCAAGCTACTGTGGACCGCCTTCGTGCTCGCCTTGATCTATGCAGGCATGCGCCTGTTCGGCGACGAATCCCTGTTGCGCACATTGGATGCCATCGAAGCACGCCTGCAACTTGGCTGGGAACGTCTGCTCGGCTACTTGCAGCCATAGCACCCGCCCGTGCCGACTGTCGGGCCCGCGTTTTCCCCTACACAGACCATACCGAGACCTCGCGTCCCACACGAGCGCCGGTAGTGGCTGGGCTGGTCAATGCTGCCAAACCGAGCAGTCTGGCGACGTCACTATTGACGAATTTGAACGGATATATGTGGCGACTCTGGAGAGGGTCAGCCGCCCGCAGCAGCCACCTGGAATTCGCGGCTGACGATCTGCTCGGCCTTGCCGATGAGACCCGCCTTTTCCCATTGATCGAGTTGCCGGCGGACCCTGGGCATGACCTGACGCAGGTCCATACCGGGCCGGATGGCCGACGAATAGAGCAGGCGGATCAGCAGGTAGTCCAGCCCGGTCAGGCGATCGTTGTCCGTCAGGTCGCTAAATACGGTATGGCGGGCGAACTTTGAATCATTGATCAGCCCCAGCAGCTGCGTCACCTCCTCGACGATGCAGGCCTCCAGCTTGCCCTCGGCCAGCGTGCGCTCGACCGGGATCACCACGGTTCCGCGCACGATCTCGGCCCGGTCGTTGTAGCGAATGGCGCCCATGCAGTAACTGAGCGGCATCCGCTGCCCCGCCAGGGCAGGCATCTCCCGCTTCATCAGCCGGCCGAGCTCCTTCTCGGAGGCGAAGAACACCAGAACGTTTGCATCCTTGCGCCGCTTGACCAGACGGGTCGGCAGACGGGCAATGTCGCCGAGCCGGTCCAGGTGTTGTGATAGCAGGCGGCGCTGCACCCTCCCCTCACCGGCACCGCTGTAGACCCATACCCGCAACGGCGAGGCCCAGCGCTTGATCACCGGCCTGACTTTATCCTCCGCATACTCCGCCTTCAGGGCGATATCGTAGAAGCTGCGCTCTATGTAGCGCTTGTCCTGCCAATAGCGGGGCGAAGCGAACGCGGCCTGGGCAGCGATCATCAGGCATAGCGCCAGGGCACACAGGAAGGATCTGTAACAGGATGGCCATTGAGAATGCATGCCGTCGGTTTCTCCCGCTTGCGAAGCGAACTACCGACTCAATCTAGCGCCAGAAAACCCCTTTTACAACAATCATTTACATTCGTTGAATTAATAATATTCGAATGTTTTTGGAGCCTCTGGTCCGCTCTGCGCAAGTAGATCGTGGCGAGCACGCGCCCGGATCGAGGCACGAATCGCACGCAATTGCGAAGATTTACTGCCAACAAAGGGCGATTTCACCCCGCGAGATGCCGTGCCATGGAGGTCGGCGGCAGTTCCTCGGGTGCATAGTGCAAGACGTGGCTCGTAGGAATATGCTTCTATCGCGCATCGCCGGGACCAGGCACGCGAGAATCGCAGTGGGGCCAGGGCCTGCCAGCGCCGGCCCCGGCAAATCCTAGAAGGGAATGTCGTCGTCGTAACTGTTGTCGACCGGCTGGGCGGCTGGGGCCGCGCCCTGGTTTTGCGCCGGCTGCTGCCCCTGCTGGCGGGGCGCAAACTCGGCGCTGCCTCCCCCGCGCGAATCGAGCATCTGCATTTCGTCGGCTACGATCTCAGTGGTGTAGCGGTCGTTGCCCTGCTGATCCTGCCACTTGCGCGTCTGCAGCTTTCCCTCGAGATAGACCTTGGAGCCCTTGCGCAGGTATTCCCCCGCGATCTCCGCCAGGCGACGGAACATCACGACCCGATGCCACTCGGTGCGCTCCTGCTGTTCGCCGGTGTTCTTGTCCTTCCAGGTCTCCGAGGTGGCGACCGTGATATTGCACACCGCGCCCCCGTTGGGCATGTAGCGGACCTCCGGATCCTGCCCGAGGTTGCCGATGAGAATGACTTTGTTGATGCCTCTGCTGGCCATTTTGCCCCCTTTGATTGATTGTGCCGCCCCCTCCGTGGAGCGACCTCTCTCGACTCAGTGTCAGGTCGACGATGTTACGCCGGCGCCCCGACAATTGCATCCACTGCCGAGGACTCGTAGTGACGCCGGTCCACCTTCAGATAGGCCACGCCCTCCTCGGGGACGACCACCGCCTCCACCACCCCGGGAGCGGCCTGGAGCTCACGTGCCAGGCCCGCGGGGTCGGCCAGCGCCTGGGAAGGCAGATGCAGCAGTTCACTGCTATACCGACCGGGCTGGCGCATTCCAAGGGCCGCAAGCAGCCAGATCAGGGCTGCAACGGCACCGAACAGGAACACCGCCATGACACCCTCGTGCTGATGCACCCAGCCACCGAGTGCGCCACCGACGAAGGCACCGGCAAACTGGGAGGTCGAGTACACTCCCATCGCCGTTCCCTTGGCATCGGCAGGCGCCGTCTTCGACACCAGGGAGGGGAGAATCGCCTCCAGCAGGTTAAAGGCAACGAAGAACACCGCCACGCCCAGCACCAGCGGCCAGAAACTGTGGCCGAAGCGCCACAGCAGTAGCTGCGCCAGACCCAGGGTGCCGACCGCGCCCAGGAATACCCCCTTCATGCGCCCCTTCTTCTCGGCCATGATCACGAAAGGCACCATGCCGACGATGGCGATGAGCATGATGGGCAGATACACCAGGGCATGATCGGCCGGCGCGACCCCCACGTCGCGCAGGACCAACGGCACCGCAAGGAACAGCGAGGTCAGAATCAGGTGCAGGGAGAAGATCCCCAGGTCGAGTCGCAACAGCTCCAGGTTGCTCAGGACGCGTCGGAACATCGCGGGCACCGGTTCGGCATCGCGGTGCACCGTGCTGCGCAGCGGTGTTGGCACCACCCAGGCGATCATGGCCATCCCCAGCACCGCCAGCCCGGCCGTTACCCAGAAGATGCCCGGAACCCCCACCCAAGCATTGAGTGCGGGCCCGACGATCATCGCCAGCATGAAGGAGGCGCCGATGGTCATGCCAATGGTCGCCATCACCTTGGTGCGTTGCTCCTCGCGGGTCAGGTCCGCCGCCAGCGCCATGATGGCCGCGGCCACCGCACCGCTGCCCTGCAGCGCCCGCCCCACGATGATCCAGTGGATCTCGGTGGCGTTCGCCGCCACCACGCTGCCGATGGCGAACAAGGCCAGGCCACCCAGGATCACCGGCTTGCGCCCGATTCGATCAGATACCAGGCCGAACGGGATCTGCAGCATGGCCTGGGTCAGACCATAGATGCCGATGGCCAGCCCCGTGAGAAACGGCGTGGCTCCCGGCAGGTCCTCGGCAAACAGGGCAAAAACCGGCAGGATCAGGAACAGGCCCAGCATGCGGAAGCCGTAGACCCCCGCCAATCCCAAGGCAGTTCGCCGCTCCGCCGGCGTCATGCCCGCATGGCTTTCCGAACGCTGCATCGCACCTCTCCTGTGACATGACCGACAAGGGTCAGATTTTACTCGCTTGGGCGCGCCAACTCATTGTGGATTGCCAACCCCCTTCCGCCGGTGCATATCCGGCTATCGCCAGGCGGGTAGCTCCCGTAGAATTGGGTGGTTTCGGCCTCTCCCAGCTGTCTGATGGATACCATTCACATTCGGGGTGCGCGCACCCACAACTTGAAGAACATCGATCTCGATTTGCCACGCGACCAGCTGATCGTGATCACCGGCCTGTCTGGCTCTGGCAAGTCCTCTCTGGCCTTCGACACCATCTATGCCGAGGGTCAGCGGCGCTATGTCGAGTCGCTCTCGGCCTATGCCCGGCAGTTCCTGTCGATGATGGAGAAGCCGGATGTCGACCACATCGAGGGGCTCTCTCCGGCGATCTCCATCGAACAGAAGACCACCAGCCACAATCCTCGCTCCACGGTGGGGACCATCACCGAGATCTATGACTACCTGCGGCTGCTGTTCGCCCGGGTCGGCACGCCCCGCTGCCCCGAGCATGGCGAGCCCTTGGAAGCGAGCACGGTCAGCCAGATGGTGGATCAGGTACTGGCCCTGCCGGAGGGCAGCAAGCTGATGCTGCTGGCGCCGGTGGTCAGTGAACGCAAGGGCGAGTATCACAAGCTGCTGGGCGAACTCTATGCCCAGGGATACATCCGTGCGCGCATCGACGGCGAACTCTACGAGCTGGACCAGCCCCCCGAGCTGGAACTGCACAAGAAGCACACCATCGAGGTCGTCGTGGACCGTTTCAAGGTACGCGAGGATCTGCGCCTGCGCCTGACCGAATCATTCGAGACCGCCCTGAAACTGGCCGAAGGGGTGGTGCGGATCGCGTGGATGGACGAGGAGCACGACGAACTGCTGTTCTCGGCCAATTTCGCCTGCCCGGTCTGTGGCTACAGCATCGAGGAACTCGAACCACGGCTGTTTTCCTTCAACAACCCGGCGGGCGCCTGCGAGGCCTGCGACGGTCTGGGCGTCGAGCAATTCTTCGATCCGGCCAAGGTGATTACCAATCCCGGCCTGTCACTGGCAGGGGGCGCAATCCGGGGCTGGGATCGGCGCAACGCCTACTACTTCCAGATGATCCGCTCGCTGGCCGCCCACTATGATTTCGATCCCGAGACACCTTGGGAGGATCTCCCGGAGAAGATCCGCAAGCTGGTCCTGCATGGCAGCGGGCTTGAGGCAATCGAGTTCACCCATTTCAACGAACGCGGCCGGGTGGTGAAAAAGACCCATCCCTTCGAGGGGGTGCTCAACAACATGCGCCGCCGCTACCGGGAGACCGAATCCAACGCGGTGCGCGAGGAGCTGGCCCGCTACATCTCACACCAGCCCTGTCCTGCCTGCCATGGCACCCGCCTCAACGAGGCGGCGCGCAACGTGTTCGTCGCGGAGCAATGCCTGCCTGACATCACCTCACTATCCATCGAGCGCAGCCTGGCCTGGTTCGAGCAGCTCGAACTGCCGGGGCACAAGGGCGAGATCGCGGCCAAGATCGTCAAGGAGATCCGCGAGCGGCTGCAATTCCTGGTGAATGTGGGGCTCAACTACCTGACCCTGGATCGCAGTGCCGAGACCCTCTCGGGCGGCGAGGCCCAGCGCATCCGCCTGGCCAGCCAGATCGGCGCCGGCCTGGTGGGGGTGATGTATGTACTGGACGAGCCCTCCATCGGTCTGCACCAGCGGGACAACGAACGCCTGCTCGATACCCTGACCTACCTGCGCGACCTGGGGAACACCGTGATCGTGGTAGAGCACGACGAGGATGCCATTCGCCGCGCCGACCACGTGGTGGACATTGGCCCGGGTGCCGGCGTACACGGTGGTCACGTGGTGGCCCAGGGCACCCCTGAGCAGATCACCCGGACCGAGGGCTCGCTGACCGGCGCCTATCTCTCCGGTCGTGCGAGGATCGAGGTGCCCACGAAACGGGTTCCAAGCGATTCGAAGCGGCTGCTGCGCATGAAAGGTGCCAGCGGCCACAATCTCAAGGACGTGACCCTGGAGATTCCGGTGGGGCTGCTCACCTGCGTCACCGGCGTATCCGGCTCGGGCAAGTCTACCCTGATCAACGATACCCTCTATCCCCTGGCGGCGAATCGCCTCAACAAGGCCAACCACGATATCGCGCCACACAAATCCATCAGCGGACTGAAACACTTCGACAAGGTCGTCGACATCGACCAGTCCCCCATCGGGCGCACCCCGCGCTCGAACCCGGCCACCTACACGGGGCTGTTCACGCCGATCCGCGAGCTGTTCGCCGGCGTGCCCGAGTCACGCTCACGGGGCTATACGCCCGGACGCTTCAGCTTCAACGTCAAGGGCGGGCGCTGCGAGGCCTGTCGCGGCGATGGGGTCATCAAGGTCGAGATGCATTTCCTGCCGGACATCTACGTCCAGTGCGATGTCTGCAAGGGCCGACGCTACAACCGCGAGACGCTCGAGATCCGCTACAAGGGCAAGTCCATCGACGAGGTGCTCGAGATGACTGTCGAACAGGCGCTCGAATTCTTTGACGCCGTGCCCGCCATCCGCCGCAAGCTGCAGACCCTGATGGATGTCGGCCTGAGCTACATCACCCTGGGGCAGAACGCCACCACCCTCTCCGGCGGCGAGGCGCAGCGGGTCAAACTCTCGCGCGAGCTGTCCAAGCGCGACACGGGCAACACCCTCTACATCCTCGACGAACCCACCACCGGGCTGCACTTCCACGATGTGAAACAACTGCTGAGCGTGCTGCATCGGCTGCGCGACCACGGCAATACGGTGATCGTGATCGAACACAACCTCGATGTCATCAAGACCGCCGACTGGATCGTCGACCTCGGGCCCGAAGGGGGGGAAGGCGGAGGCGAAATCATCGCCGCCGGCACCCCGGAAGAAGTGGCGCAGATGGAACAGTCGCACACCGGCCGATTCCTGAGACCCATACTCGAACGGTAAGCTGTTTCGCCACGAAGAGCACAAAGAACACGAAGGTCTATGGGCATAGGCAACGCCGCTGATCATGGAAGAAGGACGACGCGGTGGGGGCCGTTCGAGCTCGTATTCCATACTGGCATTGAGAATCGGAGCGGATTCTCGCGGCGCTCTGGTGCGTAGCCCCATGAAAGTCCAGTATTCAGACGATGGAGATCATCGCGGAATCTTGGAGCAGCCCCTCTGCCTTTGGCAATCCACCAATCTTCAACGGCAAATACTGCTTCGTGTTCTTTGTGCTCTTCGTGGTTCAAAGAGAAATTGGTACAGGATCGCCCACCTTCAGGCCCAACAGCTCGGCGGCGCTGCCCTGGTTGACCGAGAGTTCCACCAGGCCCAGGGCATCGACGTGCCAGAAGGGGGCGCCGACAGGCCGGTCGGCGAAGGTCCGGGCCCAGCGCAGCCGATGCTGGCCGACCCGGATCTCGCTATCGGTCGATAATGCCGACCCCTGCCTGCCGGTGATCAAATTACCGAAGCGGTCGATATAGATCACCTCGTCCAGCTCGCCCGGCCAGTCGCGGCCGACACAAGAGGCCGCCGAGACCGGATGACGGTCGACCTCCTGGCCACTCGCCAGGCGGGCCGCCACCGGGGCGAACCAGTCACGCCCGTGGAAGGTGGCCGGAATATCGCCGGGCAGCCAGTCGATGACCTCGATGCGCTCTGACTCATGCAATAGCGGAGCGAACAGCCCGTTGTCGGGGCCTATCAGGAGGCGCCCCTGGTAGTGGACTACCAGCCCCCGGCGCCCGGTTCCGACACCCGGGTCGACGACCGCGACGAGCATCGAACCCTGGGGCACCCAATGGAGCTGGGAGGCCAACAGGATGCCCGCGCCCTGGGGACGAAAGGGCGGGATGTCGTGCTGCAGATCGATCGAGGTAGCACCGGGGCAGGCGCCGGCGATGACCATGTGGAGATGGCCAACATAGGGACCCTCCAGGCCATAGTCGGTGAACAAGACAAAGGGGGGCCAGGGCATGATCCACTTATCCTATCGCAGACACGAAAAAGCCGGGCAACGCCCGGCTTTTTAGACGAGAAATTCCGCTCAGTTCACTCGCCCCCGGCGCTCTCTTCTGCATCTGTCTCGTCCTCGACGATCGGGCGATCCACAAGCTCGACATAGGCCATAGGGGCCTTGTCGCCGGGGCGATAGCCGCACTTGAGAATCCGCAGGTAGCCTCCCGGGCGCTCCTTGTAGCGGGGGCCCAATTCGTTGAACAACTTTGCCACGGCAGCCTGGTCGCGCAGGCGAGCAAACGCCAGGCGACGCGTGGAGACACTATCTTCCTTGGCCAGGGTGATCAGGGGCTCGGCCACGCGGCGCAGCTCCTTGGCCTTGGGCAGGGTAGTCTTGATCAGCTCCTGTTCGAACAGGGAGCTCGCCATGTTACGGAACATGGCCTTGCGGTGTGCGCTGTTACGGTTCAGCTGCCGTCCGGATTTGCGATGACGCATGGGTCGACTTCCTAAAGGCTTGTTTAACGGGGAACGCTTCTATCAGCGTGCCATCAATTCTTCGAGGTTCTCGGGCGGCCAGTTTTCCAGGCGCATGCCCAATGACAGGCCACGGGTGGCCAGCACGTCCTTGATCTCGGTCAGAGACTTTTTGCCCAGATTCGGCGTCTTCAGCAACTCCACCTCGGTGCGCTGGATCAGATCGCCGATCAGGAAGATATTCTCCGCCTTGAGACAGTTGGCCGAACGCACAGTCAGTTCCAGATCGTCCACCGGGCGGAGCAGGATGGGATCGATCTGTGGTGCAGCTTCCTTGGCCTCTGGCTCGGCGATGGTGGTCTGGTCCAGATTGACGAAGGCACTCAGCTGATCCTGCAGGATGGTTGCCGAATGACGCACCGCATCTTCCGTGTCGATCGTGCCATCGGTCTCGATGTCCAGTACCAGCCGGTCAAGGTCGGTGCGCTGCTCGACTCGCGCGGCCTCGACGCTGTATGCAACCCGACGGATCGGACTATAAGTGGCATCGAGCTGCAACCGGCCGATTGGGCGGTCTTCGCCGGCAGCCCCCTCGCGGTTGGCGGCCGGTACGTAGCCGCGGCCACGCTCCACCTTGATGTTCATGTTCAGCTCACCCTTGTCGGTGAGACGGGCAATCACATGTTCCGGGTTTGCGATCTCGACGCCGTGAGAGAGCTGCAGATCCCCCGCAGTCACCGTTGCCGGCCCCTTCGCATTCAGAGACAGCATCGCCTCGTCGCGGTCCTCCATGAGAATGGCCAGTTCCTTGAGGTTGAGGAGAATTTCCAGCACATCCTCCTGCACACCCTCGATGGCGCTGTACTCGTGGAGTACACCGTCGATTTCGGCCTCGGTGACAGCGCAACCTGGCATTGAGGACAGCAGGATGCGGCGCAGCGCATTGCCAAGGGTATGCCCGAAACCGCGCTCCAGCGGTTCGAGTGACACCTTCGCATGACGGTCATTGACCGTCTCCACGTTGACAATACGCGGCTTGAGGAACTCGTTGACCGAACCCGTCATGGATTACCCTCTATCTGATTTCGATGCGGAAGACGCTGCTTACTTCGAATACAATTCGACGATCAGCTGCTCGTTGATTTCGGCCGGAAGCTCCGCGCGATCCGGATAGCGTTTGAACACTCCCTTCATCGCATTTGCGTCGACGTCGACCCACTCGGGCATGCCGTATTGCTCGGCCAGGGCCAGGGAAGCCTTGATGCGCTCCTGGTTCTTGGCCTTCTCACGCACACTGACCACATCTTCGGGCTTGATTCGGTAGGACGGGACATTCACGACCTTGCCATTGACTTCGATGGCCTTGTGGCTCACCAGTTGGCGCGCCTCGTTGCGGGTGCTACCCAGGCCCATCCGGTAGACGACGTTGTCCAATCGGGACTCGAGCAGACGCAGCAGGTTCTCGCCGGTCGGGCCCTTGACCCGGTCGGCCTCCTTGTAATAGTTGCGGAACTGGCGCTCAAGCACACAGTACAGCCGGCGCACCTTCTGCTTCTCGCGCAACTGCACGCCATAGTCCGACAGGCGCCGCCGGCGGTCACCGGACTGACCGGGCACTTTTTCCATGTTGCATTTGGTGTCGATAGAACGGACGCGGCTCTTGAGGAACAGGTCTGTCCCCTCACGGCGCATCAGCTTGCATTTCGGTCCGAGATAACGTGCCATCTTCTAACTCCGGTTACACGCGGCGCTTCTTGGGCGGGCGACAGCCATTGTGGGGGATCGGGGTGACGTCCGAGATACTCGTGATCTTGAAGCCGGCATTGTGCAAGGCACGCACCGCCGACTCACGCCCCGGACCGGGGCCCTTGACATTGACATCGAGATTCTTGACCCCGTATTCCTTGGCCATTTCGCCGCAACGATCGGCAGCGACCTGGGCGGCAAAGGGCGTGCTCTTACGTGAGCCACGGAATCCCGAGCCACCGGCGGTGGTCCAGCACAGGGCGTTACCCTGGCGGTCAGTAATAGTGATGATGGTGTTGTTGAACGAGGCATGCACGTGCGCAATGCCGTCGCTCACGACCTTCTTTACCTTCTTGCGAGTGGTGCTCTTGGCCATCTTGCCTGTTTCCTGAAACTACGCGTCTGTTCGACGTGTTAACGTTTAATCGGCTTGCGTGGGCCCTTGCGGGTACGCGCATTGGTCTTGGTGCGTTGCCCGCGCACTGGCAGACCACGGCGATGCCGAATGCCACGATTGCAACCCAGGTCCATCAAGCGCTTTATATTCATGGACACTTCGCGTCGCAGGTCGCCCTCGACAACAAATTTGCCCACCGCGGCCCGCAGCTTCTCCAGCTCGTCGTCGCCCAGTTGAATCACCTTGCGGTCGGGCGCGACCCCGGCGGCCTCGCACACCTGCTTCGCGCGCGTCGGGCCAATCCCATAGATCGACTGCAGCGCGATCACCACGTGCTTACGATCTGGAATGTTGACACCAGCTATACGGGCCATTCTCTATCTCCTGAAAATACGCTTGCTGTGCGTCGCGCGAAAGCGCGGCACTATAACAAAAACTGTAAAACTCTTCAACGCCGAAAGAGCGGCCGCTCAGCCCTGGCGCTGCTTATGACGTGGGTCGGTGCAAATCACTCGCACCACCCCGTGGCGCTTGATGATCTTGCAGTTACGACACATCTTTTTTACCGATGCTCTGACTTTCATTTCCAAACTCCGATAGACAGCGGATCAGCGCAGTGAGCCTGCACCGCCGACGTTCTTCAAATTCGCCTTCTTCATCAGGCCTTCGTACTGGTGCGACATGATGTGCGCCTGCACCTGGGCCATGAAATCCATGACCACCACAACCACGATCAACAGGGAGGTGCCGCCAAAATAGAAAGGCACGTTCCACCCGGCCCGCAGAAACTCCGGCATCAGACACACCAGAGTGATATAGAGGGCCCCCGCAAGGGTCAGCCGGGACATAACCTTGTCGATATAGGCCGCCGTCTGCTCCCCCGGCCGGATTCCCGGAATAAAGGCACCCGAGCGCTTCAGGTTGTCTGCCGTCTCCTTCGAATTGAACACCAGTGCAGTGTAGAAGAAGCAGAAGAAAATAATGCCCGCGGCATAGGCCACCATGTACAGCGGCTCGCCGGGTGACACCAGGGCGATCAGGTCCTGCAGCCAGCGCATGTTCTCGGTCGAACCGGCCCATTGTGCCAAGGTCGTCGGAAACAGAATGATGCTGGAGGCGAAGATCGGCGGTATCACCCCGGCCATGTTCAGTTTCAACGGCAGATGGCTGCTCTGCGCGGCAAACATCTTGCGGCCCTGCTGGCGCTTGGCGTAGTTCACCGTGATGCGGCGCTGCCCGCGCTCCACGAAGACCACGAAGCCGGTTACCGCAATGGCCAGAATGAACAGAAAGAGCGCGAACAGCGCGTTCATCTCCCCATTACTCACCAACTCGACCACCGACCCGAATGCACCTGGCATGCCAGCAACAATACCAGCAAAGATGATCAGCGAGATGCCATTACCCAGGCCACGCTCGGTGATCTGTTCGCCCAACCACATCAGGAACATGGTCCCGGTCACCAGAGAGACGGTCGCCGTGAAAACGAAACCCGGTCCAGTACTGACAACGAGCCCCTGCCCAAACTGCCCCTGCAGCGCGATAGAAATGCCAACCGCCTGAAAGGTAGCCAGCACCAGCGTTCCGTAACGGGTGTACTGAGTGATCTTGCGGCGCCCGGCCTCGCCCTCCTTCTTCAATTCCTCGAGCTTGGGGATCACCGCCGTCATCAGCTGCACGATAATAGAGGCTGAGATATAGGGCATGATTCCCAGTGCGAACAGACTGGCGCGCTCCAGCGCACCACCCGAGAACATGTTGAACATGTCCAGCAACGTACCCTGCTGACGCTCGAACAATGCGGCCAAGGCAGAGGGATCAATCCCGGGCACCGGCACGAAGGTACCGATCCGGTAGACAATGATCGCTCCGAGCACGAACAACAGCCGGCGGCGCAGCTCGCTGAGCTGCCCCATAGAGACCCCTGCTGCAGGATTCTGTGCCATCGGAGCGCCTTAGTCCTCGACCTTGCCGCCAGCCGCCTCGATGGCTGCCTTTGCGCCCTTGGTCACGCGCAGACCCTGCACGGTCACCGGCCGGGCGATCTCGCCGGACAGAATGACTTTCGCGCGGGTCACGCTCTTGGGCAGGATGTCGGCCGCGTACAGCGCATTCATATCGACCAGGTCGCCCTCGACCTTGGCGATTTCATGCAACCGCACCTCGGCGGTCACCTTCGCCAGACGCGACCGAAAGCCGACCTTCGGCAATCGCCGTTGCAGTGGCATCTGGCCACCTTCGAAGCCAATCTGGACCTTGCCACCGGAACGTGACTTCTGGCCCTTGTGGCCACGGCCTGCCGTCTTGCCCAAGCCGCTTCCGACACCCCGGCCAACGCGCTTGCGACCCTGCTTGCTGCCGAAGGCAGGCTTTAGCGTATTCAGACGCATCTCAGGACTCCTCTACGACCTGAACCATGTAGTACACCTTGTTCACCATCCCGCGGGTGGCAGGCGTATCCTCGACCTCGACCACCTGGTGCATGCGACGCAGCCCGAGCCCACGGACGCACTCTTCGTGGCCCTTGATTCGACCGTGCATGCTGCGCACCAGCTTCACCTTCATCGTGCTCTTGTCTGCCATGGCAATTACCCCAGAATCTCTTCGACAGTCTTGCCACGCTTGGCCGCTACGAACTCGGCGTCGATCATGTTATCCAGACCGTTGAGCGTGGCGCGTACCACATTGATCGGGTTGTTGGAGCCGATGCACTTGGCCAGTACATTGTGGACGCCAACCACCTCGAAAATGGCCCGCATCGCACCGCCGGCGATGATGCCGGTACCTTCCGAGGCTGGCTGCATATAGACCTTGGCCGCGCCATGCCGGCCCACCAGGGGGTACTGCAGGGTGCCGTCTTTCAGCTTCACCTCGATCATATTGCGGCGTGCCGCCTCCATGGCCTTCTGAATGGCTATTGGCACCTCTTTGGCCTTGCCGGTACCAAAGCCGACACGGCCGTTGCCATCACCCACGACCACCAGTGCGGCAAAGCCGAACACGCGACCACCCTTGACCACCTTGGCAACACGGTTGACACCGATCAGTTTCTCGATCATGTCGTCGCCCGTAGGCCTGGTTTCATAATTTGCCATTGTTCAGACTCCTCAGAACTCGAGGCCGGCTTCACGCGCGGCATCGGCCAGCGCCTTGACGCGCCCGTGATAACGGAACCCCGAGCGATCGAAAGCCACTCGCTCGACGCCTTTCGCCTTGGCGCGCTCGGCGATGGCCTTGCCAACCACCGCTGCCGCGCTCGCATTGCCAGTGCTTCCCTCGATATCGGACACCACCGCCTTATCGACTGTTGACGCCGCTGCGACGACCTCCGCACCGTTCGGCGCAATCACCTGGGCATAGATGTGGCGAGGCGTGCGATGAACTGTCAGGCGAGGCACACCCAACTCGCGGATCTTGGCGCGGGCCCGCTGGGCGCGGCGCAGACGAGATGCTTTCTTATCCATCGTATCAACCCCTTACTTTTTCTTCGCTTCTTTGCGGATGATGCGCTCATCCGCGTAGCGAACACCCTTGCCCTTGTAGGGCTCAGGCGGCCGGAAGCTGCGAATCTCGGCAGCCACCTGCCCCACCTTTTGCTTGTCGCTACCCGAGACCAGCACCTCGGTCTGGGACGGCGTCTCGATCGTGATGCCCTCAGGGACCGGATAGTCCACCGGGTGCGAGAAGCCGAGCGTCAGATTCAATACCTTTCCTTTGGCCTGGGCGCGATAGCCGACCCCTACCAGCTCAAGCTTCCTCTGGAAGCCTTCGCTCACGCCGGTCACCATATTGCTGACCAGCGCGCGCATGGTGCCCGCCATCGCCCAGCCGTTCTTGGTCTCGCCGGCAGGGCGGACAGTAATGATCCCGTTGTCGATGCTGACAGCGGAATCCGGATGGATGTCCATCTCCAGGGCTCCCTTGGAGCCTTTGACAGAGACGTGTTGTCCGTCGACCTTCACCTCGACGCCCGACGGAATGGTGATTGGTGCTTTCGCTATGCGTGACATGCCACTACCCCCGTCAGGCTACGTAGGCGACGACTTCGCCACCGTGACCCAATTTGCGGGCCTCGCGGTCGGTCATCACGCCCTTGGACGTGGATACGATGGCGATGCCCAGGCCGGCCCGCACGCGGGGCAGCTCGTTGCGGCTCTTGTAGATCCGCAGACCAGGACGGCTCACGCGCTTGATGAACTCGATGACCGGACGGCCCTGGAAGTACTTGAGCTGAACCTCGAGTACTGGCTTGCCATCCACGTCGAGTTGCTGAAAATCATTGATATAGCCTTCGTCCTTCAGGACCTTGGCGATGGCCTGCTTCTTCTTCGAAGCTGGCATTTGCACAGACGCCTTTTCGGCCGCCTGGCCGTTGCGGATGCGCGTCAGCATGTCCGCAATCGGATCCGACATACTCATAATGAGTCTCCTTTGGGTCAGCCACCGTCCTGCGGTGCGATACCCGGCATGTAACGAAACACGGCCCCCGGATTTCAGGGAGCCGCGTATTCTACATCAGTTAGACCAGATTATCCAACCTGACCCGCATCCCCATCGGTCGCTCCCGGATTGCCGGGGCAACTTTGGAGTCGTTACCAACTGGCCTTTTTCAGGCCAGGAACATCGCCGCGCATCGCCGCTTCGCGCAACTTGTTACGACATAGACCAAACTTCCGATAGACCGCGTGCGGTCGACCCGAAACACGACAGCGGCGCTGCTGACGCACCGGGCTCGCATCACGTGGCAGCTTCTGAAGTGCCAGAACCGCCGCATCGATCTCATCAACGGGACGACTGCGATCATTGATGATCGCCTTCAATTCAGCGCGCTTGGCGGCATACTTGTCTGCCGTCTTCTTGCGCTTGGCCTCGCGGGCCCACATGCTCTTCTTTGCCATGTTCTCTGCTCGACTATTTGAACGGGAAGTTGAAACCGTCGAGCAAGGCACGTCCTTCCTCGTCGGTGCGGGCCGTCGTGGTGATAGTGATATCCATTCCGCGCAGGGAGTCGACCTTGTCGTACTCCACTTCCGGGAAGATGATCTGTTCTTTCACGCCGAGGCTGTAGTTGCCACGCCCATCGAAGGACTTGGAGCTGATTCCGCGGAAGTCCCGCACCCGTGGCAAGGCAATGTTGACCAGACGATCGAGAAACTCGTACATCCGTTCGCGACGCAGGGTCACTTTGCAGCCAATGGGCCAGCCCTCCCGGATCTTGAATCCGGCAACCGACTTGCGGGCCTTGGTGACGATCGGCCGCTGTCCGGCAATCATCGCCATGTCATTGACCGCGAACTCCATGTTCTTCTTGTCTCCAACCGCCTCGCCGACCCCCATGTTCAGGGTGATCTTCTCTATACGGGGGACTTCCATGATGCTCTTGTAGCCGAACCGCTCCATCAGCTGCGGGACGACCTGCTCTTTGTATTGATCGTGTAAACGTGCCATCGATTCTGCCTCAAACGTCCACGACTTCGTCGTTGGACTTGAATACGCGCACCTTGCGACCGTCTTCGAGGATCTTGAATCCAACGCGGTCGCCCTTATTGGTGCCCGGGTTGAACAGGGCCACATTGGAAATGTGCAACGGCATCTCCTTGTCGACGATGCCACCGGGCTCACCCTTGTTCGGATTGGGCTTCTGGTGCTTCTTGGCCAGGTTGATGTTCTCAACGATCACGCGATCCTCGAGCACGGCCAGCACCGTGCCTCGCTTGCCCTTGTCCTTGCCTGCAAGAACCATCACGTCATCGCCTTTGCGAATGCGTCGTGCCATGGCGATTACCTCAGAGTACTTCCGGAGCGAGCGACACGATCTTCATGAAGCGCTCGTTGCGCAGTTCGCGCGTTACCGGGCCAAAAATACGGGTGCCGATCGGCGCCAGCGCGTTGTTCAACAACACGGCGGCATTGCCATCGAAGCGAATAACCGAGCCATCGGAGCGCCGGACGCCCTTGCGGGTCCGCACCACCACAGCGTTGAACACGTCGCCCTTCTTGACCTTGCCGCGCGGAATAGCGTCTTTTACCGACACCTTGATGATGTCGCCTATTCCGGCATAACGGCGGTGCGAGCCACCCAGTACCTTAATGCACTGGACGCGCTTGGCACCACTGTTGTCTGCAACGTCCAGCATGGTTTGCATCTGGATCATGACACTACCCCAACAATCAGTTTATTCATTCAATCAATTTGGGCGCTCGACCAGCTTCACAAAGCGCCAGCTCTTGGTCTTAGACAGCGGACGACACTGCTCCACGACGACAACGTCCCCAATGCGGCATTCGTTGTTCTCATCATGCGCATGCACCTTGGTCGAGCGACGCACGAATTTGCCATACAGCGGATGCTTAACACGACGCTCGATCATCACGGTGACCGTCTTGTCCATCTTGTCACTCACAACCCGACCCTGGAGGGTGCGGTTGGCTGCTGCTTGCTCGCTCATGCTTCACCTGCCCGACGTTTGGCATTCATTACTGTCTTGACGCGCGCGATGTTGCGGCGCACTTCCTTCATCAGGTGCGGCCGACCGAGCTGACCGGTGCCGCGCTGCATGCGCAGATTGAACTGCTCCTTGAGCAGTTCCCGCAACGTGTCATGGAGCTCCGCCTGGGTCTTTTCCCGAAATTCACTCGCTTTCATCAGAGAACCGTCCGTTTTACAAAACTGGTGCTCATGGGAAGCTTGGCGGCAGCCAGCTCAAAAGCTCGGCGCGCCAACTCCTCGGAAACACCCTCGATCTCGTAGAGCATGCGACCGGGCTGCACCTGTGCCACCCAGTACTCCACGTTACCCTTGCCTTTGCCCATCCGAACCTCCAACGGCTTCTTGGTGATGGGCTTGTCCGGGAACACCCGAATCCACAGCTTCCCGCCCCGCTTCACGGTACGCGTGATGGTGCGACGCGCCGCCTCGATCTGGCGGGCAGTCAGGCGCCCCCGACCAGTAGCCTTGAGGCCGAACTCACCAAAGCTGACCTTGTTGCCGCTTTGCGCGAGGCCCCGGTTACGGCCCTTGTGTTGTTTGCGGAATTTGGTGCGTTTTGGTTGCAGCATCTCTTACCCCCGCGCTCCAGCAGCTTTACCCTTCTTTTCGGTCTCGCCCTTTTCAGTCTCGCCGCGCGGCTGATCGCCAAAAACCTCGCCCTTGAAGATCCAGGTCTTGATACCGATGATTCCGTAAGTGGTCAGCGCCTCGGCGAAGCCATAATCAATATCGGCACGCAGGGTATGCAACGGCACACGACCCTCACGGTACCACTCGCTGCGTGCTATCTCAGCGCCGTTCAAACGGCCAGCGACGTTGACCTTTACACCTTGTGCGCCCAGGCGCATGGTATTTTGCACAGCTCGCTTCATGGCGCGGCGGAACATAATCCGGCGCTCGAGCTGTTGTGCGATACCCTCGGACACCAGCTGGGCATCCAGCTCGGGCTTGCGGATCTCCTCGATGCTGATATGCACCGGAATACCCATGCGCTGAGAGACCTCCTTGCGCAGCTCCTCGATGTCCTTGCCCTTCTGACCAATAACCAAACCGGGTCGTGCGGTATGAATGGTGATACGCGCATTCTTGGCCGGGCGGTCAATCTGAATGCGGCTCACTGACGCCTGCTTCAGCCGCTCCTTGAGGAAATCCCGCACCTGCAGATCGGTGTTGAGCAGGTCAGCGTATTGCTTGCTGTCTGCATACCACTTGGAGGTCCAATCGGTGACGACACCGAGACGAAACCCATTCGGATGTACTTTCTGGCCCATAGTTATGCCTGCTTATTCGTCCGCCACTACGACGGTAATGTGACTGGTACGCTTGAGGATCCGCGTACCGCGGCCCTTTGCCCGTGCACGCAACCGCTTCATTGTCGGCCCCTCGTCCACGCATACCGCCTTGACTGTGAGTTCGTCGACATCCGCACCTTCGTTGTTCTCGGCGTTGGCGATGGCCGAATCGAGCACCTTCTTCATCAGTCCAGCGCCCTTCTTCTTGCTGAAGGCAAGGGTATCGAGCGCCCGCTCCACAGGCAGACCCCGGATCTGGTCTGCTACCAGCCGACCCTTCTGCGCAGAGAGTCGCGCAAAGCGGAGTTTTGCTACAGCTTGCATCGCTTATCTCCCCTTCTTGGTCTTTTTGTCCGCGTCGTGCCCCCGATAGTTGCGGGTCAGCGCGAACTCGCCGAGCTTGTGTCCGACCATGTTCTCGGTGATCAACACCGGCACGTGCTGTTTTCCGTTGTATACCGCAATGGTCAGGCCCACCATCTCGGGGTCGACCATGGAACGCCGAGACCAGGTCTTGATCGGCTTACGATCATTGTTGGCCTTTGCGGTCTCCACCTTCTTCTGCAGATGGAGGTCAACAAAAGGTCCTTTGCGAATTGAACGTGGCATAGCCTTCTACTCCACCTATTACTTGCGACGACGGTCGCGAACGATGAACTTGTCAGTGCGCTTGTTCGAGCGCGTCTTGTGACCCTTGGTGGGGACGCCCCAGGGACTGACCGGGTGACGGCCACCCGAGGTACGACCCTCGCCACCACCATGTGGGTGGTCGACCGGGTTCATGGCCACACCGCGCACCGTCGGACGAACTCCGCGCCAGCGCGAGGCGCCGGCCTTGCCCAGTTTGGCCAGGTTGTGCTCCGAGTTGCTCACTTCGCCCAGCGTGGCACGGCAGTCGGCATGCACCTTGCGCATCTCACCAGAGCGCAGCCGCAGGGTCGCGTAGTCGCCTTCTCGCGCCACCAGCTGTGCCGATGTGCCGGCACTGCGCGCCAGCTGCGCACCCTTCCCGATCTTCAGTTCGACACAGTGAACGACGCTACCGATCGGCATATTCCGCAGGCTCATGCAGTTGCCCGTGCCAATCGGCGCGTCCTCGCCGGACTGCACCTTGTCGCCCGCCTTCAGGCCGGCCGGCGCAATGATGTATCGATGCTCACCATCGTCATACTTGATCAGCGCAATGTTGGCAGTCCGGTTGGGATCGTACTCCAGACGCTCTACGGTAGCGGCGATGCCATCCTTGTCGCGCCTGAAGTCGATGACCCTGTAGCGCTGCTTGTGGCCACCGCCCTTGTGGCGCGTGGTGATGCGGCCATTGCCATTGCGTCCACCACTCTTGCTCTTCTTGTCTAGCAGAGCGCGGAACGGACCGCCCTTGTGCAGGCCCTCGCGCTTGACTCGAACAACGTGCCGTTGACCGGGTGAAGTGGGTTTTGATTTCGCTATCGCCATAGTCTTGTCCGCTTGGCTGGGGGACGACGCTTACGCGCCCTCGCCGAAGTTGATGTCCTGACCTTCCTTCAGGCGCACATAGGCCTTGCGCGCATCGGCGCGACGGCCCATCCGCTGACCAAAACGCTTGCGCTTGCCCTTGACGTTGAGTACCTGGATCTTCTCGACGTCGACCTCGAAGAGCAGCTCGACCGCCGCCTTGATCTCGGGCTTGGTTGCATTGGCCGCCACCTGGAAGACGAATTGATTACCGCCCTCGGCGGCACTCACGCTCTTCTCGGAAACGATCGGGGCGAGCAGGACCTTCATCAGACGCTCGTTACTGAACTTGCTCATGCCAGGTTCTCCTCGAGCTGCTTGAGCGCAGCGGCAGTAATCACCACCTTGTCGAAGCCGATCAGACTGACCGGATCGATGTCCTGCACGCCTCGGGCATCCACGTGATAGAGGTTGCGCGCGGCCAGCATCAGGTTCTCGTCCAGCTCCTCGGTCACGATCAGAGCCTCGCTCACCCCCATGTCATTGAGCTTGCCGACCAGGTCACGCGTCCTGGGCGCAGAGACACCGAAGCTCTCGACGACCATCAGTCGATCCTGACGAACCAGCTCGGAGAGAATGGAACGCAGCGCCCCCCGATACATCTTGCGGTTGATCTTCTGCTCATAGTTGCGCGGGGATGCGGCAAAGGTCACCCCACCCTGCCGAAACAGCGGACTGCGAATGGTGCCGGCACGTGCGCGACCAGTGCCCTTCTGCCGCCACGGCTTGGCGCCGCCGCCGCTCACAGCCGAGCGGTTCTTCTGCGCCTTGGTGCCCGAACGCGCGGCGTTCATGTAGGCGGTCACCACCTGGTGAATCAACGCCTCTTTATAGTCGGCCCCGAACACAGCGTCAGACACCTGGAGGTTCGAGCCACCCTGTACGTTCAGATCCATGTCTTACCCCTTGTTCTTCAGCTTGATCGCCGGGGTGATGATGACATCACCGCCACGGGCACCCGGCACTGCGCCTTTAACCAGCAGCAGATTGCGTTCGGCATCGACCCGCACGACTTCGAGGCTCTGGGTGCACACCTTCTCGTTGCCCATGTGGCCGGCCATCTTCTTGCCCTTGAACACGCGGCCGGGGGTCTGACATTGACCAATCGACCCCGGCGCACGGTGCGAAAGAGAGTTGCCATGGGTCGCGTCCTGGGTACGGAAGTTGTGGCGCTTGACGCCGCCCTGGAAGCCGCGGCCCTTGGAGATGCCACGCACGTCGACCTTCTGCCCATCCTGGAAGATACTGACATCGACGGTACCACCCACTTCGGGCACTTCGCCCTCGTGATCGTCGAGACGGAACTCCCACAGGCCGCGACCGGCCTCGACACCCGCCTTGGCGAAATGCCCGGCCATCGGCTTGTTCACCCGCGAGGCCTTGCGACTCCCGGTGGCGACCTGGATGGCACTGTAGCCATTGGCGTCAGTGGTGCGCACCTGGGTCACACGATTCGGTTCGACCTCGATGACGGTGACCGGCACCGACGCACCATCTTCGGTGAAGATGCGGGTCATCCCGGCCTTGCGTCCTACGATTCCAATTGCCATTTCTCTAGCCTCAGTTGAGCTTGATCTGGACATCCACGCCGGCAGCCAGGTCCAGCTTCATCAACGCGTCGACCGTCTTGTCGGTCGGATCGACGATGTCCATAAGGCGCTTGTGGGTGCGGATTTCGTATTGA
This sequence comes from Chromatiales bacterium, assembly GCA_024762475.1. Classification (GTDB taxonomy): domain Bacteria; phylum Pseudomonadota; class Gammaproteobacteria; order Chromatiales; family Chromatiaceae; genus MONJU. The sequence continues at coordinate 319 of JANTHJ010000036.1, read as the reverse complement.
TCACGCGCGTCCTTGTTGACGTGCGGCGAGATCAGCACGGTGTAACGCTCTTTCTTGGTTGGGAGCGGGATCGGACCGAGCACCTGCGCACCGGTGCGCTTGGCGGTCTCGACGATCTCGCTGGCCGATTGGTCGATCAGTCGATGGTCGAACGACTTTAGACGGATTCGAATACGTTGATTGGTCATTGCACTAAATCACTCAAATAATTGATCGATCGAGTCACTCGATGATCTTTGCGACTACACCGGCACCCACGGTACGGCCGCCTTCGCGAATCGCGAAGCGCAGGCCCTCTTCCATGGCGATCGGCGCGATC
>JANTHJ010000035.1 GCA_024762475.1 Chromatiales bacterium | reverse complement strand
CCGCTGCGCTATTGTTCACCGAATCAGACCGGACGCCGGTGTTTCAGGAAATTAGGATTTTCCTATAGGGCCATGCGTGTTTTGCATTGGCTGGCCCCGTCCTCCTTGTCTAAGCTAATCGCACATTTTTTGCCTTGTCAACGAAAGGCCCTGTTTTTGACGGTTTTTCGGGAAAGTTAGCTCGTTTTTCGCCAGATTTCCGGAAAACGGGCAATTTCTGCACAGTAGATTCCGCGCGCCCGGCAGAATGTCGGGTGTTGCCAGTACCGCCTGTCGCCAAGCCTATGCCCATGAACGAGATTCCCGACATCACCGACACAGAACGTTGGATCGTGGAGACCACGCTCAAGGAGCGCTACGGGGACCAGGGCCCGGAAGTGCAATTCGCCGATGCGGAGATCCGCCTCAACCCGGCAGATCGTGACCTGAGTACCTGCCCGGTATTTCTCTGGGAGGCCGACGACTGCCATTTCGTGATCTTCAAGGCCGGCGAGCGGCGCTATCGTTGCCAGTTCTTCTACCGCGGCTACCAGCAGTATGGCACCGGGGTACACGAATACGACGATCTCACCGAGTGCGCGGTCTCCTTGCTCCAGGCCCAGGCCGACCACGCCGCACATGAACGCGGCGACATCTAACTTGTTTCAGGAGGATATTCAGATATGAGCGCCAAGAACGCCTTCTATGCCCAATCCGGCGGCGTTACCGCCGTCATCAACGCCTCGGCCTGCGGTGTCATCGAGACCTGCCGCAAGCATCCCGACAAGATTGCCAACGTCTACGCCGGCCGTAACGGCATCATCGGCGCACTGACCGAGGAGCTTATCGACACCAGCCAGGAATCGGCCGGGGACATCGCAGCGCTCAAGAGCACGCCCTCCGGCGCCTTCGGCTCCTGCCGCTACAAGCTCAAGAGCCTGGAGGAGAACCAGCGCGAATACGAACGCCTGATCGAAATCTTCAAGGCACACAATATCGGCTACTTCTTTTACAACGGCGGCGGCGACTCCGCCGACACCTGCTACAAGGTCTCGCAGTTGTCCGAGAAAATGGGCTTCCCGGTGCAGGCCATCCATGTCCCCAAGACCGTGGACAACGACCTGCCGATCACCGACAACTGCCCTGGCTTCGGCTCGGTGGCCAAGTACATCGCCGTCTCCACCCTCGAGGCCAGCTACGACGTGCGCTCCATGGCCGCCACCTCCACCAAGATCTTCGTCATCGAAGTGATGGGCCGGCACGCCGGCTGGATCGCGGCCGCCGGCGGCCTGGTCGAGGACTATGGCATCCCGGTGGTGATCCTGTTCCCCGAGGTGGAGTTCGACCAGGAGAAGTTCCTGGCCGCGGTGGACGCCAAGGTCAAGGAATTCGGCTATTGCTCGATCGTCGTCTCGGAGGGCTGCCACTGGCCCGACGGCAAGTTTCTTGCCGAGCAGGGTACCCGCGATGCCTTCGGCCATGCCCAGTTGGGCGGTGCCGCCCCGGTGGTCGCCAACATGATCAAGGACGCACTGGGCCACAAATTCCACTGGGCCGTCGCCGACTACCTGCAGCGTGCTGCGCGCCACCTGGCCTCTGCCTCCGACGTCGAACAGGCCTACGCCCTGGGCGAGGCCGCGGTGGAAAAGGCGTTGGAAGGCAAGAACTCCATCATGCCCACCGTGGTGCGCGAATCCTCGAGCCCTTACAAATGGAGCATCGGCGAGGCGCCACTGAGCGAGGTGGCCAATGTCGAGAAGATGATGCCGCTGGACTTCATCTCCGATGACGGTTTCGGCATCACCGACAAGTGCAAGGACTATCTCTATCCGCTGATCCAGGGCGAGGCCTATCCGGACTACGACGAGAACGGGATGCCCCGCTATGTCACGCTGAAGCTGGCCCCGGTAGAGAAGAAACTCCCGCCGTTCGAGGTCTGAACCCCCCGAACCCTTGCGGCAAGGCCCCCTGAGGAATCACCTGAGGGGGCTTTTTTGTGCCCACCGCGGGCCCGTCGGGCAAAAAATCTCAACAAGCATATTGACATTTAAGTAACTGCTTATATACTGTCAAACATCGACGGGCAGTACAGTCGAGCAACGCAAACTACCTACAAAGATATTCGGGAGAGACTCATGAAAAAGATCATCGCTATCGCTGCCATCATCGCGTCTGCACAGGCTGCTGCCTTCTGGGATTCCAGCAACGGTTCGGGCAACGGCTCCTACAACGGCAACGGCGATTTCGTCGGCAACGGCACCGGCGAAGGTGAAGCCACCTTCTCCATGAACTTCAAGGGCCGTGGCAAGACCACCGGCGACTTCAAAGGCAACGGCGACACCAGCGGCAACTTCGCCGGCTACGGCTACGACCAGCCCTACTACGGCTACGGCTACCCGATGCCTCCGGCTGCTGCCCCCGCTGCGCCGGCCCCGGCTGCCCCTGCCGCCAAGTAATCCGAGCCAAATTCGGATCGCCCAAGACCCCTGGACCTTTTGGCCCAGGGGTTTTTTCGTCCAGCGTCCCTCAAACGGACAAAAAAACCGGACTCGTGGAAAATTAGTATTGACATTTTAGTAAATACTAATATACTGCTCCACATCGACAGGCTGCACCGTCGAACAACGCCAACACATAATCATTCATTTCGGAGAGACTCATGAAAAAGATCATCGCTATCGCTGCCATCCTCGCTTCCGCCCAGGTCGCTGCCAGCTCCAGCTTCTGGGGTGACAACACCTCCGGTAACGGCTCCTACAACGGTAACGGCGACTTCGTCGGCAATGGCAGCGGCGAAGGTGAAGCCACCTTCTCCATGAACTTCAAGGGCCGCGGCAAGACCACCGGCGACTTCAAGGGCAACGGCGACACCAGCGGCAACTTCGCTGGCTACGGCTACGACCAGCCCTACTACGGCTACGGTTACGGCTACCCGCAGGCTCCGGTTGCCCCGGCTGCCGCTCCCCAGGCCCCGGCTGCTCCTGCTGCCAAGTAATTCAGGCAATCTCTGAATTCGGCCTGAAGGCCCCGCATCCTCGGATGCGGGGCCTTTTCGTTGGACTCGGGAAACCTGCGAGAACGGCACCGGGTTCGCGGCCAAGGCATTCGGGTTAGACTGTACCCATGCTGGCACTTCTGAAACAGTTCACGGCATTTGCCGGCACCGGCGCCATCGCCACCGGCATCCAATACCTGATTCTGATCCTGCTGAAAGAGCTGGGTGGGCTGCCCGCACCCTGGGCCTCGGGCATCGGCTACGGGATCGCGGCCTTCTTCAACTACCAGATGAAATATCACTGGGTGTTCGCCAGCGACCGCCGACATCGCGAGGCCGCCCCCCGCTATGCCCTGGTCTCCGCCTCGGGACTCACCCTGAACACCGCCCTGATGTACCTTTTCACCGAGGTGCTGGGAATGTTCTATCTTCTGGCACAGGTGATCACCACCGGCATTGTGCTGGTGTGGAACTTCGCCATCAACCGCCACTGGACCTTCGCCACCCGCGACCGCTGAGGAATCTGTGCATGCAAGTGTCCCGCGCCCGTGAGCTGATCGAACAGCAGATGGCCTTCACCAGCGGCTACAACCGCAATGCGGTGCGCCTGATCCTCGGCGAGGTGGCGCGAGTGCATGGCCCGGCTGCGGTCGCCCAGCTGTTCCGTGAGTTCGACCTGGAGAATCACTTCGAATTGGACCCGCGGGCCGACTATTCCAAGGTCGGCCTTTGAACCCGGGTGTTCAATCCCACTGATGCCAGCATCGGAAACTTTTCTCACTTTCCCCAGGGTTATTCCTAAAATGGGGATCTGACAGGCCGGCTGCCTCATTCACAGGCGACCCCGACCGGCCTGCAGTCCAGCAGGAGGACAAGATCCGATGAACTACGAACTACTCTTTGCACTGGCGGCCGGTGCCGTGGCCGTCGCTTACGGCATCGTTTCGGTCAAATGGATACTCTCCATGCCCGAGGGCAGCGACCGCATGCGTGAGATCGCCCGTGCGATTCAGGAGGGCGCAGCCGCCTACCTGAACCGGCAATACACCACCATCGGTATCGTTGGCGTTCTCCTCGCCGTGATCCTTTTCGCCACTTTGGGCACCGCTACGGCCATCGGGTTCGTCATCGGGGCAGTGCTTTCCGGCGCGGCCGGCTACATCGGCATGAACATCTCGGTACGCGCCAACGCGCGCACTGCCGAGGCGGCCAACAAGGGCCTGAACGCAGCGCTGCAGGTCGCCTTCCGGGGTGGCGCAATCACCGGCCTGCTGGTGGTAGGACTGGGACTGCTCGGCGTGGCCGGCTACTACGCGGTGCTGCTTGCGATGGGGGTCGAGGACCCGCTGCATCCACTGGTCGGCCTGGCCTTCGGGGGTTCGTTGATCTCCATCTTCGCGCGTCTTGGCGGCGGCATCTTCACCAAGGGCGCTGACGTGGGCGCCGACATCGTGGGCAAGGTCGAGGCCGGTATCCCCGAGGACGACCCCCGCAACCCGGCAGTGATCGCCGACAACGTGGGCGACAACGTGGGCGACTGCGCCGGGATGGCGGCAGACCTGTTCGAGACCTATGCGGTCACGGTGGTGGCCACCATGCTCCTGGGCAGCCTGATGATCGGCACCGCCAATGCCGTGCTCTATCCGCTGGTGTTGGGCGGTGTCTCGATCATCGCCTCGGTAATCGGCACCTTCTTCGTCAAGGCGAAGGAGGGCGACGCCAAGATCATGACCGCCCTCTATAAGGGCCTGATCGTCGCCGGTGTCATCGCCGCTATTGGGTTCTGGTTCGTCACTGACGCCATGATGGCCGATGTAGCGGGCACCAGCGCACTGAACATCTACTTCTCCGCACTGATAGGCCTGGCGCTGACCGGGGCGATGGTGGTGATCACCGAGTACTACACGGGCACCGAGTTCAGCCCCGTGCGGCATATTGCCGAGGCCTCCACCACGGGTGACGGTACCAATGTCATCGCCGGTCTGGGCGTGTCCATGAAGGCGACTGCCCTGCCCGTGCTGGCGGTGTGCGCCTCCATCTGGGGTGCCTACGAGTTGGCGGGACTGTATGGCATCGCCGTGGCAGCTACTGCCATGCTGTCGATGACCGGCATCATCGTGGCCCTCGACGCCTATGGCCCCATCACCGACAACGCCGGCGGCATCGCGGAAATGGCGGAGCTGGACGAGAAGATCCGCAACATCACCGACCCGCTGGATGCGGTCGGCAACACCACCAAGGCGGTTACCAAAGGCTACGCCATCGGCTCTGCCGGCCTGGCGGCCCTGGTGCTCTTCACCGACTACACCCATACCCTGCAGAAGGCCGGCCTGAACCTGCAGTTCGACCTCTCCGATCACATGGTCATCATCGGCCTGTTCATCGGTGGCCTGGTCCCCTATCTGTTCGGCGCCATGGCCATGGAGGCGGTCGGGCGCGCCGCTGGCGGCATCGTCAACGAGGTGCGGCGCCAGTTCAAGGAGATGCCGGGCATCATGGACCACACCCAGAAGCCCGACTACTCGCGCGCAGTGGACATGCTGACCAAGGCGGCCATCAGGGAGATGATCATCCCCTCCCTGCTGCCCATCGCCGTACCGGTCGCGGTGGGTCTGCTGCTCGGCCCGAAGGCCCTCGGCGGGGTGCTGATCGGCACCATCATCACTGGCCTGTTCGTGGCCATCTCCATGACCACCGGCGGTGGCGCATGGGACAACGCCAAGAAGTACATCGAGGACGGGAACTTCGGCGGCAAGGGTTCGGACGCGCACAAGGCCGCGGTCACCGGCGACACCGTGGGCGATCCCTACAAGGACACCGCCGGACCCGCGATCAACCCGCTGATCAAGATCATCAACATCGTGGCCCTGTTGATCGTGCCACTGATTGTTCCCGCGCTCTGAGGGGAGCTTGAGCTCGCGCACCATGGGCCCCGCCACGAGCGGGGCCTTCTCGTTTGGAAGGCGCTATACTTGCCGCTTTCCCAGCCAGTCAGCATCCCGGAGACCGCCCCATGAACCTGGACCGCGTGAGTTGCGGTGACGTGCCGAACGAGATCAACGTCATCATCGAGATCCCTGCCCACTCCGATCCGGTGAAGTACGAACTGGACAAGGAAACCGGCGCCATGTTCGTCGACCGCTTCATGTCCACGGCCATGTACTATCCCTGCAACTACGGTTACATTCCGCACACCCTGTCCGCCGACGGTGACCCGGCCGATGTGCTGGTGCTCACGCCGCATCCACTGATTTCCGGCTCGGTGATCCGCTGCCGCCCGGTGGGGGTGCTGAAGATGAAGGACGAGTCCGGCGACGACGCCAAGATCCTGGCGGTCCCGATGGACAAGCTGTGCAAGAGCTATCGTGGCGTGGAGAGCTTCCGCGACCTGAGCGGCGAGATCCTCAATCGCATCTCTCACTTCTTCGAGCACTACAAGGATCTGGACGAGGGCAAGTGGGTCCGGGTCGATGGCTGGTACGGGCTGGACGAGGCGAAGAAGGAGATCCTCGACAGCGTCGAGCTGTACAAGTCGGCACCGGAAAAGCCCAACTTCTGACCCCCAACCATGCAATGAAAGTCTGCATACTCTCGGACAGTCACGACCACATTCCGCTGCTCGACGCGGCGGTCGCCGACGCCAAGGCCGCCGGTGCCGAGGCGGTGCTGCACGCGGGCGACCTGGTGGCACCGAGCACCCTGCGCTGCCTCGAGAAGCACGAACTGCCGGTGCATGTCATCCATGGCAACAACACCGGCGACCTGCATGCCCTGACCCGCCTGGCACACAAGCCGGGGAGCGTGGTGCGCTACCACGGCATGGACGCGGGTATCGAGCTGGGCGGGCGCAGCATCTTCATCGTCCACTATCCCCATTACGCCCACGCCATGGCGGCCACCGGTGACTGGGGCCTGGTGTGCTGCGGTCACAGCCACAAGGTGGAGATCAGCGAGATCAGCAACTGCAAGGGCGGCGTCACCTGGCTGGTCAATCCCGGCACGGTGGGTGGGGTCGGTACCGCACCGGCCACCTGGGTGCTGGGCGACCTGGACACCATGGACTTCCAGGTCCGTGAGGTTCCCAAGAACATCGAGTTCCGCGACGGCAGCACCGGTACCGCATGAGCGACGAGCTGACCCACTTCGACGCCCGCGGGCAGGCGCATATGGTCGATGTCGGCGGCAAGGCGGAGACCCACCGGATCGCCGTGGCCTCCGGCCTGATCCGCATGCAGCCGGCCACCCTGAAACTGATCGTCGAAGGGGGCCACAAGAAGGGCGACGTGCTGGGCATCGCCCGCATTGCCGGCATCATGGCGGCCAAGAAGACCGCCGAGCTGGTGCCGCTTTGCCATCCGCTGCCCCTGACGCATGTGGCGATCGACTTCGAGCCCGACATCGAGGCCTCTGCGGTCCATGTGACCACACGGACCGAGACCCGGGGCCAGACGGGCGTCGAGATGGAGGCCCTGTGTGCGGTGCAGAATGCCTTACTGACGATCTACGACATGTGCAAGGCGGTCGACCGGGGGATGCAGATCGACCAGGTGCGCCTCGAACACAAGTCCGGGGGCAAATCCGGAGAGTGGAATCGGGCGTGAACCGGCGCTACCGCCAGACGCGCTTTCTCACCAGCGCCGCCCGGCTGGACCAGGCCCCGTCCGACCAGGGCTACGAGGTCGCCTTCGCCGGCCGATCCAATGCCGGCAAATCGAGTGCCATCAACGTCCTCTGCGACCAGAAGGGCCTTGCCCGCACCAGCCGCACACCGGGCCGCACTCAGCTGCTCAACTTCTTCGAGATCGACCCACAGCGGCGCCTGGTGGACCTGCCCGGCTACGGCTATGCCCAGGTCGCCGAAAGCGTCAAAAGGGACTGGCAGGGCGCTTTGGCGGATTATCTGGAACAACGCCAATGCCTGCGCGGATTGATCCTGGTGATGGACGCGCGTCACCCGCTCAAGCCCTACGACCAGCAGATGCTGGCCTGGGCGAACCAGATTCCCCTGCCGGTCCACGTATTGCTGACCAAGTCCGACAAGCTCAATCGGCGCGAATCCGAGGCGGCGCTTGGGCTGGTGTCCGAGGCGCTGCGCGATTTCAGCACCGACTTCAGCGTCCAGACCTTCTCTGCCCTCAAGCGTTGGGGCATCGACGAGGCCCACGCCCGCCTGGACCAGTGGCTGGAGACAGGGGCTGAAAACGAAGCAAATTCCTGAATTGCGGGCAAAAAAGACCCCGCAGACCTGGGGGAGTCTTGCGGGGTCAGCTTGCTTCCGGCTGGGAAGTCAGGGATGGAGCCCGGCGGGCCTTTGAGCCGGAAACATAGCCGATCGTCCTTGACCGGGGTAACCAACGAACGTCTCAAGAGAAATTCGTTAATGGTTACTTTAGATCTTCCGGCTGCAAAAGGTTGAGAACCAGTCCACGTTTCGCATATCCGCCCCACAGGCGCCGACGGGCCGAAATGGATAGGCCTAGCCTACCAGTACGAGATTCAACCTAGATCATCGCTATGTATGCGCGTATTCAATGGGCCTGATCCCAGTTGTCGCCGACACCGATATCCACCACCAGGGGGACTCTCAGCTCGGCGGCCGACTCCATGTGTTCCCGGATCTGCACGGTCGCCTCGTCGAGCGCCGCTGGCGCCACCTCGAACACCAGCTCGTCGTGCACCTGCATCAACAGGCGAGCCTCTAAGTCCCCACTCTGCAGCCAATCGTCCACCGAGATCATGGCACGCTTGATGATATCCGCCGCGGTGCCCTGCATTGGGGCATTGATGGCCGTGCGCTCGGCCGCCGCACGGCGTGCGCCGTTACGCGACTTGATCTCCGGGAGATAGAGGCGGCGTCCGAACAGGGTCTCCACATAGCCCTGTTCCCGCGCCTGCTCGCGGGTCTTCTCCATGAAAGCCTTTACCCCCGGGTAGCGCTGGAAATAGAGATCGATGTAGGCCTGCGCCTCGCCCCGCTCGATGCCCAGCTGGCGCGCCAGCCCGAACGCCGACATGCCGTAGATCAGCCCGAAGTTGATCGCCTTCGCCGAGCGCCGCTGTTGGTCGGTCACCGCCTCCAGGTCGCCACCGGCGAAGACCTCAGCCGCCGTGGCCCGGTGGATGTCGCGCCCCTCGGCGAAGGCCCGCAGCAGGCCCTCGTCGCCGGACAGGTGGGCCATGATCCGCAGTTCGATCTGGGAATAGTCGGCGGCCAGCATCTTCCAGCCCGCCTGCGGCACGAAGGCCTGACGGATGCGCCGTCCCTCCTCGGTCCGTACCGGGATGTTCTGCAGGTTGGGATCCGAGGAACTGAGGCGCCCGGTGGCGGCCACCGCCTGGTGATAACTGGTATGCACCCGCCCGGTTCGGGGGTTGACCATCTCCGGCAGCTTGTCGGTGTAGGTGGACTTCAGCTTCGCCAGGCCACGGTGCTCGAGGATGATGCGCGGCAGTTCATAGCCCTGCTCGGCCAGTTCCTGGAGCACGCTCTCGCTGGTGGACGGCGCGCCCTTGGGGGTCTTGCTGACCACCGGCAGACCCAGCTCCTCGAACAGGATCTGGCCGATTTGCTTGGGTGAGCCCATATTGAACTTGTGGCCCGCCACCTCGTAGGCCTGTTGCTCCAGCTGGTGCAGGCGCCCGGCCAGCTCGCGGCTGTGGCGCGCCAGCATCTCGCGGTCGATGCTCACCCCCGTGCATTCCATGCGCGAGAGCACCGGGATCAACGGCATTTCAATCTCCCGCAAGACCGCCGCCAGCCTCGGCTGGTCCTGCAGCCGCGGCCACAGCAACTGATGCAGACGCAGCGTGATGTCGGCATCCTCGGCGGCATAGGGTCCCGCCTGTTCCAGCGGGATCTGGTCGAAGCGCAGCTGCTTGGCCCCCTTGCCCGCGATCTCATGGTAGTGGGTCGTGCGGTGTCCGAGGTAGCGCTCGGCCAGCGAATCCATGTCATGGCGCCCGGCGCTCGCATCCAACACATAGGACTCCAGCATGGTGTCGAAGGCGATGGCCTGGAGCGCAATCCCGTGATTGAGCAGGACGTTGCGGTCGTACTTGATGTGCTGGCCGATCAGCCGCGGCCGGTCGGACTCCAGCAGGGGGCGCAGGCGCTCCAGCACCTTGTTCCGATCGAGTTGCGGCGGCGCCCCGGGATACGCATGGGCCAGCGGGACATAGGCGGCGGCCTCGGGTTCGATGGCGAAGGAGACCCCCACCACCTCCGCCTCGACATAGTCCAGACTGGTGGTCTCGGTGTCGAAGGCGAACAGCTCGGCGGCCTCCAGGCGCGCCAGCCAGGCCTCCAGGACCGCCTCCTCGGTGACGATCTCGTAGCCCTCGTGGTCCTCCGCCCGCACCTGCGCGGGTGCCGGGTCGTCGTCACCCGCCTCCTCTTCCAGCGCGGCCAGCAATCGCCGCGCCTCGATGTCCTGATACAGCTGACGCAGGCGCGAAACGTCCGGCGCCTGCGGGAGCAGCTCTTTCGGCGCGACCGGCAGCTCCACATCCGTGCGGATGGTCGCCAGCTCTCGGGACAGGGACAGCTGATCGAGGTGGTTGCGCAGACTCTCCCCGACTTTTCCCTTGATTTCATCGGCATGCGCCACCAGCTCGTCGAGACTGCCGTACTGGCCAAGCCACTTGGCGGCCGTCTTCGGCCCTACCTTGGGCACCCCCGGAATATTGTCCGAGCTGTCCCCCACCAGGGCCAGGTAATCGATGATCTGGTCGGGCCTGACCCCGAACTTGGCCTGCACCCCTTCTGCATCCAGGGTCGTATCGGTCATGGTGTCGACCAGGGTGACATGGTCGTCCACCAGCTGCGCCATGTCCTTGTCGCCGGTGGAGATGAGCACGTCCATGCCCTGCGCCTCGGCCTGGCGCGCCAGGGTGCCGATGACATCGTCTGCCTCCACCCCCTCGACCACCAACAGGGGAAGCCCCATGGCGCGGATGATCTCGTGCAGACGCTCTATCTGCACACCCAGCTCCTCGGGCATCGGCGGCCGGTGCGCCTTGTAGTCTGCATACAGCTCGTCACGAAAGGTCTTACCGGGGGCATCGAATACCACCCCGATATGGGTGGGGTGGTAGTCGTTGATCAGTCTGCGCAGCATGTTGACCACGCCAACGATGGCACCGGTAGGCTCGCCCTGCGAGTTGGTCAGCGGAGGCAGCGCATGAAAGGCCCGGAACAGGTAGGATGAGCCGTCCACGAGGATCAGCGGGGGTTGCTTGTTCATTCGCGCAGGATACCATTGAAGCCCTGACCGGGAGCCTTCCATGACCACCCCTTCCCCACACAAGCAGGGCCTGTTGCGGGTCCTCGATGCCAGCCGCTACCTCACCGATTTCAAGAAGGGTCTGCTGGCACACCTGTCCAATCCACGCCGGGCCATCACGGTCTGCTTTCCTGTCGAGATGGATGATGGTTCGGTGCGCAGCTTCTTCGGCTACCGCGTGCTGCATAACAACGTTCTCGGGCCGGGCAAGGGAGGCATCCGCTACCATCCCGGCCTGAGCGTGGAGGAGGTCTCGTCCCTGGCCGCCCTGATGACCTGGAAATGCGCCCTCATCGAGGTGCCTTTCGGCGGCGCCAAGGGCGGCGTGGCCTGCGATACCAAGCAGCTGTCCGAAGGTGAGTTGCGCCGCATCACCCGGCGCTTCATCGCCGAGCTGGGTGACAACATCGGACCCCACACCGATATCCCGGCCCCGGACATGTACACCAATGCCCAGACCATGGCATGGGTCTACGACACCTACGATGCAATGCATCCGGGACGCAACAACCGGCCGGTGGTCACCGGCAAGCCGGTGGACCAGGGGGGCTCACTGGGCCGTCAGGATGCCACCGGTAACGGTGTGGTATTCGCCACCGAGCACTATATCGGCCTGCGCGGGGTGAACGGTCACCGCAGCCTGCAGGGCCTGAAGGTTGCCATCCAGGGCTTCGGCAACGTGGCAAGGCCTGCAGCACGGGCCCTCGCCGAGCGCGGCGCAATCATCGTCGCCCTCAGTGATTCCCAGGGGGCGGTGCTGCGCCCGGAGGGCATCGACCCCCAACGGGCGACCGAATTCAAGTTGCAGAACGGACAGCTCGGCGGCATGCCAGGCACGACGAACATCACCAACGAGGAGCTGCTGACCCTGGACTGCGACATCCTGATACCCGCCGCCACCGCCAGCCAGGTGCATGCCTCGAACGCACCGGACGTACGCGCACGCCTGGTGGTGGAAGCGGCCAACGATCCGGTTACCCCCCAGGCAGACCTGATCCTGCAACAACACGGCATCACGGTACTGCCCGACATCCTTGCCAACGCAGGCGGCGTCTGCGTCAGCTATTTCGAATGGGTGCAGAACATCCAGAACGAGCAGTGGGAAGAGGAGGAGGTGATCCGCAAGCTGCGCAACCGTATGCAACGGGCCGTTGACCAGGTAGTCGACCGCAGTGACTCGCTGCGCGCCGAGCACCCGGACGATAGCTATGCCGGACTGCTGCGCGCTGCCGCCCTGGTACTGGCCATGGAGCGGGTCAGCTGCGCGGTGCTCGAAAGAGGTATCTGGCCGTGACGGCGCGCACGGAGTAACCTCGTCCGCCATGCACCTTCGGACCATTGCCCGCATTATCGGCTTCTTCGCCCTCGGCTTCAGCGTGATCCTGTTGCTGCCGCTGTTGGTGGCCGCCCTCTATGGCGAAGACGAGATCGGCCATTTCCTGGAGGCGATGGGTGCCACTGCCGGATTCGGGCTGGTGTTCCTTGCCCTCGGCTACCGCTCCGGCAACGAGCTGAACAGCCGCGACGGCTTCCTGATCGTGGCTCTGTTCTGGTTCGGCCTGAGCAGCATCGCCGCGCTACCCTTCATGCTCAGTGCCCACCTCGGGCCGGTGGACGCGCTGTTCGAGGCGGTGTCCGCCTTCACCACCACCGGCGCCACCGTGATCAGCGGCCTCGACGAACTGCCCAAGTCCTTTCTCTTCTATCGCCAGCTGCTGCAGTGGCTGGGCGGGATGGGACTGATCGTGCTGGCCGTCGCCGTCATGCCCATGCTGGGCATTGGTGGCATGCAGCTGTACAAGGCGGAAGCCCCCGGGCCGCTCAAAGAAGAGAAGCTCACACCGCGCCTGAGCCAGACCGCCCGCTATCTTTGGGCCTTCTACGTGGGCATGACCCTGGTCAATGCCCTTGCCTACTGGCTCGCGGGAATGAACCTGTTCGACGCGATCACGCATGCCTTTTCGACTCTCTCCACCGGCGGCTTCTCCACCCACGACGCGAGCCTGGGGTATTTCAATAGCCCCTTGATCGAGGTGATCGCAGTAGTCTTCATGATCATGGGGGCGATCAACTTCAGCGTCCACTTCCTGGTCTGGCGACAGCGTAGCCCGCGCCAGTACCTGGATAACGTCGAGGTTCGGACTTTTCTCCTGATCATCCTTGCCGCGGTACTGCTGATCGCGGGATTTCTCTTCCTCAGCGGGGAGTATCCCAGCTATATCGACGCCCTGCGCAACAGCCTGTTCGAGGTGGTCTCGGTGATCACCAGTACCGGCTTTGGCACCGTGGATTTTTCACTCTGGCCCAGCTTCGTACCGGTACTGCTGATCTTCATCAGCTTTATCGGCGGGTGTGGCGGTTCGACCGCGGGTGGGATGAAGGTGATGCGCGTGATCCTCCTTACCCAGCAGGGCTGGCGCGAGGTACGACGCCTGATCCACCCGCGGGCAAAGCTGCCGATCCGAATCGGCGACCAAATTGTCTCGCCTCAGACCGTGCAGGGGGTATGGGGTTTCATGGCGGCCTATGTGGTCAGCTTTGTCATCCTGATGCTGCTGATGATGGCCGCCGGACTCGATCAGGTCTCCGCCTTCTCCGCCATTGCCACCAGCATGAACAACCTGGGGCCGGGCCTCGGTGAAGTGACCAGCAGCTTTGCCGGGGTATCCGATGCGGGCAAGCTGATCTCGGCCTTCGCCATGATCCTTGGCCGGCTCGAAGTGTTTACGGTCATCGTGCTCCTGACCCCGGAATTCTGGCGCGGCTGATCAATCGCGCCAGAAGGCGGGGGTAAGCAAGACCAGCAGGGTGAAGATCTCCAGCCGTCCGAGGAGCATGGCGAAGACCAGGATGCCCTTGCCCAAGTCGGGCATGTCGGCATAGTGCGGACCCACGTTCTCCAGGCCCGGTCCGAGGTTGTTGAGACAGGCCATCACCGCGCTGAAGGCGGTCATCAAGTCCACTCCGACCGCGGCGAGTGCCAGATACATGACCGTAAAGCTGGCCACATAGAGTGCAAAGAAGCCCCATACCGCCTCGATGACCCGCGGCGCGACCACCTTCTCCCCAAGGCGCACCGGGATCTGCGCATTCGGATGGATCAGGCGCCGGATCTCGCGCATTCCCTGCTTGATCAGCAGCAGCACCCGGATCACCTTCAGGCCGCCCCCCGTGGAGCCGGCACAGCCTCCCGCAGTGCTCGCGAACAGCAGCAGGATCACCAGAAAGCCGGGCCAGACGTGCCAGGGATCGGTTGTGAAGCCGGTGGTGGTGCCAATGGATACCGCGTGAAACACGCCCTTCTGCAGCGACTCGCTCCAGCTCTCGTAGGTGCCGCTCCAGTACAGGCCCACCACGGTGAGCAGGCTGACCACGCCGAGCAACAGCACGTAGAAACGCAGTTCCGGGTCACGCCAGTAACCGCTGGGGTTGCGTGAGCGAAAGGCGACGAAGTGCAGAGAAAAGTTGATCCCTGCAAGAAACATGAAAACGATGGCGACCCCATCGATGAGTGGACTGTCGAAATACCCCAGGCTGGCGTCATGGGTCGAGAAACCGCCGATCGCCACCGTGGAAAAGGCATGGCCCAATGCATCGAATGCGCTCATCCCGGCGGCCCAGTAGGCGACCCCGCACAGCACCGTCAGCCCCAGATAGATGTACCAGAGTGCCTTGGCCGTCTCGGCGAGCCGCGGCGTGAGCTTGTTGTCCTTCATGGGACCGGGCGTCTCTGCCCGGTATAGCTGCATGCCCCCGATACCCAACATCGGCAGCACTGCCACCGCCAGGACCACGATGCCCATGCCCCCCAGCCATTGCAGCTGCTGACGATAGTAGAGAATCGACAGCGGCTGGTCGTCCAGGCCGATGATCACGGTGGCACCGGTGGTGGTGAGCCCCGAGGCCGACTCGAAAATGGCGTCCACCAGACTCAGGTGAGGATGTTCTGCGAGGACGAACGGCAGGGCACCCGTCAGGGTCAGCACCGTCCAGAACATGACGACCACGATGAAGCCGTCGCGCACCCGCAGCTCGCGCTGCTGTCTGGCCACCGGCAGCCAGATGAGCAGGCCGCTCGCCAGAATGATTCCCAGTGCGGTGAGGAAGGCGAGCACCGCACCATCGCCACTGAACCACGCCACCAGAACCGGTGGCACCAGGGTCACGCTGAACAGCATCAGCAAGATCCCCAGGATGCGCTGTACCGAGCGGAAATGCATGCTGCGGGCGCTCAGAGAAAGGTGATGTCCACCGAGAACAGACGCTCCACCTCGTGGATGCGCCGCTTGTCCATCAGGAACAGGATCACATGGTCCTCGGATTCAATCACCGTGTCGTGGTGGGCGATGAGAACCTCGTCGCCGCGCACGATGGCGCCGATGCTGGTCCCCTTGGGGAGCTTGATCTCCTCGATGGCACGCCCCACGACCTTGGAGGTCTTGGGGTCTCCGTGGGCCACCGCCTCGATGGCCTCCGCCGCGCCGCGCCGCAGCGAATGCACCACCACCACGTCGCCACGCCGCACATGGGTCAGCAGTGAACCGATGGTGGCGTGTTGCGGCGATATGGCGATATCGATGATGTCCGATTGCACGAGATCGACATAGGCGGCGCGATTGATCAGCGCCATCACCTTGCGCGCGCCAAGGCGCTTGGCCAGCATCGCCGAGAGGATATTGGCCTCATCGTCGTTGGTCACCGCGCAGAATACGTCGGTCTCCTCGATATTCTCCTCCAGCAGCAGGTTCTCGTCGGCCGCATCCCCCTGCAGCACGATGGTATGCCGCAATGCCTCGGCGACTTCACCCACCCGGTCGGGATCGCGTTCGATAAGTTTCACCCGGTAGTTGCTTTCCAACGCCAGTGCCAGGCGCCGGCCGATGTTGCCGCCACCAGCGAACATCAGGCGACGAAATGGCTTCTCGGAGCGACGCAGGGTCTTCAGCACCGCCTGGATATTCTGAGAGGCAGCGAGAAAGAACACCTCATCGTCCGCCTCGATGACGGTGTGGCCTTGGGGCTCGATGGCGCGGCCCTTGCGGTAAATGGCGGCGATACGCGCCTCACCGCCCTTCAGCCACTCGTTGAGGTCGCGAATTTCGTGTCCTACCAGGGGTCCACCGTAGTAGGCCCGCACTGCCACCAGGCGCACCCGGCCGCCGGCGAAGTCCAGCACCTGCAAGGCACCCGGGTGTTCGATCAGGCGCATGATGTAGTCGGTCACCAGCTGCTCGGGACTGATCAATACGTCGATGGGCAGCGCCCCCTGGGAGAACAGCACCGGGTGCTTCAGGTACTCGGGAGAGCGTACCCGCGCGATCTTGCGCGGGGTGTGGAACAGGGTCCAGGCGGCTTGGCAGGCCACCATGTTGACCTCGTCGCTGTTGGTCACCGCGATCAGCATATCGGCGTCGTCGGCGCCGGCCTGTTCGAGGATATCCGGATGCGAGGCGAGCCCCTGGATGGTGCGGATGTCGATACGATCCGCCAGGTTGCGCAGGAGATCACCGTTCTGGTCCACCACGGTGATGTCGTTGGCCTCACTGGCCAGATTCTGCGCCACCGAAGTGCCTACCTGGCCGGCACCGAGGATGATGATCTTCATTGTTGTTCAGGCCCTGACGACCACTTCAGATGGATTGTAACAACACCGCTGCGTCTTGCCCCGACAAAGTCGTGCCGATCTGACAGGCATCAAGGGGCCTCTGATTGATTCTGGCGCGAATCGCACGTAATCGGACCCCTCTCGCCTCGCGATTCGCCTTGTAGCCATCTATTGCGAAGATTCGCAACGAAGAAATGGGCGATCCGGCGCCGCAAGATGGCGTGCCACGAATCGATCAGAGGCTCCTCACCGCCCCTTGATCTCGATCCCCCGGTCCTTGAGCTTGCGGTAGAGGTGGGTCCGCTCCATGCCCACCGCCTGGGCCATGCGCGAGATGTTGCCGCCGGCCTGGTCCAGATGATATTCGAGGTAGGCCTTTTCGAAGGCCTCGCGTGCCTCACGCAACGGCTGGTCGAGCAAGACCCCCGCGAACTGGGGTGCGGCGCCCTCGGGCTGCAGCTGGCCCAGGGCGGCCTTCACCTCGTCCAGGCTGACCTCGGGCTCGCGCCCCAGGATCAGGACCCGCTGTACCAGATTGATCAGTTCCCTTACATTGCCCGGCCACTCCAGGTTGCGCAGATAGTTCTGCGCCGCCACCGAAAAGTGCCGGTAGGGCAGCTTTTCGCGCACCACCAGGCGGTCCACCGCGCTGGCCAGGAGCAGCGGGATATCCTCGCGGCGCTCGCGCAGCGGCGGGACATGCAGGGGCACCACGTTGAGCTGGAAGAACAGGTCCTCGCGGAACTCGCCCTTGGAGACCTTCTCCTGCAGATCATGGCAGGTGGCAGCGATGACCCGCGCATCCAGGCGTACCGGCTCGGCGCCTCCGACGCGAAGAAAGGTCCCGGTGTCGAGTGCGGCCACCAGCTGAGCCTGCACTTCCAGATCCATGTCCGCCACCTCGTCCAGGAACAGGATGCCTCCAGCGGCCTGCTCCAGGCGGCCATATTCCACGTGACCGTCCTTCTCCCGCCCGAACAGCTCCAGCGCCGCACCCCCCTGGGTGATCCCGGCCACGCCCACATCGACGAAGGGTCCCTCGCGCCGGGCGCTGTGCGCGTGCAGATAGCGGGCGATGGTCTCACGCCCGCTGCCCGGCTCCCCAGTGATCAGCACCCAGGTGTCGTGCTGCGCGACGCGCTTGACCTGCTCGCGCAGGCGCACCATCACCTGGCTGTTGCCCACCGGCTCGATCACCGCCCCCTCGCGCCGGCGGAACACGATGTTCTCCTGTGCCAGGCGGTGCGCCTCGAGGGCGCGCTCCACGGTCAACAGCAGCTTGGCCAGGGACAGGGGTTTCTCGAGAAAGTCATAGGCGCCCAGACGGGTGGCCTCGACCGCCGTCTCCACGGTGCCATGGCCCGACATCATGATCACCGGGCAGGGGAGCTCACCGGCCTCGCTCCACTCCTTGAGCAGGCTGATGCCGTCGATATCCGGCATCCAGATATCCAGCAGAATCAGATCGGGGCGCCGTTCGCGCAGGGCCTGCCGGGCCTCGGCGCCGTTCTGCGCCGTGGCCACCTGGTAACCCTCGTCCTGCAGGATCTCGCTCACCAGCTCGCGGATATCGGGCTCGTCGTCCACGACCAGGATATAAGGGGCACTCATGCTCGCTCGCCTCTTGCCTGTGGCTCTGCCGACTGCTGCGGCACTTCTGTGTTTTCTCCCAGGGGAAGGGTCACCCGGATCCGGGCGCCACCCTCCGGACGGTTTTCGGCCACTACCCTACCACCATGTTCGGTCACGATCCGCTTGACGATCGCGAGACCCAGGCCGGTCCCCTTGCGCTTGCTCGTAACATAGGGTTCGAAGACCTGATCCACGGACTCGGGATCGAAACCGCTGCCATTGTCCTCGACCCGCAGCTCCACCCAATCCCGGCCACGGCTGTGCACGCGTTTCGTGTATACCCATACCTCCGTGGGCCGCTCAGCACCGGCCTCCTGCGCGTTCTTGACCAGATTGTGCAGAACCTGGCGCAGACGCACCGGATCACCCTCGACCTCGAGCCCTGGCGCCCCCGCCTCGAAGTGCACGCCGGAGCCGCCACCGGCATACAGCTCCAGCACCTCGGCAACGAAATCGTCAATCGCCAACGGACGCGGCTCGAGGCGTCCCGGCCGGGCGTAGTCGGAGAACTCGTTGACCATCGCCTTGAGGGCCTCGACCTGCTGCACGATGGTCTTGGTGGCCCGCTCCAGGACATCGGCCTGCTCGGGCGGCATCTGCGGCAGGTACTTGCGGCGCAGACGCTCGGCCGCCAGCTGGATGGGGGTGAGCGGGTTCTTGATCTCGTGGGCCAAACGCCGCGCTACCTCGCCCCAGGCCGCGTCCCGCTGGGCCTGCACCAGCTCGGTCACATCGTCGAATACCAGCACATGCCCATCCGGCTCACCCTCCTGGAGCTGCAGGCGCGAGTACTGGCACAGCAGAACCTGGCGCCCCTCCTCGCGCTGCAGCGAGATCTCGGCCTTGCCCTCGCTGCGCCCGCTTGCGAGCGCCTCCCGGATACGTACGACGAACAGCTTCAGGGCATCGTCCAGCTCGGCCAGCTGGCCCAGATAGCGCCCCTCCAGCTCGGTCACCGGCAGGCGCAGGATGGTCTCGGTGGCGGGATTGGCCGTACGGATCAGCCCCTCTTCGTCGAGCGCGATCACGCCACTGGAGATGGCCCCAAGCACCGTCTCCAGGTACTTGTGCTGCGCCGCCAGTTCGCGCCGGCTCGCCTCGGCGACGTTGCGCGCCTGGGCCAGACGCCGGGTCATCTGGTTGAACGAATCCACCAGAAAGGCCAGCTCGTCCTTCACCCGTGGCATGGGCACGCGCACATCGTAGCGCCCGGCTGCCACGGCACGGGTCGCCTCGGCAATCTGTTTGATCGGCCGCACCAGCATCCGCGAGGTATAAAAGGCCCCCCAGGCCGCCGCGAACAGCCCCAGCAGCATCACCAGCGAGAGGGTCAGGGCGAAGCTGAACTTGATCGAGCCCCGCAGATAGGCCCGCTCGCGATAGGCCTCGTAGGCCTTCTGCACCCGCCCGGTGAGCTGGCTCAACTCGTCGGGGACCGGGTAGATCGCCTGCAGGGTCAGCGGCCGCCCCTTGGGGTCGACCACCATGGTCCGTACCACCATCTGCCCGTCCTTGAGGGGGACCAGGCTGACGAAGTCCTTCCCGGCCTTGACCTGCTTGAGCATGCTCGCGGTGGGCGGGCTTGGGGTCAGCACGTCCGGGTTGAGGTGGCTCAGGGCCAGCAGCTTGCCGTCGCGGCTGAAGATGTCCACCTCGAAGGCCCCCGCTGCATCGCGCACCTGGCCCACGACCTGCTTTACCGCCGCCGGCGAGGCGTCGTCGAGGGAACCGAGCAGGTTGCGCGAGAGCCGCAACATCTCGCGCTTGTGCAGGTCCAGCGAGACGCGACTGAGCGACAGGGCATCCTCCATGGCGCTGTCCACCTGCACGTCGAACCAGCCGTCGATGCCCTTGGAGAGAAACTGCAGCGAATACACATAGACCACGGTCACCGGCGCCAGCGCCAGGACCACGAACAGCACCACCAGGCGCAAGTTGAGACGCGCCCCGGCGGCCTGGCGACGATATTCACGCAGCAGCTGCCACAGGTTCCAGCCCACGGCGCCCACCAGCACCACCAGGCCGAGGACGGTGAAGCCGAGCAGCGGGATGAACCAGCGATCGAGCACCTCGGAACGCTGCACCGCCCCGCTCATCATGTGCAGGGCCGCCAGCAGCAACACCACCAGGGCGCCGATGGCGAGCAGGTCGAGGCGCCGGCGGCGCTTCAGGGACGGATTTGCCATGTCCAGGGTTCGGCCGAGAGATGCCAGTCGCGCGACAGGTAGGCGCGCGGACGCAATGGCAGAGGCAGGGCCTCGATATCGAGATAGGCCTCCAGGGTCACCTCGTATTCCTTGTTCAGGTCCAGCCGCTTGCGCTCGATGAGCGCGAAATCACGGATCCGCCCCATGAAGCGCAATGCGGCCTCGCGGGTGGCGAATACCTGTTCGTCGCCCGCATCCAGGGGGCGCACGGCGTAGAGCCCGGACAGCGGCCGGTAACGCAACTGGCTGCGCAGGCGGTATTCGGCTACGTCTTTGTCCCATATCCAGGCATCGGTGGCCCGCATCTGCACATGGGTGACAAAGATGAGCGGCACCCCATTCTCCAGCGCCTCGCTCACCGCGGGTGTCAGCTGGTATTTGATCTGGGCGTCGAGATAGATGCGCCCGTCCTCTCCCAGGGTCAGCGTGACCTGGCTGAATTCCAGGTAGGCAGCCCAGGCGAGCACTGACCAGGCCAGCAGCAAGGCCGCCAGAGACCGTCGGTGGCCCGACAGCTCATCCTTCCTGTTTTTCGACCAGGCCATAATAGAAACCATCCATTGTGTGCTCGCCGGGCAGGGTCTGCCTCCCCACGGATCGGGGATGTCCCCAGCTGCCGGCCAGCTCGATATTACGCGCATTTGGATGCCGTTCCAGGAACGCAGTCAGCTGCCGCTCGTTTTCCTCCGGCATCAGCGAGCAGGTGGCATACAGCAGTCGGCCGCCCGGACGCAGGCAGGGCCACAGGGCATCCAGGATCGCGGCCTGACGTCCGGCAAGCGCGGTGATGTCCCCGTGGCGGCGCAGCAGGCGGATATCGGGGTGCCGCCGCATCACGCCGGTAGCCGAGCAGGGCGCATCCACCAGGATGCGGTCGAAGGGATGGTCCTGCCACGCCGCCGGCGGCTGCGCCGCATCTCCCGCCAGCAATTGCGCCCGCAGACCGAGCCGGTCGAGATTTTCGCGCACCCGCGCCAGGCGGCCTGCGTCTGCATCCATGGCTGTGACATCGAGATCGTCGGCCAGTTCCAGGATGTGCCCGGTCTTGCCGCCCGGCGCGGCACAGGCATCGAGAATGCGCTGCCCGGCCTGGACATCGAGCAGTGCTCCTGCCAGCTGCGCACCGGCATCCTGCACCGATACCAGCCCTTCGCGAAAGCCTGGCAATGCGTCCACCGCCACCGGCTGCTCCAGCACCACCGCCTCGGGGACGACCGCAAGCGGTTCGCCCGCCAGGCCCGCCTGGCGCAGGCGGTCCAGGTACTGCTCCCTTGCGATTCGTCGCAAATTCAGACGCAGGGTCATGGGCGCACGCGCCTGCAGCGCCTCGAGAACGGCCTCGTGACGATCCGGCCAGGCCTGCTGCATGGCGCGCACGAACCACTTGGGCTGGGCGTAGCGTATCGAGAGGTCGCTGCGGATCCTGGCGTGCAGATCCGAGGCGGGATCGTCGAGCTCGCGCTGGAGGCCCCGCAGGACCCCGTTGATCAGCTTGACCGCCCAGGGCTTGTGCAACAGCCGCGCCATCTCCACCGCGGTGGAAATGGCCGCATGCGGCGGGACGCGGGTGTGCATCAGCTGGTACAGACCCAACAGCATGGCGAGATGGATATCCCGGTCCTTCTCCTTCAGCGGCTTGTGCAGGCGCGCCGCCACCAGGGCGTGCAGCTGACGGTGCCAGCGGCACAGGCCGAAGGCCAGTTCGTGCGCCAGGCCACGATCCGCTGTCTCCAATGCCTGGCTGTATTGCGGCAGGACCGCATCCAGGGAGCGTCCGTCGAGCACCGCCGCGACGCTGCGGATAGCGACCAGGCGCGGATTCTCGGGCGCTGACATTCCCTACTCAGCCGCCCAGCACCAACCCCTGGATGGGATGCGCATTGATGAAGTCCTGGGCCTTCATGGCGCGCTTGCCCGGCAACTGCAGCTCGGTGATACGCAGCAGCCCGTCACCGGTGGAGACATCGATGCCCTCGCGTCCCGCGGCCATGACCATACCCGGTTCGCCGGTCTCGCCGGGCACCGCCCAGGCATCCCAGACACGCAGGTTGGCATCCTCGTAACGGGTCTGCGCGACCGGCCAGGGATTGAATGCCCGCACCTGGCGCTCGATCTCCAGCGCCGGGCGGGTCCAGTCGATCCAGGCCTCCTGTTTGTTGAGCTTGTGCGCATAGGTGGCCTGGCTGTCGTCCTGGGGCCGAGGCTCAAGGCTGCCGTCGGCGATACCGGGCAGGGCCTTCATCAGCGCGGTGACCCCCAGTTCGGACAGACGATCATGCAGCGAGCCGCCGGTCTCATCGGGCTCGATCGGCGTGCGTTCGACCAGGTAGACCGGGCCGGTATCGAGCCCCTTTTCCATCTGCATGATGGAGACGCCGGTCTCGCTATCCCCTGCCTGGATGGCGCGCTGGATGGGCGCCGCGCCGCGCCAGCGCGGCAGGATAGAGGCGTGGATGTTGACGCAACCCAGGCGCGGTATCGCCAGAACCGACTCGGGCAGCAGCAGGCCATAGGCCACCACCACCATGAGGTCCGGCCGATAGCCGGCCAGCCGCTCGACCGCGGCCGCTTCCTTGAAATTCGCAGGCTGCTCGACCGGGATGCCCTCTTCCAGCGCGATCTCCTTGACCGGACTCGGCTGCAACTTGCGTCCGCGGCCGGCCGGCCGGTCCGGCTGGGTGTAGACGGCCACCACCTCGTGCGGCGAACCGGTCAGGGCGCGCAGGGGCGGCACCGAGAAATCCGGCGTGCCGGCAAAGACGATACGCAAAGGGGTGGTCATGGCGGAGAAGATCCTTCTCGAAAAAATACGGGAAAGGGAAAGGCCCGTGGATCGGGCCGTATCGTCGCTAGTCAGGGCCGGCTCAGATCACCGTGCCGGCCGCCGCGGGGGCCGCCTGTCGGGCCTCCTTTTCCAGCTTCTTGCGAATTCTCTGGCGCTTCAGGTTGGACAGATAGTCGACGAACAGCTTGCCATCCAGGTGATCGATCTCGTGTTGCACGCACACTGCCAGCAGGCCATCGGCCTCCTGCTCGAACGGCCGGCCGTCGCGGTCCAGGGCGCGAAAGCGGATGTGATCGGCGCGCCGAACCTTCTCGTAGACCCCCGGCACCGAGAGGCAGCCCTCGTCCATCTCCTCGACTCCATCGCGCTCGAGGATCTCGGGATTGATCAGCGCCAGCGGTTGATCGTGCTCCTCGGAGATGTCGATGGTCACCACCCGCAGCGGGACATTGACCTGTATCGCCGCCAGACCGATGCCCGGGGCCTGGTACATGGTCTCGAACATGTCGTCCACCAGCTGACGCACCCGGCCATCGACCTCCTTAACCGGTTTGGCCTTGTTGCGCAGGCGCGAATCGGGAAAGTGCAAGATGTCAAGAATCGCCATGAGCCAGTCCGCATTCTGTAGTAGAGTTTGAAAAATTCTTAGTAGAGTTTGAAAAATTCTCGGCAGGCCGCTGTTTGGGCTAGACTTTCGTCACATTAAGAACGGCCGGTACCTGCCGATAAGGTGATAATACCTTAATGTCCCTGCATTGGACTGCCGGGAATAGATGATAACGCCAAGGGAATCCCATGAAGAGAGTCAGCCAATTCATCTTTCGTAACCTCACCCTGCTGCTGATCGGCCTGATGCTCGGCGGCACCGCCATCGCCGAAGATCTGCTACGTGCCGACCATCCGGCTCACTATGTCGTGAAGAAGGGGGATACCCTCTGGGACATCTCGGGACGCTTCCTGCGCAGTCCCTGGCGCTGGCCCGAGATCTGGTACGTGAACCCGCAGATCCGCAACCCGCACCTGATCTATCCGGGGGACCGGCTCGATCTGGTGTACGTCAACGGCAAGCCGCGCCTGATGCTGAGCCGCGGGCCCATCAAGCTCTCACCCCATGTGCGGGCGCGCCCCTGGGATGGCGCCATCCCCACCATTCCGATCGGGGATATCGCACCCTTCCTGTCGCGCCCCTACGTGATCGACCCGGCGCAGGCGGACGC
>JANTHJ010000034.1 GCA_024762475.1 Chromatiales bacterium | reverse complement strand
TGCCTGAACGAGCTGCGCAGCGAGTATATCGAGCGGTTGATGCAGAAGGATCTCGGCGAGCTGGACGATCTGGAAAAGGAAGTCGTCCAGAGCCTGCGCGACAACGAGCTGGTCTCGGAGAACATCAACGAGACCTATGAAGAGCAACTGACTCCGGGTGACCGGATCGCGGACAAGGTGGCCGAATTTGGCGGCAGCTGGGCCTTCATCGGCTGGTTCGCGCTGTTCATGCTGGTGTGGATTGGCATCAACACCTATGCGCTGTTCTGGCGGCCGTTCGATCCCTATCCCTTTATCCTGCTGAACCTGATGCTATCGCTGCTGGCGGCCATCCAGGCGCCTATCATCATGATGAGCCAGAACCGCCAGGAGGATCGCGACCGCATGCGTGCGGAGAACGACTACCAGGTAAACCTCAAGTCAGAGGTGGAGATTCGTATGCTGGGCGAGAAGCTGGATCATCTGCTGCACAACGAGATGCGCCGGTTTCTCGAGATCCAGCAGATCCAGACCGATATGCTGCGGGAGCTGGAGGCCGCCAGGGATCGAGACTGACGGGTGATTGGTGAGGAAAACTATCAACTGCAAAGGACCGCAAAGAACGGCGAAAGAGGCGGTAAGAAGGTGCCTTTCTGCACCGCGTAGGGTGCGGTTGAGCGTAGCGAAACCCACCACCGGGCACGACAACCGGTGGGTTTCGCGGAGCTCAACCCATCCTACGTGTTGTTTTCGATGATCTGAAATGGGGTCTCATGGACGTTGATCAGGCCATGCCGAGGATGTGGTAGCCGGAGTCCACATACAACACATCGCCAGTGATGCCCGAGGCCAGGTCCGAACAGAGAAAGGCGGTGGCGTTGCCCACTTGCTCGGTGGTCACGTTGCGCCGCAGGGGTGTCTTCTTCTCGGCCTCGGCCAGCATGCTGCGAAAGTCCGAGATGCCCGAGGCGGCGAGGGTACGAATCGGTCCTGCCGAGACTGCATTCACCCGGGTGCCCTCGGGGCCGAGGCTGTCGGCCAGGTAGCGCATGTTGGCCTCCAGTGATGCCTTGGCCACGCCCATCACGTTGTAGTTGGGCACGGTGCGCACCGCGCCCAGGTAGGTCATGGTGACGATACTGCCATTGCGGCCCTGCATCAGTGGGCGGCCCGCCTTGGCCAGGGCGGCCAGGCTGTAGGAGCTGATGTCGTGGGCGATCAGGAAGCCCTCGCGGGTGACCGCGTCGATGTAGGTCCCCTCGAGCTGGTCGCGCGGGGCGAAGCCCACCGAGTGGATGATGCAGTCCAGTCCGTCCCAACGCTTGGCGAGCTCGTCGAACACGGCCTCGATCTGCTCGTCGCTGGTCACATCCAGCGGCAACACGATATCCGAGCCGAATTCCCCGGCGAATCCGCGTACCCGTTTTTCCAGCTTTTCACCCTGGTAGGTGAAGGCCAGTTCTGCGCCCTCGCGGTGCATGGCCTGGGCCACGCCATAGGCGATGGAACGATTGCTGGCAACACCGACGATCAGGGCCTTCTTGTTGGCGAGAAATCCCATAGATTCTTCCTGTTCTGATAAATTGCGTCGCGCTGGCGGCGGGTTGCAGGGAATGCGATCATCGCCCGATCGCCACCGTATCGATTTCGCGTAACTTACCCGAAACAAGGACCTTGTTCAAAGCAACCTGCCGACATCGCCGTTCCCTCGCAGCCGCCTTTTTGGGGGTGGTGGTACTGCTGTTGGCCGGTTGCGGCGAGCCGCCCTGGAACAACCCCTATCCCTCGCAGGATACCTCTCGCCCGATCTTCTTCAGCTCCTTTTCCGAGCGGCCCAAGTACCTGGATCCAGCTCGCTCCTACAGTTCCAACGAGTGGGCCTTCATCTCGCAGATCTACGAACCGCCGCTGCAATATCATTATCTGAAGCGCCCCTACACCCTGGTGCCGCTGACGGCGACATCGATGCCCGAGATCCGCCGCTACGACCGACAGGGCAATCTGTTACCGGAGGACGCGGACCCCGAGCAGGTCGCCAGTACCGAGTACCGGTTGCACATCCAGCCCGGAATACGCTATCAGCCGCATCCGGCATTTGCGCGCAAGCCGGACGGGAGCCACCGCTATTGGCCGCTTTCCGAGGACGAGCTGAAAGGCCGCTATACGCTGCAGGACTTTCCGCAAACCGGGACCCGCGAACTGACCGCCGAGGACTATGTCTACCAGATCAAGCGCCTGGCGTTCCCGCCCAACCATACTCCCATCGCCGGCCTGATGGCCGAGCATATCGAGGGTTTCGAGGATTTCGCCAAGCGCTCGGGCAGGCTCGCCGAGGAGAATGCCAAGGCAGGTCGCCTGTGGACCGACCTGAGGCCACTCGACATAGCGGGTGTCAGGGTGCTCGATCGGTATAGCTACAGTATCCGACTGAAGGACAGCTACCCCCAGTTCATCTATTGGCTGGCGACCAACTTCTTCGCCCCCATGCCCTGGGAGGCGGAGCGCTTCCATGCCCAGCCGGGCATGGCCGAGCGCAATATCACCTTGCACTGGTATCCGGTGGGAACCGGTCCCTTCATGCTCACCGAGAACAATCCCAACCTGCGCATGGTGCTCGACCGCAATCCCAACTTTCATGGCGAGCGCTATCCAACCGAGGGCAGCGCAGCCGATCGGGCCAAGGGGCTGTTGGACGATGCGGGCAAGCCCATGCCCTTTATCGAGCGCGCCGTCTACAGCCTGGAGAAGGAGGCGATCCCGCGCTGGAACAAGTTTCTCCAGGGCTACTATGACAATTCGGGCATCGCCTCCGACAGTTTCGATCAGGCGGTGCAACTGGGCGCCAATGGCGAGGCCCGCCTGACCCCGGAGATGCAGAAGAAGGGTATTGCGCTGGATACTGCGGTGGAGACCTCCATCTACTATATGGGATTCAATATGCGCGATCCGGTGGTGGGGAGCCGTCCCGAGGATCCGGCGGATCGGGCGCGGGCGCGCAAGCTGCGTCAGGCCATCGCCATCGCAGTGGACTGGGAGGAATTCATCTCGATTTTCAACAATGGCCGCGGCCAGCCCGCCCAAGGCCCCTTGCCGCCCGGCATCTTCGGCTACCGCGAGGGCAGGGAGGGGGTCAATCCGATCGTCTATCGCTGGGAGAAGAGCCGGCCGGTGCGCCGTTCCATCGAGGAGGCGAAGCGCCTGATGGCCGAAGCCGGCTATCCTGAGGGTGTGGATCCTGCCACCGGCAATGCCCTGGTGTTGTATTACGACACGGCATTGTCCGGCCCCGGCAGCAAGTCGATTCTGCAGTGGTACGTCAATCAGTTTCGCAAGCTCGGGATCTCGCTGGTGGTGCGCGCCACCGATTACAACCGCTTCCAGGAAAAGATGCTCAAGGGGACGGCGCAGCTGTTCAGCTGGGGATGGAATGCGGACTATCCTGACCCGGAGAACTTTCTGTTCCTGCTGTATGGCCCCAACGGCAAGGTGGAGCACCATGGCGAGAACGCCGCGAACTTCCGCAGTACCGAATTCGATGCGCTGTTCGAACGCATGAAGAATCTGCCCAACGGCCCCGAGCGCCAGCAGGTGATCGATCGCATGGTGGATATCGTGCGCCGGGAGTCACCCTGGCTGTTCGGTTATTTCCCCAAGGGCTTCAGCCTGCATCAAGCCTGGTATGGCAACCCGCTGCCGCACCTGATGGCCAACAACACGCTCAAGTACAAGCGAATCGACGGTGTCGCGCGGGCACAGCAGCAGAAGGCGTGGAACCGGCCGGTCACCTGGCCGCTGTGGGTGCTGCTGGCATTGCTGGTGGTCTCGGCGATTCCTGCCATTCGTGACTACCGTGCCCGCGAGAGGAGTCGTGCCCGATGATGGCCTATATCGTTCGGCGGGCACTGTACGCCATCCCGATCCTTATCGGGGTGAACCTGCTCACCTTCGTATTGTTCTTCGTGGTCAACTCGCCCGACGACATGGCGCGTATGCATCTGGGGGCCAAGCGGGTGACAGACGAGGCCATCCAGCAGTGGAAGGCGGAGCGTGGCTATGACAAGCCCCTGGCCTGGAATGTCCAGGCCAAGGGGATTGAGAAACTCACTGACACCATCTTCTTCGATAAGTCGGTGCGTCTTTTTGCCTTCGACTTCGGCCAGTCCGACAGTGGCCGCAATATCGGGCACGACATCAGCCAGCGGATGTGGCCCAGCCTGGCCATTGCAGTGCCCATCATGCTGGTGGGGCTGACGATCAATATCAGTTTTTCCCTGATGCTGGCTTTCTTTCGTGGTACCTATCTCGATTTCTGGGGTGTGGTGCTGTGTGTGGCCATGATGTCCATCTCGGCGCTGTTCTACATCATCGGGGGGCAGGTACTGCTGGGGAAACTGCTCAATCTGTTTCCGATCTCGGGCTACGATACGGGCATCCATGCCTGGCGCTTTCTGATCCTGCCGGTGGTGATCGGGATCGTTTCGGGCATCGGTGCCGGTTCGCGCTGGTACCGGACCCTGTTTCTCGAAGAGATCAACAAGGACTTCGTGCGCACCGCGCGCGCCAAGGGGCTGTCCGAACAGGCGGTGCTGTTCGGGCATGTGTTGCGTAATGCGCTGATTCCCATTTTGACCGGCGTGGTGGTGGTGATCCCCACGCTGTTCATGGGCAGCCTGCTGCTCGAGTCCTTCTTCGGGATACCGGGGCTGGGCAGCTACACCATCGATGCCATCAGCCGACAGGATTTTGCCATCGTCAGGGCCATGGTGTTCCTCGGTGCCGTGCTCTATATCCTGGGTCTGTTGCTGACCGACATCTCCTACACACTGGTGGACCCCAGGGTGAGGCTGAACTGATGCCCTTTCAGCCCGTGATACTGGCCACCGATGCCCTGGTCTACCTGCTGATCCTGCTGGCGGGGATCTCCGCCTTCTACACCCATCGGCACGAGCATCTGCAAATGCCCTGGCGCCAGGTGGGGCGTAGCCGCACCGCCATGGGCGCGCTGGTGGTGATCGGCTTCTACGTGGTGATCGGGCTGCTCGACACCCTGCATTACCGCCCGGCCAACGGCACGGACGCACAGGGAAACCCGCGCTATGCGACCGAGGTGATGAGCGTACTCGATTGGGCCGCGACACCCCTGCGTGAGCATCGCGAAAAGACCTATTCGGCACCTTTTTCCACCCACCTGTATATGCGCGAGACCGTCGAGCTGCCGGATGGGAGCAAGGTGCGCGACTATCCGCGCCTGAAATGGGGCGGGGCACACCTGGCCGATCCGGACGACGCTGCCATGGACATCGTCCAGCGTTCTTTGCTTGGCATACTCGTAGGGGCCGGGCTGTGGCTTGGTGTGTTGCTGATCTTCGCCCGCGGACGCTGGGCGGTGATGCGCGGCTGGTGGCAGGATCCGGCGCACGGGCCGCAGCGGACCGCGGCCTGGACGCTGCTGGTCATGCTCAGCCTGGTAGGGCTGAGTCTGACCCTCGCCGGTGCCTATCATGTGTTCGGCACCGACAAGGTAGGGGAGGATGTCTTCTACCAGTCCCTCAAGAGCATTCGGACCGGCCTGGTGATCGGCACCCTGACCACCCTGGTGATGCTGCCGGCGGCGATTCTGTTGGGGATCATGGCCGGCTATTTTCGCGGCTGGGTGGATGATGTGATTCAGTACCTCTACACCACCCTCAGTTCGGTGCCCGGGGTGCTGTTGATCGCGGCAGCGGTGCTGATGATGCAGATCTACATGAGCAACCACCAGGACGAGTTCAATAGCCTGACCGAACGCGCCGACCTGCGACTGCTGTTCCTGTGCCTGATTCTGGGGGTGACCAGTTGGACTTCGCTGTGCCGCCTGCTGCGCGGCGAGACTCTGAAGCTGCGTCAGCTCGAGTACGTGCAGGCGGCGCAGGCCTTCGGGGTAGGGCACTTCACCACCCTGATGCGGCACATCCTGCCCAATGTGACGCATATCGTGCTGATCGTGGTGGTGCTCGATTTCAGTGGTCTGGTGCTGGCCGAGGCGGTCCTTTCCTACATCAATATCGGTGTCGATCCCAACACCAACAGTTGGGGCAATATGATCAACAGCGCGCGCCTCGAACTGGCACGCGACCCGGTGGTCTGGTGGTCGCTGGCGGCGGCCTTTGTGTTCATGTTCGCACTGGTGCTGGCAGCCAACCTGTTTGCCGACGTGGTGCGTGATGCCTTCGACCCGCGTCTGAGGGAGAGGTCATGAGTGAGGTGGCGAAACCTGAGCGGTCCCCGGAAGCGCCCGTGTTGCAGGTCCAGGGGCTGAAGACCCATCTGGGGGCGTCGCACAACCCGGTGCGCGCGGTGGATGGGGTCGATCTGACTCTGCGGCGGGGCGAGACCTTTGTGCTGGTGGGCGAATCGGGCTGCGGCAAATCGATGATCGCGCTGTCGCTGATGCGGCTGTTGCCGCCGGGGGGGCGCATCGTCGCGGGAGAGGTATTGCTGGAGGGTCGTTCCCTGCTGGACCTGCCGGAGGTGGCTATGCGCGGGGAGCGCGGCGGCAGCATAGGTATGATCTTCCAGGAGCCGATGACCTCGCTCAACCCGGTGATGACGGTGGGGCGACAGGTGGCCGAGGCGGTGCGCCTGCACGATCCACAGCATGCCGGTGACTCCCGGCCACGGGTGATCGAATTGTTTCGTCAGGTGGGCATCCCCGACCCGGAGCGGCGCGTGGACGAGTATCCCCATCAGCTCTCCGGTGGCATGAAGCAGCGGGTGATGATCGCCATCGCCTTGGCGGGTCGGCCGAGGGTGCTGATCGCCGACGAACCGACCACCGCCCTGGACGTCACCATCCAGGCGCAGGTGCTGGAACTGCTCAAGGATCTGCAACGCGAGACGGGCATGGCGATCATGTTGATCACCCATGACCTCGGGGTGGTGGCCGAGACCGGCGACCGGGTGGGTGTGATGTACGCCGGTCAACTGGTGGAGACGGCGGATGTGCGCCCGTTCTTTGCCCAGCCACGCCATCCCTATAGCCGCAAGCTGTTTCGCGCCCTGCCAGGACCGGAGAAGCGCGACCAGGGACTGGATATCATTCCCGGCATGGTGCCGCCGTTGGATCAGCCGTTCCCGCTATGTCGTTTCCTCGATCGCTGTGAGGCGGCCCAGGCGGTCTGCCGCGAGGCGCCGCCGCCCTGGCAAGGCTCGCCGGGCGATGGCTATCGCTGTCACTTGGCGGTCGACCAGATACACCTGGAGGCGCCGGTGCTGCCACCGCGCCGGCATGCCGCCAAGACCGATCGGCCGTTGATGCAGGCGCGAAACCTGCAGATGTATTTTCCTATCCGTCGCGGCGTCCTGCGCCGCACGGTGGGCCACGTCCGCGCGGTGGATGGTCTGGATCTGGATCTGTACCCGAGCCGTACGCTGGCGTTGGTGGGTGAGTCCGGGTGTGGCAAGACCACCGCCGGCAAGGCGCTGCTGCAGCTACTGCGCCCGACCGGCGGCAGCGTCCGCTTCGACGCTCAGGAGCTGACTCGGCTGAAGGGCGAGCCGTTGCGCCGTCTGCGCCGCCAGTTCCAGATCATCTTCCAGGATCCTGCATCGTCGATGAACCCGCGCATGCTGGTGGAGGACATTGTGGCGGAAGGGATGGTGGCCCAGGGCCTCGGTGGCTCGCGGGCGGATCGACGCCAGCGCGTGGCCCGATTGCTCGACCAGGTGGGCCTTCCGGAGGCGGCGCTGCGACGCTATCCCCATGAGTTTTCCGGTGGTCAGCGCCAGCGTATTGCCATCGCCCGGGCGCTGGCCGTCGAGCCGCGGCTGATCGTCTGCGACGAGCCCACCAGTGCACTCGATGTGAGCGTGCAGGCGCAGGTGCTCAATCTGCTCAAGGAACTGCAGCAGGAGCTGGAACTAAGCTATTTGTTCATTACTCATAACATTGCGGTGGTGGCCTACCTGGCGGACGAGGTAGCAGTCATGTATCTGGGCCGTATCGTCGAGCAGGGGCCGGTCTCGGTGATTCTCAACCAGGCCTTGCACCCCTATACCCAGGCGTTGTTGTCGGCGGTTCCTGTGCCCGATCCGGCCCATCACCGTTCGGTACTGAGGCTGGAAGGCGACATGCCCTCGCCGGCCAACCCGCCAGTGGGCTGCCATTTCCATGAGCGTTGTCCGAGGGCGGAGGCGCGCTGCCGTGAGGCCTACCCGCCAATGGTGGAGATTGATGCCGGCCATCGGGCCGCCTGCTGGCTGGTCAGTGAAGGGCAAGACGAACAGGTTTCCGACATTTCGAGCAAGGGAGAGAGCGAATGAAAAAGCGATACGGCGTCATGGCGCTGCTGATCGGCCTCACGGTGACCGGCGTGCTGGCGGGGCAAGGGCGCGACAGTGATCTGCGCAAATACGTGGGCGACAGCTCCGAGGCCGCCAGACAGGCGCGGCTGGGAAAGATCTATTCGAGTGCCTGCAGCTGTACCCAGGGTGCCCCGTTGAGTGGGACCGGCGCCATGGTCTTCAATTGCAGTTGCGGCACCATGCAGTGCGTGGTGGTAGCCAATACGCTCGAGTCGGGCGGCGGGCAGACACCGAACCTGGTGTGCCGCTGAGCCGGCTCAGCCAGCGGCGTTGAGGTAGACGGTCAGCTTTTGACCTGGCCGGATATAGCGTCCCACCCGGTTCCAGCGGCGCAGCGCCTTGATCGAGACCGAGAAGCGACGGGCGATGGTGTAGAGAGAATCACCCTTGCGCACCCGGTAGTGGACCTTGCGTCGCGGCCCGGTGGCGATATTCCGGCGAGCATCACTGGCCTTGCCGGAGAGGGGGATGCGCAGCATCCGACCCGCACGAATACGGTTGTTGCGAAGCCCGTTGGCCTCGCGGATCGCAGAGATACTCACCTTGTAGCGTCGGGCGATGTGACCCAGCGTATCGCCGCGCGCTATGCGGTGCTCCGTCCAGCGCAGCCACTGGTCTTTCGGGAGCGCGGCGAGCGCCGTCGCGAAGGCGTCCGACTGGTCCTCGGGGAGGAGGAGACGGGATGCCCGACCTGGCGGCGTGACACCGCGCAGATAGGCTGGATTGAGCACCAACAGGCGCTCCAGGGGCACTTGCGCCAGCCGGGCCGCAACC
This sequence comes from Chromatiales bacterium, assembly GCA_024762475.1. Lineage (GTDB taxonomy): Bacteria > Pseudomonadota > Gammaproteobacteria > Chromatiales > Chromatiaceae > MONJU. The sequence continues at coordinate 16,602 of JANTHJ010000034.1, read as the reverse complement.
TCCAGGTCCAGGGAGCCCTTGACTCTCACGCTGCGATAAGCGGGCTTCTCGTCCAGATCGGGCAGGCGAATGCCGTAGCGCGCGGGATTGTCGATGACCTTGGCGAGGGCTATCAGGCGGGGAATGTACGCATCGGTCTCGGCAGGCAGATCCAGATCCCAGTAACTGGCGGACCGGCCTTTCCGGTTTGCCTTGTTAACGGCCCTTTTTACCGTGCCGATGCCACAATTGTAGGCGGCCAGCGCATGTAGCCAGTTGTCGTCCAGCCGTCCGCGTAGCCGGCCCAGATATTGGAGCGCCGCCCGCGTGGAAGGGACGAGGTCGCGGCGCCCGTCGTACCAGCGATCACGCTTCAGGCCGAGCATATTTGCCGTGGCAGGCATGAACTGCCACAACCCAACGGCCCCATTGGGAGAATAGGCGTAAGGGTTGAAGCCGCTCTCGACCGCTGGCAGCAGGGCGATCTCGCCCGGCAATCCCCGCTTTTCCACGTGTTCCGTGATCAATGGCAGGTAGGTGCGCGCCTGGCGAAGCATCCCCTCCAGCGAGCGAGGATGGCGCCGTAGCCGGCGCAATTCCTTGTCGACCCGCGGGTGCTCGATGGCGGTGAAGGCAAAACGGGCGCGCAGGCGCCCCCATACGTCGGGTGCCGGGGCCGCTGGGGTGGCATCCGGTACCGGCGGAATGGGAGAGGTCTGCTGTACGATCCTCGGTACGGGCTGCGGCACGGCAGCCGGGCCGGGGTGCCGGACAGGCTCTGTGGGGGACTCGGCCTCGACGAGGCCGATCTCGGGTGAGTGGCTCGCGCACCCCCCGAGGAGACTCAGGATGGCAACGACCGGAATGGCCGCACGGATTCGTCGCGGCCATTGCCGCGGGGGTCGCGTTTGGTCAGAATCGGGGTCTGATGTCGTGCCGGCCAGCTTGCTCATGGCGCGTGACTATACGAAATCTTCCCGGATCAGACCACACAGATGCGCGCTCCCACCTGCGACGACTCGACCACCATGCGCCATCGGCGCCTGCGCGATTGGCTGCAAAGTGCTGCAGGGGAGCGCCTGTTGGCGGCAGAGGAGGCGCTGCTGCAACGTTTTTCAGAGGGGCTGTTCGGCTACTATCTGGTGGATGTGCAGGGCTTTGGCGCCGATCTGAAGCCTTTGCAGGAGTGCCCTGTGCGCCATAAGCTGCGGTTGGCGGCGGTGGCCGATGGGAACGATGTGGATATCGTCGCCCGGGCGGAACAGCTGCCGTTGCGCAGTGACTCCATCGATGCAGTGGTGTTGCATCACACCTTGGATTTCTCCACCGACCCGCACCTGGTACTGAGGGAGGTCGAGCGGGTACTGATTGCGGAAGGTCGGGTGGTGATCGTCGGATTCAACCCATTCAGCCTCTGGGGACTGTGGCGGCTGGTGTTGCGGCCTCGTGGATCGGTGCCCTGGTGCGGGCATTTTCTGTCCTACCGGCGCGTGACGGACTGGTTGGGGCTTTTGGGATTTGACGTCGAATATACCGATGTGGCGGCCTTCCTGCCCCCGCTTCCGCGGCGATGGGAGCGGCCTTTTGCGGGGCTGGAGCGTCTGGCGCGGCGCTACCTGCCGATGCTGGCAGGGGTCTACGTGATGCGGGCGGTCAAGCGGGTATCCACGGTGACCCCGGTGCGCCTGCGCTGGCAGACACTGCGGGTGTTTTCTCCTGGCGGGGCCATGGAACCCACGGCGCGCAGACAGGATGTGGCAAGGAGTCGGAATCGATGAGCGGAGCGGTCGAACTGTTTACCGACGGCGCCTGCAAGGGGAACCCCGGACCGGGAGGGTGGGGGGCCCTGCTCCGCTATGGCGATAAGGAGAAGGAGCTTTGGGGTGGCGAGCCTGAGACCACGAATAACCGCATGGAGCTGTTGGCCGTGATCCGGGGCCTGGAGGCCTTGAACCGGCCGGCCAGGGTGCGCGTGACCACCGACTCGCAGTACGTGAAGAATGGCATTACCCAGTGGATCCATAATTGGAAGCGCAATGGCTGGAAGACAGCGGCAAAGAAGCCGGTCAAGAATGCCGACCTCTGGCAGCGACTCGACGAGGCGACCCGGCGGCATGAAATCGAATGGCAATGGGTCAGGGGACATACCGGCCATCCGGAGAATGAGCGAGCCGATGCACTGGCCAACCGGGGAATAGAGGAATTGCGCCAATGAGCGAAGAGTTGAAGCGGCAGATCGTTCTCGATACCGAGACCACGGGCCTGGAGCCTCACCTGGGACACCGCATCATCGAGATCGGTTGCGTGGAGCTGGTCGACCGGCGACCGACCGGCAATAATTTCCACGTCTATCTGCAGCCGGATCGGGAGATCGATGCCGGTGCCGTCGAGGTACATGGCATTACCAATGAGTTCCTCGCCGACAAACCCCGGTTCACCGATATTGCCGAGGCCTTCGTCGACTACCTGCGCGACGCAGAGGTCATTATCCACAACGCCCCGTTCGATGTGGGTTTCATCGATGCCGAGTTTGCGCGTCTTGCGGATGGTCCGGAAATGGCGTCACTGTGCGAGATCACCGATACGCTGGTGATGGCACGTACTCTACACCCCGGGCAGCGCAACAGTCTGGATGCGCTATGTGGTCGCTACAACATCGACAATGCCCATCGGACCAAGCACGGTGCCCTGCTGGACGCCGAGATCCTGGCCGACGTCTACCTGGCCATGACCGGGGGACAGAAGGCGCTGGGACTCGAGAAGGAGCAGAAAGAGGGTGATACCGAAGAAGGTCAGGGCATCCGCCGTTTGCCTGCGGACCGTCTTCCCCTGTCGGTGGTACGCGCCAACGCCGAAGAGTTGGCGGCACATGAGGTGAGGCTGGAGGCCATCGACAAGGCCGCCAGTGGTGCCGTGCTCTGGCGTAGTCGCTGAGGCGGGTAGCGGGGAAGTACGGCTCCCGGGGTGTTGCGGCTGAATTATCGTATCGGGCCTGAAGGCCCGCCCACGGATGAGAGGATCGCACCCCGCCTGGTGTGTGGTAGCGGCTTCAGCCGTGACGGCCTCGATGGCAATACCATCGTCGGCCTGCATCCCTCAGCGCAGAGTCAGACGTGCCTCGGTCGCATTGTTGTCGATGCGGCCATGCAGCTGCCAGCCTGCCTCTGGTGCGCTGAGCTGGATCTTCCAGTTGACCTCTGCGATATCGGACGGGAGCTCGGCCTGGTACCGGGAGGGGCCGACCGGCACGAGCTTGAGGATCAGATCGTGATTGGGCCGCGTGGGATGCCGTAACGCAATTTGCAGAGGACCGAAGGCCTGGTTCTCCCGGCTCCTCAGGTCGAGTGTCAGCAGGTGCCGGCCGCGTGACATGCCCACATCCGCCTCCATGCCCAAGGCGCGGGCCTTTTGCAGGGCATCGGCATCCATGTGGATGGCCAGGCCTTTCTTGTAGTAGTTGTCGACCACCAGCCCGTCATTGGTCGTCGTTGCCAGGTGGATAGTGATGATCGAGGCGATAACGGTTGCCAGCGGGATACTGATGAGGAACCAGGGCCAGAACTGGCGGTACCAGGGCGGCGGCATGGCGTTGGCAGTGTGCATGTCGAATTTTCCCCTTTCGTTCATCGGGATACCGGGCCCAGGAAGCGAGCCGGCGCATGGGTCTGCAGTTGCGGATTGTCCTTGGCCACAACATCGAAATAGATCTGGTTGGAGCGTTCCTTGATCGATTCGGGATCGATCTGGACGCGCACCGGGACGTCTGCGACCTTGCCGCTATCGACATGCACCACGACGGGCTTGTTGCCGACCAGGGAAATATCCTGCAGCCCCGAAACGTTGATCTCAAAATCATGCGGTTTCTGGTCCATGTTGATGACCTTGAGCCGGTAGACGTTCTCGATGTAGCCCGTTTGATTCTCCGTATAGAGATTGCTGCGGTCACGCAGGACGTCCACCTCCAGCGGAGTGCGTGAGAGAATGGCATAGAACAACAGACCCAGCACCAAGGTGATAATGCCCAGATAGACGAACAGACGCGGCCGCACGATATGGGTCGGCTTGCCCTCGAGGGCGTTTTCCGTCGTATAGCGGATCAGCCCTTTGGGTTTACCGATCTTTTCCATCACTTCGTCACAGACGTCGACACAGGCGGCACAGCCGATGCACTGATATTGAAGGCCATTGCGGATATCGATGCCGGTGGGACAGACCTGCACGCAGAGGCCGCAATCCACGCAATCCCCGACCTTGTCTCCGGCCTCAAGCTGCTTCTTGGGTTTGCGAGAGCGCGGCTCTCCCCGGCTTTGGTCATAGCTGATGATCAGGGTGTCGCGGTCGAACATGGCGCTCTGGAAGCGCGCATAGGGGCACATGTAGATACACACCTGCTCGCGCAGGAAACCTGCGTTGCCATAGGTGGCAAAGCTGTAGAAGAAGATCCAGAAGGTCTCCCAGGGGCCCAGGTTCCAGGTCACCAGGTTGTGGGCCAGCTCACGGATGGGGGTGAAATAGCCGACAAAGGTAAAGCCGGTCCATAGCGAGAAGGCGATCCAGAGGGCATGCTTGGTCAGCTTGACCCGCCAGTAACGAGCATCGCGCGGCCCCATATCCAATTTCTTCTGCTTGCGGCCATCGCCTTCAACCAGGCGTTCCATCCACATGTAAATCTCGGTCCATACGGTCTGGGGGCAGGCGTAGCCACACCAAAGGCGGCCGGCAAGTGAGGTGAACATGAACAATGCCATCGCCGCAACGATGAGCAGAGCAGAGAGGTAGATAAAATCCTGCGGCCAGAAAACCAGGCCAAAGATATAGAACTTGCGCGCCGGCAAATCGAAAAGAATTGCCTGGTGGCCGTCCCAATTGATCCAGGCCAAGCCGTAGTAGAGGCCGAGCAACGCGGCCATGGCCGTGTTGCGCAGGGTGGCGAAGGTTCCGTGGACCTCGCGGACGTAGACTTTCCGATGCTTTTGGTAGAGTTCCTCGGCGTCGTCTGCGGTGATTTGAGGGGCGTTATTACTGCTCAACGTCTTGTTCCTCGGAAGGGAGCTCGGCACGCTCGTGGCAGGGCCTGCGGAAGTAACAGGTGAGGGCGCTGCTCACCGAAGTCAGCACCCAGAATCCAAAGAATCCGGCGGTATAGCCGGCAGTACGTGACATGTCATTGAAGCCCAGCAGTCCCGCCAGGTCCTGTGGGTCGAAGAGAACGAAGAAGATGATCGTTGCCGCCGCGGCCGTCAGGAACGAGGGCCACAGGACCGAAACAATCCGCTGAATCTGCGGAATCTCTTCTCTGTGCGGAACGGTGGCGGGGCGGGTCGGCACGACTTGTTCTCCGTTGTGGCGAAATCGTAAAGAGAGGAACAGGGGGCGGTGCATCACCGCCCCCGCGACAGTTTACTGCGTTTGGCTCAGGCTCTTCACATAGGCTGCAAGGAGGTGGATCTTCTCTTCGCCCAGCAATTTCTTGTGGGCGGGCATAATACCTTTTCGGCCTTCGCGAATGGACTTCTCAACCGTCTTGGGGCTGCCGCCATAGAGCCAGATGTTGTTGGCCAGGTTGGGAGCACCCAAGGCCTGGTTGCCCTTGGCATCGGCGCCATGACAGCCAGCACAACCAACCGTCATAAACAGCTGCTTCCCTTCCTCGGCAGCACCCTGGTCGGTGGCCCGTCCGCTCAGACTCAGCACGTATTGGCCCAGCTTTTGGATCTTCTCGTCACCCAGCTGGGCATGCGCGGGCATGCCGATGCTGGTACGGCCATCAGCAATGCTCTTGACGATATCCTCCGGTTTGCCGCCATACAGCCAATCGTTGTCGGTGAGGTTCGGGAAGCCCCGGGCGCCCGACGCATCCGACTGGTGACACTGCATGCAGTAGGTGAGGAACAGCCGTTTGCCCATCTCCCGGGCTTCCTCGTACTCGGGCTTGGCGGCCAGTGCGGCCACCGGCACTTTGGCATACTGCTGGTAGATGGGGTCGTACTTGGCCTTGGCCCTGGCCATTTCCCCCTCGTACTGGCTGCCATGGGAGGACCAGCCAAGTATCCCCTTCCAGTTGCCCATGCCGGGGTACAGGATGAGGTACACGATGGCGAACGCTAGCGTACCGTAGAAGAGGTACAGCCACCAGCGGGGCAGTGGGTTGTTGTATTCCTGCAGATCGCCGTCCCAGGTGTGCCCTGTAACATCACCTTGCGCGGATTCTCCCGCGCGTCGCTTCATGGTCCATGAGATGAGCCAGAAGCAGGCCAGGATATTCAGGCCACTCAGCACGATGATCCATCCGCTCCAGAATGTGCTCATGACAGGTTCTCCTTTTTGGGTGCGTCCTCTGCCTCCAGCTCGGCAATGGATTGCTGGTTCTGCCTATCATCGGCAAAGGGTAGGTTGGCGGCCTCGTCGAAGGCCGGACGGCGTTTCCTGCTATAGGCCCAAAGGACGATGCCGATAAAGGTCACGAGCATCGCCAGCGTGTGCCAGGCCCGTATGTCGTTCAGTGTGATATCCATGACAATCCTCCTTACCACTGCTTGGACGCAGTGCCCATGCCCTGCAGATAGTGGACGACGGCCTCGGCCTCGGTCTTGCCGGCGACTGCCTTCTGTGCGTTCTTCATCTCCTCTTCGGTATAGAGCTCGCATTTCGGACAGGTAGCACGGACGACCACATTGAGGGCCTTCATCTTGGCGGCGGTATCCTTGCCATCCAGCTTGTTGTCGAACAGCCAGGTGAAGGCCGGCATGTTGGACTCGGGCACCACATCACGCGGGTTGTAGAGATGCGCGAAGTGCCAGTCATCACTGTAGCGACCACCGACGCGCGCCAAGTCCGGCCCGGTGCGCTTCGAGCCCCATTGGAAGGGGTGGTCATAAACGAACTCGCCCGCCACTGAATAGTGACCATAGCGCTCGGTCTCTGCCCGGAAGGGGCGAATCATCTGCGAGTGACAGGTGTAGCAGCCCTCGCGGACATAGACGTCCCGCCCCTCGATGGCCAGCGGATCGTACTTGTGGACACCCGGGGCCGGCTCAGTGGTATCGGCCATGAAGAACAAAGGCACGATTTCGACCAACCCGCCGATGCTGACCACGATGAGGATGAGGACCATCAACAGGCCAACGTTCTTTTCAACGACTTCATGTGACATGTGAGATCCCCCTTATCAGGCCGCGGCCGGGACAGTGTCATCGACGGCCTTCGCGTCGGACACGGTCTTCCAGACATTGAACGCCATCAGCAGCATGCCGCTCAGGAACAGGATGCCGCCGAGCAGGCGTACGTAGTAGAACGGGTAGGTCCGCTCCACCGACTCGATGAACGAGTAGGTGAGGGTGCCGTCCGCGTTGACCGCACGCCACATCAGGCCCTGCATCACGCCGGCAATCCACATCGCGGCGATGTAGAGCACCACGCCGATGGTCGCGATCCAGAAGTGCAGTTCCACCAGTTTCGTGCTGAACATCGATTCCCGACCGAACATGCGCGGAATCAGGTAATAGAGTGAGCCGATGGACACCATGGCCACCCAGCCGAGGGCGCCCGAGTGTACGTGGCCAACGGTCCAGTCGGTGTAGTGCGAAAGGGCGTTGACGGTCTTGATCGACATCATGGGCCCTTCGAAGGTGGACATGCCATAGAAGGACAGGGAAACGATCAGGAACTTCAGGATCGGGTCGTCACGGAGTTTGTGCCAGGCGCCCGAGAGGGTCATGATGCCGTTGATCATGCCGCCCCAGGAGGGTGCCAGCAGGATCAGCGAGAACACCATCCCCATGGACTGGGTCCAGTCGGGCAGGGCGGTGTAGTGCAGGTGGTGTGGGCCGGCCCACATGTAGGTGGAGATGAGGGCCCAGAAGTGCACCACGGACAGTCGGTACGAGTACACCGGGCGACCGGCCTGCTTGGGCACGAAATAGTACATCATGCCGAGGAAGCCGGCGGTGAGGAAGAAGCCCACCGCGTTATGGCCGTACCACCACTGCACCATGGCGTCGACCGCGCCGGGGTAGAAGCTGTAGGACTTTGTCAGGGTGACGGGGATCTCGATGTTGTTGACGATGTGCAGCAGGGCGATGGTGATGATAAAGGCCCCATAGAACCAGTTCGCCACATAGATATGCTTGACCTTGCGCTTGGCGATGGTGCCGAAGAACACGATCGCGTAGCTCACCCAGACGACTGCGATCAGCAGGTCGATAGGCCACTCCAGCTCGGCGTATTCCTTGCTCGAGGTGATCCCCAGCGGCAGCGTCACCGCCGCCAGCACGATGATCAGCATCCAGCCCCAGAAGGTGAAGGCAGCCAGTCCGCCGCCAAACAAGCGGGTCTGGCAGGTCCGCTGGACCACATAGTAGGACGTGCCGATCAGGGCCGAGCCGCCGAAGGCGAAGATCACGGCATTGGTGTGCAAGGGCCGCAGGCGGCCATAGCTCAGCCAGGATATGCCGTGGGTGAGGTCTGGAAAGGCCAGTTGTGCAGCTGCGATCACGCCGACGAGCATCCCGACGATGCCCCAGACGACAGTCATGATCGAAAATTGCCGCACGACCTTATAGTTATAGGTTTCTGCTTGCATTTGCGTCTCCCAACTCCCAAGTGAACAGGAACCGGCGACAAAATTGCCGCCTAGGCCGGAAGACTAAACCGATAAAATCTGGCGTCTTTGATCTGGATCAAATCGAGGTTGAGGCTTCCCGGGCGGGAGGTTTATGTCGTGTGCCTTGTTGAGATAAATCAATTGGCGAATGCCCTGGGCAACCGCGGGTGAGGGCGGATGGTCGGCGCGGGCGGGAGGACGGCGGCGTTCGCCGACCCACCACTCAGGAAGACTGACCGAGGGTGGAATGGCAGGCGGTGTGGTGTTTCAGCATGTGCTTGAGGCGGTCGAAATCGCGAATCTTCACATGCTTGCGATCGACCTCGAGAATGCCATGCTCCTGAAACCGGGTGAACAGGCGGCTGACCGTTTCCAGTGCCAGTCCCAGGTAGCTGCCGATGTCCTGGCGCGACATTGCCAGGAAGAAATCGGTAGGTGAGAAGCCGCGGCGCCGGAAACGTTCCGACAGGCCCACAAGAAACGAGGCGAGACGCTCCTCGGCGGTGCTGTTGTTCAGCAGAGAGATCATGTTGGCCTCGGCACTGACCTCCTTGCTCAACAGGCGCAGCATCTGGTGCTGCAGGCTGGGGATCGAGGTGGACAGCTGCTCAAGCTTGTCGAAGGGGAGTTCGCAAAGTGCCGTGGTTTCCAGGGCCTTGGCGAAACAGCCGTGAGCGTCGTCCTGGATCGCATCCAGCCCCAAGAGCTCGCCTGGCAGGTGAAAGCCGATGACATGCTCATCCCCGGAGGCAGTCTGGGTGTAGGTTTTCACCGAGCCGGTCTTGATGACATACAGGCTGCGAAAACGATCGCCAGGGGCGAAGATGACATGGCCGCGTTGAATCGGTTTGTTACGCTTGATGATGCTCTCGAGACGCTCGATATCGGGTGCATCGAGGCCGTAGGGCAGGCACAGCGTCGCCAGACTGCAGTTGGCGCAGGCGACCTTGATGCCATCGATCGATACAACCTTGGACTTGTCAGTCATAGCCTGCTCATCTCACTGTTGCTGCGCCATCTTCTTGTGCAGTCGATTGTGCCGGGATTCGGGCTGCGGTGCCAGCCTCTTTTACCTAACCTGGAGCAGCCGGCCAAAAAAAACCGCGGCCGGTTGGCCGCGGTTCGCATTGCAGGCAGCGACTTGATTCAGCGCTGAGCCGGTGCCCCCTGAGGAGCGGGAGCCGGCCGTTGCTGCGGCCGCTGTTGCGGTGCCGGTGCGGGCTGCTGTGGGTAATAGCCCGGAGGCGGTGCCGGACGGTACGCGGGAGGCGGACCATAGGGCGCAGCCTGAGGCGTGCCGTAGTATGGCGCCTGCGGCGGTGGGTAGCCATAACCGTACCCACCGAAGCCAGGGTAACCCTGGTTGTAGCTGTAGGTGTTGCCGTACCAGTCGGTATCGCCGGTGCCACGGAAGTTGCCGCGGGTGTTGCCGCGGCCCTTGAAGTTCATGTTGAACTCGGCTTCGCCCTCACCGGTACCATCGCCAACGAAGTCGCCGCTACCACGGCCACTGCCGGCACCAGAGCCGTTGTCGCCCCACGGGGACCAGGAACTACTGGCCAGAGCCGAGTAGGACACGGCCATGGTGCCGGCCAGGGTCAAGGCGCCCAAGGTCTTGCTTAACGTACGCATCGATAACACTCCTCAAATCATGAGTTCGAAATTTATTGTTGGCATCGGTATCGGAACCCCTCCTCCGGTGCCACTGCCCGTGCGGACAGAAAAAATATAGTCCAGATGCGCCGGTGATGCCAGCCCGCATCGCCCTAGTCTTTGGCATGCCATTACGTCGTTAAGTAACTGTCAATACAGTAATTTTGTGATTTCTTGATGACTGTTCTATTATGTCGCGTCTTGACGGGGGTCAATCAAATCCAATTTCTGTGGATGGCCCCTTCCGCAGCTTTTGTCGCTGACTTGGGACCGGAATCCTTGTAGACTTCTGTTCCGTCCGAACCCGTTCACCTCCAGTCGAACCTCCGACCACATGACCAAGTGCATATTCATCACGGGCGGCGTCGTATCGTCCTTGGGCAAGGGTATTGCCGCAGCATCCCTGGGCGCGCTCCTCGAGGCCCGTGGCCTGTCTGTCACCATGATCAAGCTCGACCCATACATCAACGTGGATCCGGGCACCATGAGCCCCTTCCAGCATGGTGAGGTGTTCGTCACGGAGGATGGCGCGGAGACCGATCTCGATCTCGGTCACTACGAGCGTTTCATCCGTACCACCATGGGCAAGAACAATAACTTCACCACTGGCCAGATCTATGACCAGGTGATCCGCAAGGAGCGGCGCGGCGAGTACCTCGGCGCGACCGTGCAGGTGATTCCGCATATCACCAACCAGATCAAGGAGTGCATCCGGGTCGGGGCAGACGGGGCCGACGTCGTCCTGGTGGAGATCGGCGGCACCGTGGGCGATATCGAGTCGCTGCCCTTTCTGGAGGCGATCCGTCAGATGGGGGTCGAGATGGGACGCGAGAATGCCATGTTCGTGCACCTGACCCTGGTGCCCTACATCCCTGCGGCCGGCGAGATAAAAACCAAGCCGACCCAGCACTCGGTGAAGGAGCTGCGCTCTATCGGTATCCAGCCCGACGTGCTGCTGTGTCGTGCCGACCGGCCGATCCCCGAAGGCGAGCGGCGCAAGATCGCCTTGTTCACCAATGTCCCCGAGAAGGCGGTCATCTCGGCCATCGATGCCGACACCATCTACCGCATTCCGCTGCTGCTGCGCGAGCAGGCGCTGGACGATATCGTGGTTGAACAGCTGCACCTGGAGGTGCCCGCGGCGGATCTCTCGGAATGGGAGACGGTGGTCGAGGGGCTGACCCGCACCGAAGGCGAGGTGGATATCGCCATGGTCGGAAAATACGTGGACCTGACCGAATCGTACAAATCATTGAACGAGGCCCTGATACATGCGGGGATTCGAACCCGCCGCAAGGTAAACATCCACTACATAGACTCCGAGGAACTCGAGCAGGACGAGACGCTGCAGGAACTGCAGGGGATGGATGCAATCCTGGTCCCCGGCGGGTTCGGAGAACGCGGCGTGGAAGGCAAGATCGCCGCGGTGCGTTATGCCCGGGAGAACCGGATTCCCTACCTGGGCATCTGCCTGGGCATGCAGGTCGCGGTCATCGAGTATGCGCGCCACGTGGCCGGACTCGAGGGGGCCCACAGCACCGAGTTCTTGCGGGAAACGCCGCATCCGGTGATCGCCCTGATCACCGAGTGGCTGAGCCCGGACGGGACGGTCGAGCAGCGGGGTGACAATGTCGATCTGGGCGGCACCATGCGTCTCGGCGCCCAGCCCTGCAAGCTGGCGAAGGGCACGATTTCCCGGAAGCTGTATGGCAAGGACGTCATCCGAGAGCGGCATCGCCATCGCTATGAATTCAACAACGGCTATCGGCAGGACCTGGAGGACGCCGGTATGAAGGTGGCAGGCACCTCCATCGACGGGCGTTTGGTAGAGATCATGGAGATCCCCGATCATCCGTGGTTCGTGGCCTGCCAGTTCCATCCGGAATTCACCTCCACTCCCCGATATGGCCACCCCCTGTTCAGTGGATTTCTCGATGCGGCCATTGCCGAGCGCGAACAGCGGCAACTGGAGGCGCAATCCGCATGAATCTGTGTGGATTCGAGGTCGGTATCGACCAGCCCCTGTTTCTGATTGCCGGCACCTGCGTGATCGAGAGCGAGGCCTCGGCCCTGGAGGTGGCGGGGCGCCTGAAGGAGATCACCGATCGGCTGGGCATCCCCTTCATCTACAAGTCGTCCTTCGACAAGGCGAACCGCTCCTCGCACGAGAGCTTCCGCGGCCCCGGTCTGGATGAGGGCCTGCGTATCCTGCAGAAGGTCAAGGAGCAGATCGGCGTCCCGGTCCTGACCGATGTACACGAGGATACGCCGCTGAACGAGGTGGCCGAGGTGGTGGATGTCCTGCAAACCCCTGCCTTTCTGTGTCGCCAGACCAACTTTATCCAGAACGTCGCCCGTACGGGCCGCCCGGTGAACATCAAGAAGGGTCAGTTCCTGGCGCCTTGGGACATGGCCAATGTGGCCAGCAAGGCGAAGGCTACCGGGAACGATCAGATCATGCTTTGCGAGCGGGGCGTGAGCTTCGGCTACAACACCTTGGTCTCCGATATGCGAGGTCTTGCCGTGATGCGCGAGACGGGCTGCCCGGTGGTCTTCGATGCCACGCATTCGGTGCAGCAGCCGGGAGGCCGGGGTACCTCTTCGGGCGGTGAACGCCAGCATGTGCCGGTACTGGCGCGAGCGGCGGTGGCGGCGGGCGTATCCGGCCTGTTCATGGAGACCCACCCGGATCCGGATCGAGCCCTCTCGGATGGCCCCAATTCCTGGCCCCTGGATCTGATGCCGTTCCTGCTGGAGACGTTGACCTCCCTCGACCGGACGGTGAAGGCACAGGGGCTGATTGAAGATCAACTAACGCCGGCCCGGTAGCCGATATCGCAATACTTCCCTCTTGAAATTCTGCAGTCGATTTAGGAGTCACCATGTCTGAGATCATCGAAGTACGCGCGCGGGAGATCCTCGATTCGAGGGGCAATCCCACTGTAGAGGCGGACGTCATCACCGCCGATGGCGCAATCGGGCGCGCCGCCGTGCCTTCAGGGGCCTCCACCGGTTCCCGGGAGGCACTCGAACTGCGCGATGGCGACCAGTCGCGTTACAACGGCAAGGGCGTGCTCAAGGCAGTGGGCCACATCAACGGCGAGATCGCCGACCGGCTGCGGGGCATGGAGGTGATCGATCAACAGGCACTGGACCAGACAATGATCGAGCTGGACGGGACCGAGAACAAGTCGCGGCTCGGCGCCAATGCCATTCTCGGCGCGTCGCTGGCCGCCGCCCATGCGGCAGCTCAGGAGCAGGCCATGCCCCTGTTCCAATACCTGGGTGACGGCAACTATCGCATGCCCGTACCGATGATGAACATCATCAATGGTGGGGAACACGCCGATAACAGTGTCGATCTGCAGGAATTCATGATCGTCCCGGCTGGCGCCGGCTCAGTTCGCGAGGCGGTGCGCTATGGGGCCGAGGTCTTCCACGCCCTCAAATCGGTGCTCGGCGGACGTGGTCTGGCCACCACCGTCGGTGACGAGGGTGGCTTCGCGCCTGATCTGCGCTCCAACGTGGAAGCGATCGAGGTCATATTGGAGGCGATCGAAAAGGCCGGGTTCAAGGCGGGCGAGGACGTCTGGCTGGCACTCGACCCGGCGAGCTCGGAGTTCTACGAGAATGGCAAATACGTTCTTGCCTCGGAGGGGAGAGAGTTCGATTCCGCCGGGTTTGTCGAATTCTTCGAGCACTGGATCGACCAGTACCCGATCCTCTCGGTCGAAGACGGTATGGCCGAGAACGACTGGGAGGGCTGGAAGCTCATGACAGAGCGCCTGGGCAAGCGTGTCCAACTGGTGGGCGACGACCTGTTCGTCACCAATACCCGCATCCTGGCGCAGGGCATCGAGCGCGGTATCGCCAATTCGATTCTGATCAAGCTGAACCAGATCGGGACGCTCACCGAGACCCTGGCGGCGATCCGCATGGCACAGGAGGCGGGATATACGGCCGTGATCTCCCACCGTTCGGGCGAAACCGAGGACACGACCATCGCCGATCTGGCGGTAGGCACGGCCACCGGCCAGATCAAGACCGGTTCGCTGTCACGTTCCGACCGGGTGGCCAAGTACAACCAGCTGATGCGTATCGAAGAGGCGCTGGGCGAAGAGGCGGTATGGGCAGGAAAGGACGCCTTTCCCTGTTTCTGATTCCGGCTGAGCCCTGCTGTCTCACAAGGCCCCCGCTGGGGGCCTTCGTGCTTGCGGGGGCTAGGGCGTGAGCTGGCGGCTGAAGCTGTTGCTTGGCGTGCTGGCCATCCTGTTCGTCCTGCTCCAGTACCGGCTCTGGTTTGGCAAGGGGAGCCTTGCCGAGGTATTCAAGTTGGAGCGTGAGCTGGCCGGGCAGACGCACCAGACAGAGGCGCTCGAGGGCCGTAACGAGGAACTGCGCGCCGAGGTGGGGAGCCTGCGCAAGGACGACGATGCCATGGAGGCGCGCGCGCGCCAGGAGCTGGGCCTGATTCGCGAGGGCGAGACCTATTTCCAGCTCCTCGAACCGGACGACGGGCAGGACCATGAATGAGCCAGTCAATCGTTGGGTCGTGATTCCCGCCGCCGGTGTGGGTCGGCGCATGGGCGGTGCGATCCCCAAGCAATACCTGTCGCTCAACGGGCGCCCGGTGATCGAGCACACGATCGAACGCCTGCTGCTGCATCCCGGCGTGGATGGGCTGTACATCGCGCTCGGCGAGCAGGACCAGTGGTGGGACGATACCGAGTGTGCCGGGCACCCGGATCTGGTGCGGGTGGCGGGCGGCGCCGAGCGTTGCGATTCGGTTCTCAACGCCCTGCGTTCACTGCTGGCACGCGCGGGTCGTTCCGATTGGGTATTGGTGCACGATGCGGCACGGCCCTGCGTAAAGGCCGGGGAGATCACGCGGCTGATCGAGACCGCAGAGACGCTGGATGTCGGTTGTGTACTCGGGATGCCGGTGCGCGACACCATGAAGCGTGCGGCTCCGGAAGGAAGGGTGCAGGAGACGGTCGAGCGGGAGGGCCTCTGGCATGCCTTCACCCCCCAGATGTTCCGTCTCGGGCTGCTGCATGATGCGATGGCCGGGGCGATCGAGGCCGGACTGCAGGTGACCGACGAGGCCAGTGCCATGGAGTGGGCGGGGCATCCGGTGGTCATGGTCGAGGGCAGTGCCGCGAACATCAAGATCACCCGACCCGGCGACCTGGAGCTGGCGGCCTTCTATCTCGCCAACGAACAGACGGAGTGATGTCGGAACACATCGGCGCCCGGGGGCGTGGCTCTATCAGGCAGAGGCGCCATCCGACGCTATGCCCAACACCACCTTGGCATTGGACGTGGTCTGCGCCGCGATGGTCTCTGCCGTCTCCTCGCGCAGCTCGGCCAATACCGCCAACACCTCCGGCAGCCACTCGGGGCTGTTGCGGCCATAGCGGTGACAGAAGCCACTCATGTCCGGCGCATCGGTCTCCAGGACCAGGGCAGAAAGCGGCAGGGCGGTGGCCAGCTCGTGCAGATGGCGGGCGTTCGGATAGGTGAGCATGCCGCCGAAGCCGAGGCGGAATCCCTGATCCAGATAGCGTTGCGCCTGCTGCAGGCTGCCATTGAAGGCATGGCAGAAGCCGCCCGGCAGATCGAAGTGTTGCAGGGTGGCCAGCATCGCATCATGGGCCTTGCGCACATGCAGCACCACCGGCAGTCGTTGCGCCTCGGCAATGGCAAGCTGCGCCTCCAGTAGTTCCTGCTGTCGCCGTCGATCGAGCTGGCGCAGCTGATAGTCGAGGCCGATCTCGCCGATCGCGACGGGCCGATGTCTTTGCACGAAGTCTTCCAGCGCGGTCAGGTCATCCGGCAGCGCGTGCTGGTCGAGAAAGACCGGGTGCAGTCCCAGCGCGGGATAGAGACCATCGTCCGCGGTGCACAGGTTGCACAGGCGCTCCCATCCCGGGCGCGCTATGGCCGGAATCAGCAGGCGTCTGACACCGGCGGCACGGGAGGCTGCCAGGACCCGCGGGCGGTCCTGGTCGAAGGCCTCTATGTCCAAGTGGCAATGGGTGTCGAACAGCTCCATCGCTCCAAGGTATCATCGCCGCCTGACAGATTCGAGGTGCGAGATGCGGATAGGACATGGGTTCGATGCCCATCGCTTTTGCGAGGGCAGCGAGGTGATCATCGGGGGGGTGCGGATTCCCCACTCCCATGGGATGGCCGCCCACTCCGATGGCGATGTCCTGATCCATGCGATCTGCGACGCGCTGCTGGGCGCTTTGGCATTGGGGGATATCGGTCGCCACTTTCCCGACACCGACCCCGCCTACAAGGGCATCGACAGTGCCCTGTTGCTGACCGAGGTGATGGGCAAGGTCGCCGCCAGGGGCTACGAG
>JANTHJ010000033.1 GCA_024762475.1 Chromatiales bacterium | reverse complement strand
GCCAGACCGGCAACATCATGTTCATCGGTGCCGACTCCGACCAGTATCAGCACTTCTTCGACGAGATCAACGACTACGGTTGGGACCTCGGTGGCGCCGGTCCCTGCGTCCGTACTGCCATGTCCTGCGTCGGCGCGGCCCGTTGCGAAATGTCCTGCACCAACGAGCAGAAGGCGCACCGCCTGCTGGTAAACAACTTCACCGACGACGTGCACCGTCCGGCCCTGCCGTATAAGTTCAAGTTCAAGGTCTCCGGTTGTGCGAACGACTGTCAGAACGCCATCGAACGCGCAGACTTCGCTGTGATCGGCACCTGGCGCGACGAGATGAAGGTCAACCAGGACGAGGTCAAGGCTTACGTCGAGAAGAAAGGCCGCCAGTACCTCATCGACAACGTGATCACCCGTTGCCCGACCAACGCGATCTCCTTGAACGACGACGACACCGTCACCGTTAACAACAAGGACTGCGTGCGCTGCATGCACTGCCTGAACGTCATGCCGAAGGCGCTTGGCGTAGGCGATGACAAGGGCGTGACCATCCTGATCGGCGGCAAGCGCACCCTGAAGATCGGTGACCTGATGGGTACTGTCGTGGTGCCCTTCAAGAAGCTCGAGACCGAGGAAGACTGGGAGTCCCTGGTCGAGCTGGCTGAAGAGATCATCGATTTCTGGGCAGAGAACGCCCTGGAGCACGAGCGCTGCGGCGAGATGATCGAGCGTATCGGCCTGGTGAACTTCCTGGAAGGCATCGGGGTCGAGGTCGACCCGAACATGGTCAACCATCCTCGTGAATGCTCCTACGTGCGCATGGATGGCTGGGACGAAGAAGCCATCAAGTGGTTCGACCGTCAGGCCGAAGCTTCCTGATCGTCCCAAAATCGAATCTGTCTTCTCCGGCCCCGCCGTCAGTCGTGGCGGCGGGGTTCAGAGGGAGCGTTTACCTGAATTCTGGAGGTAATAATGGCTACTGAAATGCGTGAACCGATTGAGACTGGTTGCCCCGATCCGTTCCAGTACATGCACCCGTCCATGCGTCGTAACTTCGGCCAGTGGGCATACCACGAGCATCCGCGTCCGGGCGTTCTGTTGCATGTCTCCAAGTACGGCGACAAGATCTGGACCGTCAAGTGCGGCACCCAACGAATCCTGGATCTGTTCACCCTGCGCAAGCTGTGTGATATCGCGGACGAATACTCCGACGGCTACATCCGCTTCACCCTGCGCTCCAACCCCGAGTTCTTCGTCACCGAAGAGGAGCGTGTCCAGCCACTGATCGACAAGCTCGACTCCGAGGGCTTCTGGGTCGGCGGTACGCAAAACTCGGTCACCACCCTGTCCCATACCCAGGGCTGGCTGCACTGCGACATCCCCGGCACCGATGCCTCTGGCGTGGTAAAGGCCATGATGGACGAGCTGGTGGATGACTTCCGCAACGCCAACATGCCGAACCGGGTGCACATCACCACCTCCTGCTGCCAGATCAACTGCGGCGGTCAGGGCGACATCGCCATCAACGTGCAGCACACCAAGCCGCCCAAGATCAACCACGACCTGGTGGCCAACGTCTGCGAGCGCCCCTCGGTTGTCGCTCGCTGCCCGGTAGCGGCCATTCGCCCGGCCATGGTCAACGGCAAGCCCTCTCTCGAGGTCGATGAGAAGAAGTGCATCTGCTGCGGTGCCTGCTTCCCGCCCTGCCCGCCGATGCAGATCAACGACGCGGAGCACACCAAGCTCTCCATCTGGGTTGGTGGTAACCACTCCAACGCGCGCGGCAAGCCGACCTTCCAGAAGCTGGTGGCTTCGGGCATCCCGAACAACCCGCCGCGCTGGCCGGAGGCGACCGCCATCGTCAAGCGCATCCTCAAGGCCTACAAGGAAGGCGCCAAGGACTGGGAGCGGATCAACGAGTGGATCGAGCGTATCGGCTGGCCGCGCTTCTTCGAAGAAGTCGAGCTGCCGTTCACCAAGTACCACATCGACAACTGGCGTGGTGCTCGTAAGAGCCTGAACTCTTCCACCTACATCCGCTTCTGAGCGGCCAGTTAGACGAGGTCACCTTATGAAATTGGCAGTACAGGTAAACGAGGGCCCGTACCAGCACGAGGCATCGGACTCCGCCTACCACTTCACCAAGGCGGCGTTGGAGAAAGGACATGAGGTGTTCCGTGTCTTTTTCTACCACGACGGCGTGCTCAACGGGACTCGTTTGACTACTCCTCCGCAAGACGATCGCAATATCGTCGAGCGGTGGGTGGCGCTGGCGGAGAAGTACGACCTCGATCTGGTGCTCTGCGTTGCCGCAGCCCAGCGCCGTGGCATTGTCGACGAGGGTGAGGCGGAACGGAACGGAAAGGATGCGACCAATATCGCACCCAAGTTCCGGATCTCGGGCCTGGGTCAGCTGATCGAGGCGGCCATCCAATCCGACCGCTTGGTCGTGTTTGGCGACTAAAGGGAGAGCAACGATGTCTGATGTGAAGAAGTTTCTGTATCTGAATCGTCGTGCTCCCTACGGCACCATCTACGCCTGGGAGTCGCTGGAGGTCGTGCTGATTGGTGCTGCGTTCGACCAAGAGGTCAGTCTGATGTTCGTCGACGACGGCGTGTTCCAGCTGGTCAAGGGTAGCGACACCTCCGAGCTCGACATGAAGAACTTCATGCCGACCTATCGCACCCTGGGTGACTACGGCGTGCGCCATCTGTATGTGGACAAGGCCTCCCTGGAGGCCCGGGGCCTGACTCAGGACGACCTCATCGAGGTGGCCTGGGAGGACTGGGAGACCGAGGAAGAGGTCGACAACATCGTCGAGATCGTGGATTCCGGGCAGGCCATCGGTGTGTTCGAAGAGTCCGACGTCGTATTCAGCTTCTGAGGTGTCGAAATGGCCGACCTTTATACCGTGAACAAGTCACCGTTCGAGAAGAACTCCCTGGAAGACGTCATCCGCTTTTCGGGTGAAGGCGCCTCGATCCTCTTTATCGAGGACGGTGTCTATGGTGCCATGGCGGGCACCGCCGTTTCCGATCTCGTGGCCAATGCCACCGGCCGGAAATTCTACGTGCTGGGGCCTGACCTGAAGGCCCGCGGCATTGCCGAAGATCGTTTGATCGACGGTGTCGAGCTGGTTGATTACGCCGGTTTCGTGGACTTGGTCGTCGAGAACGACAAGGTCCAGGCCTGGCTTTGAGTAACGACTGGGCAAATCCTTAAACGAAACAGGAGACAGTACTATGGGTACGATCAACGTAAATGGTAAAGAACTCGAAGTCGACGAGGAAGGCTACCTGGCCAACATCAACGACTGGGAGCCGGGCGTGGCCGAGGTCATGGCCAAAGAGGACGGGCTGGAGTTGACCGATGAGCACTGGGACATCATCAACTTCCTGCGCGACTACTACGAGGAATACCAAATCGCTCCGGCAGTGCGCGTGCTGACCAAGGCCGTGGGCAAGAAACTGGGTAAGGACAAGGGTAACTCCAAGTACCTGTATGGTCTGTTCCCCTACGGTCCGGGCAAGCAGGCCTGTCGTTATGCCGGTCTGCCGAAGCCGACCGGTTGCGTCTGATCGCAGTCTGCTGGTGCCGGGGGGCGATATAGCCCCCCGGATTTCGAATCCATTCAAGAGGTTTTCGGAAACATGTCGTTTCTGACGGTCGCATTTGCAGCGCTTTTCTATGCCGCTACAGTCCTGCTCGTGGTGGGCCTGGCGCGTCGCATCTATATTTATTGGAAGACGCCCGCGCCGCTGAAAATTCCTACGACGCCGGCACCTGTCACGACAGGTGGCGTGGTTCTGCGGATGTTCCGCGAAGTGGTGTTTTTCGAAAGCCTTTTCAAGGGCTCCAAGTGGACCTGGCTGTTTGGCTGGGTGTTTCACATGGCGCTGTTCGCCGTGCTGTTCCGGCACCTGAGATACTTCCAGGAGCCCGTCTGGGGTATCGTCGAATGGACCGGTCCGCTGATCAAGTATCTGGCCTTCGCCATGCTGATCGGGCTGTTGGGCCTGCTTGCCCGCCGCTACTTTGTGGATCGTGTTCGCTATATTTCAGCGCCCTCGGACTACCTGATGCTGCTGCTGTTGCTGGGTATCGGGATCTCCGGCGCCCTCACGACCTTTGTGACGCACACCGATGTGGTGGCGGTGAAGTCCTTCTTCCGTCACCTGATGACCTTCAACTTCCAGACGATGCCGAATCTGCCGGGGGACCCGCTCATGGTGGCGCATCTCGGCATGGTGGCGCTGTTGATGATTATTTTCCCGATCAGCAAGTTGCTGCATGCGCCGGGCGTGTTCTTCAGTCCCACCCGTAACCAGGTGGACAATCCCAGAGAGAAGCGCCACATCGTCGATTGGGCGCGCAAGCTGGAACAATAAACCGGAGCAAGGTTAGCTGGCATGGCAAAAGCAGAATTTGAAATTCCGGAGCTCAAAGAATATCCGGAGATTCCGCCGATTCAGCCGGGCGCGATGGCCCACAGCAAACCCTATGTGGCCAAGGTGGACTTTCAGGAGGCCTTGGGATTCCCCGGGGAGCTGATCGACGACTGGCACGATAAGGCCATTGAGGCCATGGGTGACCTGCTGGGCAAGTATCGTTCGCTCCAGGTGTTTCTCGACTCGTGTGTGAAATGCGGGTCGTGCACTGACAAGTGCCACTATTATTTGGGCACCTCGGATCCGAAGAACATGCCGGTGGCCCGTCAGGACTTGCTGCGCAAGGTCTACCGTCGCCATTTCACTTTTGCGGGCAAGTATTTCCCCAAGCTCGTCGGTGCCACCGACCTGACCGAGGAGGTCCTGGAGGACTGGTACAACTATTTCCACCAGTGCTCGCAGTGCCGGCGCTGCTCGGTGTTCTGTCCCTATGGTATCGACACGGCCGAGATCTCCATGGCTGCCCGCGAGATCATGGACCGGATTGGCCTGGGTCAGAAGTATTGCAACGAAATCATCGGCAAGGTCTTCCGTATCGGCAACAACCTCGGGCTTCCGGGCCCGGCGCTGGAGGATACTCTCGAGGGCCTCGAAGAAGACGTCATGGATGAGACCGGCGTCGAGGTGAAGTATCCGCTGGACAAGAAGGGTGCCGACATCCTACTGGTCACGCCGTCGGCCGACTTCTTTGCCGAGCCTCATGTGGACGGCCTGATCGGCTATGGCAAGGTCTTCCACGAGGCCGGTGTCAACTGGACTTTGAGCTCAAAGGCCTCCGAGGCGGCCAACTTCGGTATGTTCATCGGCTCATACGAGAACATGCGGAAGATTTCGCTGCGCATCCGCGAAGCGGCGCTGGAACTGGGCGTCAAACGCATCGTCTTTGGCGAGTGCGGCCATGCCTGGCGGGTTGCCTACAGCTTCCTGAATACCTTGGCCGGTCCCTGGGACTTCCTCGATCAGAACTATCCGATTCCGCAGCACGTGTGCGAGTTCACCTACGATCTGATCAAGAAGGACGAAGGAAAGCCGGAAGAAGAGAAGGTCCTGAAATTCGACAAGTCGGAAAACGACGACATGGTCGTGACCTTTCATGATTCCTGCAATGTTGCCAGAGCGAGCAGGATGGGGGACTTCCCGGGCGGCCAGTTCGTGATCCCGCGTGAAATCATCAAGACCGTATGCAACAACTTCGCGGACATGGATCCCGACACGGTTTATGAAAAGACCTTTTGCTGTGGCGGTGGCGGGGGACTGCTGACCGACGAATTGATGGAGCTGAGGGTCAAGGGCGCCAAGCCGCGAATGGAGGCGCTGAAGAATGTCATCGAAGAAGATGGCGTCACCCATATGGCAATGATCTGCGCGATCTGCAAGGCGCAGTTTACGAAGATTCTGCCCTACTACGGGCGGGGC
Organism: Chromatiales bacterium; assembly: GCA_024762475.1. GTDB lineage: Bacteria > Pseudomonadota > Gammaproteobacteria > Chromatiales > Chromatiaceae > MONJU. The sequence goes on along the minus strand of JANTHJ010000033.1, from coordinate 20,358 downwards.
ATGGACATGATAGTGAGCCTGCATCAACTGGTTTCGAACGCCATAGTTCTGACCGGGCAGCAGACAGAAGACGACGAAGAGGAAACCGAAGCCGAAGCCGAATAGGCGAGGGCTTCATTACGAGAATTCAGTTCGATCCCTGGGATCGCGAGGCATACAGGTAAGGAGCGTTAAGATGGCTACTCCGAGCGATGAAATGACCGAAAAGCTCACTTGGCGGCGTTTTGAAGAAGGCCACGATGAGTGGGATTCCTTCACCGACAAGATCTTTGTTGCGGACGAGTCGTACAAGTGTCCGACCTATATCCACAAGACGCCACCCTGCCAGGGCTCCTGTCCTTCCGGTGAGGACATCCGTGGGTGGTTGGCGATCGTGCGCGGCCAGGAAAAGCCGGCAGAGGGTATGGAGATGGGCGAATATGCCTTCCGCCGCTCTACTGACGCCAACCCCTTCCCGGCAATGATGGGCCGTGTGTGCCCGGCCCCCTGCCAGGACGGTTGTAATAGGAACGAGGTGGAAGACTTCGTCGGCATCAACTCGGTCGAGCAATGGATCGGTGACACCGCCCTGGCCAACGACTTCCGCTTCGAGGCTGGTCCGAGCACCGGCAAGAAGGTGGCGATCATCGGCGGTGGCCCCGCTGGCATGGCCGGTGCCTATCAGCTTCGTCGCAAGGGACATGCCGTGACGATCTTCGAATCCCAGCCCGAACTGGGCGGCATGATGCGCTACGGAATCCCCAACTACCGGATCCCGCGTGACAAGCTGGCGGGCGAGATGCAGCGCATCATCGATATGGGCGAAGTCGACGTGAAGTGCGGTGTTCGCGTCGGCAAGGACGTCCCGATCGATCAACTCGAGAAAGAGTTCGACGCGGTGCTTTGGGCGATCGGCTGTTGGACAGGCCGGGGCCTTCCGGTCGAGGGTTGGGACGAGACCCCCAACTGCGTCTCCGGGGTAGCCTACCTGAAGGCTTTCAACGAGGGCCGGATGAAAGCGACTGCCAAGAAATTGGTGTGTGTGGGTGGTGGGGATACCTCCATCGACGTGGTTTCTGTTGCCCGTCGTCTCGGCTGCATTCCCGGCTACGAGGGCACTGAGCAGCCCGAGATGGTCGTCCTGGACGATTCGGTCAGCCAGAAGGTGGACGACAGCGCCAAGCAGAACGCCGAGGTGACGCTGACCTCGCTGTTCCCGAAGAGCAACATGACTGCTGCAGAGCACGAAGTAAATGATGCACTGCAGGAAGGGGTCACCATTCTGGACGAAGTGATGCCGGTCGCCATCGAGCGCGACGAGAACGGCCGTGCCACCGGTCTGCGTATTGCCAAATGCGCTATGGAAGGTGGTCGTCCGGTACCTGTCGAAGGCACCGAGCAGCTGATCGAGGCAGATCTCATCGTCGCGGCTATCGGCCAGGGAGGCGATCTGTCCGGCCTCGAGGACTTCGACAATGGCCGCGGGCTCATGGACTCGGATGCCTTCTACCAGGTGCCTGGCCGTGAAAAGCACTTCGTTGCGGGTGACATCATCCGTCCGCACCTGTTGACGACTGCCATCGGGCAGGCGGCGATAGCGGCCGACACTATCCACGAATACCTGAATCAGCAGGAGCACAAGAAGCGCCCTAAGGTCGATGTGCACCACTTCGATCTTGAGAAGAAGCTGGAAGAGGCCGGTCTGGCGCCCCAGCATTTCGATGCGGAGCAGACGGATCAACGGGGCACCGCGAAGGCGAACTTCGCTGTGCATAACTACGAAGACCGCTCCTTCGCCGAGATCATCCCGGCGGATGAGCTGTTCCTCGGACACTTCGAGTACACCCCGCGCGTCAAGCGTGAAGAAGACGTGCCGACGGCCGAAGAAGTGCTGGGACATTTCGCCGAGCGCGTCAAGGGGCTCAGCACCGAGCAGGCCGTCGAAGAGTCGAAGCGTTGCATGAGCTGTGGGATGTGCTTCGAATGCGACAACTGCGTCATCTTCTGTCCTCAGGACGCGGTCTACCGCGTGCCCAAGGACCAGGCCACCACCGGGCGTTACGTGGCGACTGACTATGCGCGTTGCATCGGCTGCCACATCTGCGCCGATGTATGCCCCACCGGCTACATCAAGATGGGTCTGGGTGAGTGACAGGCGTGGAGGGGCCGCCTGCGGGTGGCCCCGAGTGGTCGCGGTTTGAGGCAGCGAGTCGGATGCAAGACATGTTTAGATTTGGCACTAGGCTATTGATGGTGATGGCGACCTTCGTATTGGCTCAGTCGGCCGTGGCGGGGCAGGGCGCGGGCTCTGTGATCGAGGGGTCCAAGGCCTACGGGTTGGACAGCTGTGTCGAGCCGACCCCGCTGATGCGCAAGAAGCACTATGCCTTCCTCAAGCATGACCGTGACATCACGGTCCACCAGGGTGTCCGGACTATCAAGCACAGCCTTGCTGGTTGTGTCGATTGCCACGCCGCGAAGGACGACGCCGGCAACTACGTCCCGGTGACGGCGGAGGGTCAGTTCTGTCAGAGCTGTCACGAGTATGCGGGCGCGGAGCTGCCCTGCTTCAGCTGTCATTCCTCGACACCCACCAAGGCCACCAAGGCGGGGGATTGATCATGAGCGGCAAGGTTGATCAGAGACGTCGCGAATTTGTCTCGGTAGCGGGCCTGGCCGCGGCCGCCAGCGTTGTGGCGCCCGGCGTGTTCCTCCAGGCAACAGCTCAGGCCGAACCGCGTTCAGCGCCCGTCAGTAGCAAAACGCGCTACGGTATGCTCATCGATACCACCAAGTGTGTCGACGGCTGCTCGGATTGCGTCAGTGGCTGCGAGAAGGAAAACGGGCTGGATCTGCTGAAGATGCCGGAGGGGGCGGATCCCGAAGAGTGGGACCGTCAGCGCCCCCGCTGGATCCGTACCGTGAAGGTAAAGGACCGGCTGACCGGGACCGTTACCAGTCTGCCGATGATGTGCCAGCATTGCGAGTTTCCCCCTTGTCAGGACGTCTGCCCTACCGGCGCCTCCTTCCGCCGCGTGGATGGCATTGTCATGGTGGACCGGCATACCTGCATCGGCTGCCGCTATTGCATGATGGCCTGTCCTTATAAAGCGCGCTCGTTCATCCACGAAGATATCGACGAGAAGCTGACCATAGCGCCTCGGGGCAAGGGTTGTGTTGAGAGCTGCAATCTGTGTGTGCACCGGCGCGACAATGGCGGGACCACTACTGCCTGCCAGGATGCCTGCAAGCACGGCGCGATTCTATTCGGGGATCTGAACGACCCGAACAGTGAGATCGCGCAGGAGTTGCGGCGGCAGAACAATACCGAACTGCGCGCAGACCTGAAGTTGAACACCGGCGTCCGCTACCGCGGTATTTGATCGGTTCTTGGAAATCTGAAGCAGCTATGAAAAAGATCTATTACCGCGAATGGGGCATTGAGAGCCCGCGTTACTGGGGCATCCTGGCCGTTCTGGGTGTCTTTTTGGCTGTCGGTGGACTGGCCGCGCTCTACATGGAGCACCATGGCCACTGGGTGACCGGCATGAATAACGAGATCGTGTGGGGGGTGCCGCATGTATTCGCCATCTTCCTGATCGTGGCGGCTTCCGGTGCGCTCAACATAGCGGCCTTCGGTTCGGTATTCGGCAAGAAGATTCACAAGTCGCTCGGGCGACTGTCGGCAATGCTGGCCATGTCCCTGTTGGTGGGCGGCCTGTTGGTGCTGGTGCTGGATCTGGGCCAGCCGACAAGGCTGATCGTGGCGATGACCGAGTACAACTTCAAGTCGATCTTCGCCTGGAATATCTTCCTGTACGTGGGCTTCCTGGTGATCGTGGCCGTGTATCTGTTTACCATGATGGAGCGCAAGGCCAGCAAGTACTATCCGACCGCAGGCCTTGTGGCCTTCGTGTGGCGCCTGATCCTCACGACAGGTACTGGATCGATCTTCGGTTTCATCGTCGCCCGGCAAGGCTATGATGCGGCCATTATGGCGCCGATGTTCATTATCATGTCGTTTGCCTATGGCATGGCCATCTACCTGCTGATGCTGATGTTCACCTTCAAGCTCGATGGCCGTCCCCTGGGTGAGAAACTGCTGGGGCGCCTGAAGAACCTGCTGGGCATCTTCGCCGCGGCGGTGCTCTATTTCGTGCTGGTCTATCACCTGACCAATCTGTATGGCACCGAGAATCACGAGTACGAGGCCTTCATTCTGCGCGATGGCGGTATCTACACCACGCTGTTCTGGGTCGGCTGGATCCTGCTTGGGTTGCTGGTGCCAATGGGCATCGTGTTCCATCCGGCGCTGGGCAAAACCCATGGTGGCATCATCGCTGCCAGCCTGCTGGTCATTCTTGGCGGTTTCGTGGCCATGTATGTGATCGTCATCGGCGGTCAGGCCTTTCCGATGGCCATGTTCCCGGACAAGGTGATTATCGAGTCCGGTTTCTATGATGGCGTCAATGGCCAACCTCTGCACTATGCGCCGTCCATCTGGGAGTTCCTCCTGGGCGTCGGGGGTGTGGCGGTTTCGCTGGCGGCCACTCTGGTTGGGGTCCGTGTATTGAAACTGCTGCCTGTCTCCCTCGAGGACGAGATCGTCGACCCCTATCACAGCTGAAGACGCAGATCTCGATTTCGAAAAGGGCGGCTGTTCAGCCGCCCTTTTCGTCTTCGCACCGGAGCCTTCATGGGCCACATCTATATATCGGCAGCACACAAGTCCTCCGGGAAAACTTCGCTTTCCATTGCAATCTGTGCGGCGCTGAATCAGCGTGGCATGGAGGTCCAGCCCTTCAAGAAAGGGCCCGATTACATCGATCCCCTGTGGCTTACCCAGGCAGCCGGACGGCCCTGCTACAACCTCGATTTCTACACCATGGAACGGGATGAGATCGATGCCACCTTCGCGCGTGCCATGCGCGATGCGGACATCGGCCTGATCGAGGGCAACAAGGGGTTGTTCGACGGACTGGACCTGGATGGCAGCAACAGCAACGCGGCCCTGGCTGCACAACTCGACTCTCCGGTCGTTCTGGTGCTCGATACCCAGGGCATGACCCGGGGAGTGGCGCCGCTGATCCTGGGCTACCAGGCGTTCGACCCGGCGATCCGGATCGGCGGCGTGATCCTCAACAAGGTGGGAGGCTCCCGCCACGAAGCGAAGTTGCGACGGGTCATCGAACACTATACGCAGGTTCCCGTCCTGGGCGCAGTACAACGGCGCCCGGAGCTGCACATCACAGAACGGCATTTGGGGCTGGTGCCCAGTAATGAACTGGCGAGCAGTGCAGGCCAGATCCAGGCAATGGCAGGGCATGTTGCGGACGAGGTCGATTTGGAGGCGCTGCTCGCGCTGGCGAGCACGGCAGGCGCTGTGCCCGGCCTTCAGGAAATGCCAAAGCCTCGGTTCCGCGCAGAGCCGCCGATGCGCATCGCCTACGCGCGGGACGAGGCATTCGGCTTCTACTATACCAGTGACCTGGAGGCGTTCGAGCAAGTTGGCGCAGAACTGGTACCTTTCAGTCCGCTGCGGGACGCGAGGCTGCCGGAAGCCGAGGGACTCTTGATCGGCGGTGGATTTCCGGAGGCCCATCTAGAGGCGCTGGCGTCGAATCAGTCGATGGTCGGCGATATCCGCAGATTCATCGACAGGGGCGGACCTGCCTACGCAGAATGCGGTGGTCTGATGTATCTTTCGCGACGCCTGACCTGGAACGCGAAGCAGGGTAAAATGGTCGGCATTATTCCGGCTGATGTGGTCATGCATGACCGGCCCCAGGGCCGGGGATACGTTCGCCTGGTCGAGACAGACCGGCATCCCTGGCCCCTGGGTCGGGAGATCGCGGCGCATGAATTCCACTATTCGGCGCTGCAGGACATCGGTCCCGAGGTGGAGTTCGCCTATCGGGTCGAGCGGGGCTACGGCATCGACGGCCACCACGACGGGATACGTTACAGGAATCTCCTGGCGAGCTATACCCATCAACGCGATACGGGACGCAACCACTGGGTGGCCCGTTTCGTGAAATTCATCAGGGAATGTCGCGCATGAGCGGCAGGCCGACAGAAAATCATTAGAGAGTGCAGAGATGTTCAAGGTAACTCCGGCAGCGGCAGAGCAGGTCAGGAATGCGGCGAAACAGGGCGGTACCGAGGGCATGGCCCTGCGCCTGGCGGCCCAGAAGCATCCAGATGGTAGCTATGAGTACCGAATGGGCTTCGACCAAATAGCGGAGGACGACATCCGCTTTACCTGCGAAGACATCGAGATCGTCATGGCGCCGGAGTACGTGCCATTACTCGACAACACCACGCTGGATTTCGTGCAGCTGGACGAGGGTGATTCCCAGTTCGTGTTCATCAATCCGGACGACGCAAACTACTCCTCAGCGGCGAACTGATCGCCCGCGACAGTCTGCATGGATCTCTCCCCCGAAGACGCACTGCGTCTGAACGTGCTGCTTGCCAATAAGCCGTTGGCGATTCGGATCAACGAGTCGTCCATGGAGGTGCATGGCTTGACCGAGGAGGGGGAGGCCCGGGTGACGCTCAAGCCCACCTGCCGGGACGAGCAGTACATCAAGAAGGTGAAGGAGTTGATCTCGGGGCAGGTTCTGGGGTCTCCTGGCGGCTACCCGGTCTATCTGCAGCGCTGGACCCGCATGGGCCAGATGAAGGACGACAGTCTGGAGCAGCTGCTGATGTTGGGCGAACCTGAGGCTATAGTGGCAGCGGTCTGCGCCCCCGGGCTCACCGACGAGCTGGCGCGCCGCGCCTGGTGGGCCATGGAAGACGCCGAGAACGCCCGCCAGATGCTGCGCAAAGAGGCGGTGGTCCAGGGCAGCATGGGACCGGTCCTGGCAGCGTACCTGGTCGAGTTCCTGCCGTTCGAGAGCGAGGCGGAAAAGCAGATAGAGACCATCCGTCTGGTCCTGCAGCCGGGTCTGCTGGGCGATGAACAGCAAATGGAGCTGTGGCGCCGCGCCGCGCGCCGGCCCGCTTACTATGTCGGATTTATCGCGACCCTCCCAGACGACATTCCGGAACCACGCCCGCCGCATCCCTGGTACGAGCGACATGCCCCGGCCCTGCAGCAACTCGCGGATACCGGCAACCGGCCGGCCCGGGCCTTGTTGCGGGTGCTCTCGGGGCCTGGTCAGGCCTGGCTGCACACGGTGTTCCAGATCCTGAAAAAGCCCTCCAATCAGGACGTGGTGAATCTCACACTCGATTTGGTGGCCTGGTATTTCTCGGTGGTCCGAGATGAGCCGGCAGACGCCACCCTGGATTCCCTGGAAGAAGACGCCGCCGCCTGGCTCGCAACAGACGAGCATGCCGCCGAGGTACTGGAACTGGGTGACCAATGGCGGGATGCCTTGATCGCGGTGCGCCTCCTCTCCGGTCTGGGATATGGGGTGGTGCGGCCGGTCTTCGGTGGCTCCACTGCGATCGGCAGCCTGATGCGGCGCAAGCTGGCGCCGATCATGGAGCCGCTTCAAATCCGTCTCAAGGCGCTGAGCGGGCGGGTCAAATCCTAGCGGGCCGACGGCTACAGCCCAGTTCATGGGATGGGGTGAGCTATTCGTAGGAGCCCCGTCCCCCGGCCGAAAATTCGGGGCGGGGATGCTGCTGCGGCCAATGTAATCTTACATCACGCTTGCGCGGACGTTGCGCGGCTTGAGCAGCTACCGTTTCAGGAACGCTCTTTCTCATCAGTTACTTATTGTATTGTCATAAAACTTAAACATTGGTTTCGCACAATGCCGCCACCCCGGAGGCGGGCGTGGCCCGATCCTGGCGAGATTTTCAACCCAATCGGAGAGTAACGTGATCAAGAAGACCCTTGCCCTGGCAGCCCTGTCTGCCGCCCTGGTGTCGGGCGCGGCCCAGGCGGCATCGCGCGACTACATCAGTATCGTGGGTTCGTCCACGGTCTACCCCTTTGCCACCGTGGTCGCCGAGCAGTTCGGCCGCAAGACCAAGTTCAAGACCCCCAAGATCGAGTCCACTGGCTCTGGTGGCGGCATGAAGCTGTTCTGCGCGGGCGTGGGCATCGAGACGCCCGACATTACCAATGCCTCGCGTCGGATGAAAAAATCCGAGCAGGAGAAGTGCGATAAGAATGGCGTGAAAGAGGTCACCGAAGTCAAGATCGGTTATGACGGTATCGTGGTGGCCAATTCCAAGCAGGCGCCGCGTATGCACCTGACTCGCCGCGACCTGTTCCTGGGGCTGGCGCGCAAGGTGCCCGGCCCGGACGGCAAACTGATCGACAATCCCTATACGAACTGGAAGGACGTTGACGCGAAGCTGCCGAACGAGCCCATCGAAGTGCTCGGTCCGCCGCCGACCTCCGGTACCCGTGACGCCTTCGAGGAACTGGCCATGGGCGCAGGCGCCAAGACCTTTCCGGATCTGGCGAAGCTGCGCAAGTCCAAGGATGCAGCCGAGATCAAGGCCCTGATGAAGAAACTGGGCGTTCCTGAGAGTGCCTTCAACAAGAAGGGCAAGAAGGTCTTCAAGGCCGTGGCCTATGCCATTCGTGAGGACGGTGCCTACATCGAGGCGGGCGAGAACGACAACCTGATCGTGCAGAAGCTGGAGGCCAACCCCCACGCACTGGGCATCTTCGGCTTCTCCTTCCTCGATCAGAATGCCGACAAGATCCAGGGTTCTTTTGTCGACGGCGAGGCACCGACCTTCGATAACATCGCCGAGGGCAAGTACCCGGTCTCCCGTCCGCTGTTCTTCTATGTCAAGAAGGCGCACGTGGGCAAGGTACCTGGTATGCCCGAATACCTGAAGGAGTTCACCTCCGAGGACGCCTGGGGTGACGAGGGCTACCTGTCGGAGAAGGGCCTGATCCCGATGCCCGAGGCAGAGCGTGAAAAGTATCGTAACGATGCGCGCAATCTGGTACAGATGCCGAGGTTGTAAGTCTTGATGACAGGATCAGCCTGTCCCTGAGACAATGCGGACGGCGACCCGGTGACCGGGTCGCCGTGTTGCGTCCCAGCGGCCAGCCCCCCATTCGAATCCACACCCGTCGAGGATCGTCCCGGCGGAGGAAACCTGACGAGTATGGCATGCAGAATTCCCTGATACTGATCGTCCTGCTGCTGCTCACGGCGCTGGGCTATCATTTTGGCCGCCGACGCGCGCTCCATTCCGTGGGGGGCGCCCAAGCCATTCGTCGTCTGCATTCTTTGCCCAGCTACTACGGTCTGTATGTGGTGCTCTGGGCGATTATTCCGGCCCTGCTGGTGATGCTGTTATGGGGCCTGGTGCAGGACACCGTTCTGAACGAACTGATCATCTCGACCCTGCCCACGGAGATGCAGTCACTACCGCCGGAAAGGCTCGGTTTGGTGGTCAATGACATCCATAACCTGGCGATTGGCAATATCACTTCTGAGACGCCGAGTCCGGCTATCGAGGCGGCGGCGGCCCATTTGCGCTCGCTGCAGGCGACAGCGGACCTTGCACGGGGCCTGGTGGTGCTGGCGATCGCGCTGGCGGGTGCCCTGTTCGCCTGGCGTGCCATCGCCCCTGCAATGCGGGCGCGGAACCGGGTGGAGTCGATCCTCAAGGGCCTGATGGTGGCGAGCGCGATGGTGGCGATTCTGACCACGATCGGGATCGTACTCTCGGTGCTGTTCGAGTCCCTGCGTTTTTTTCAGAAGGTGCCGGTTACTGATTTTCTGTTTGGCCTGCAGTGGAGTCCGCAGATCGCCATCCGTTCCGACCAGGTGGGCGCGTCGGGCGCCTTCGGTGCCATCCCTCTGCTGGTCGGCACCCTGTTGATCTCTTTCATTGCCCTGGTGGTGGCGGTTCCCATCGGCCTGATGTCTGCTATCTACCTGGCCGAATACGCAGGTCCCAGGTTGCGTGCCTGGGCCAAGCCGGTGCTGGAGGTGCTCGCGGGCATCCCGACTGTGGTCTATGGTTTTTTCGCGGCGCTCACCGTGGCGCCCTTCATTCGTGAGATGGGTGAATCCGTAGGTCTGGATGTCTCGTCCGAGAGTGCCCTGGCGGCAGGTCTGGTGATGGGAATCATGATCATCCCCTTCGTCTCGTCGCTGTCCGATGATGTAATCAACGCGGTGCCCCAGTCGCTGCGTGATGCGGCCTATGGACTGGGGGCGACCCAGTCCGAGACGATCCGCCAGGTGATCCTGCCGGCGGCTCTGCCGGGTATCATGGGGGGGGTGCTGCTGGCGGCCTCGCGGGCCATCGGCGAGACCATGATCGTGGTCATGGCGGCCGGTCTGAGCGCCAATCTCACGGTCAATCCCCTGGAGGCGGTGACCACGGTGACGGTGCAGATCGTCACCCTGTTGGTAGGGGACCAGGAATTCGACAGCGCCAAGACGCTGGCAGCCTTTGCATTGGGGCTATTGCTGTTCCTGATTACGCTGAGTCTGAACATCGTGGCCCTGCGCATCGTGCGCAGATATCGCGAACAATACGATTGAGGTTGGGTGATGTCCGATAGCAAGACCGTGTCGCCGAGCTTCGAGAAGGTTCAGGCATCGCTGGCCAAACGCTATGCGCGCGAGCGACGTTTCCGCGCCATGGGTCTGGGCGCCATCCTGCTGGGTCTCTCCTTTGTCGCGATCCTGTTCATTACGATCATCGGCAACGGCTACACGGCATTCGAGCAAACCTATCTGAAGCTACCGATCTATCTGGATCCGCAGGTCATCGATCCTGAGGGTACCCGTGATCCCGAAGTGATCCGCCAGGCGAGCTTCCGCAACGTGGTCCGCCAGCCCCTGCGCGAGATGTTCCCCGAGGTAAAAGGGCGGCGTGACAAGCGCTTGTTGTATAAATTGCTCAGTGGTGATGCGCCCCATGAGGTGAAAGAGCGGGTGTTGGACGACCCGTCGCTGATCGGCAAGAAGGTCGAACTCTGGCTGCTCGCCGACGACGAGGTCGACATGCTGGTCAAGGGTCACATCCCGCGTGACACCCTGCTCGAGGGCAGCAAGGCCAAGTTGGTGGGCTGGGTGGATAAACTGCAGGCCGAGGGGCGGATCGAGAAGCGCTTCAATGCCCTGTTCTTCACCCGTGGCGACTCGCGCGAGCCGGAACAGGCGGGTATCGCCGGCGCAGTGGCCGGCTCCTTCTATACCCTGCTGGTAACCCTGCTGCTCTCGTTTCCTATCGGGGTGGCGGCGGCTATCTACCTCGAGGAGTTCGCCCCCAAGAACCGGTTCACCGATTTGATCGAAGTGAATATCAACAATCTGGCGGCTGTACCCTCCATTGTGTTCGGCCTGCTCGGTCTGGCGGTGTTCATCAATTGGTTCGGCCTGCCGCGCTCGGCGCCCCTGGTGGGTGGCCTGGTGCTCACCCTGATGACACTACCGACCATCATCATCGCGGGCAGGGCCGCGCTCAAGTCGGTGCCGCCCTCGATTCGCGAGGCGGCGCTGGGCGTAGGCGCCTCGCATATGCAGACCATCACGCACCATGTGCTGCCGTTGGCGTTGCCGGGGATGCTGACCGGTGCCATCATCGGCATGGCGCAGGCCCTGGGCGAAACCGCCCCCTTGCTGATGATCGGCATGGTGGCCTTTATCGTGGACGTCCCGCAGGGTCCGCTGGATCCGGCCACCGTACTGCCGGTACAGATCTACCTTTGGGCGGACAGCCCGGAGCGGGCCTTCGTCGAGCGGACGTCAGCCGCCATCATGGTGCTGCTGGCCTTCCTGATCGCAATGAACGCCGTGGCGATCATCTTGCGGCGTCGCTTCGAGCGGCGCTGGTAATCAGTGTTTATCGGGAGCAGTGCAGATGAGTCTGATCGAAACGACCATGGTGGGTGAGGAGACCGCCGGAGAGACCCCTGCGGTGTCCCGTCCGGAGCAGGCCATGCAGGAGGACCTGGGGGCCGATTTCCAGACAGTGGGCGAGATTCGGGTGGACAATCCGGCCATCTCCACCACTGGCGTGCAGGTCTACTACGGCGACAAGCATGCCATCCGCAACGTGAGCCTGGACATTGGCCGTAACCAGGTGGTGGCCATGATCGGTCCCTCGGGCTGCGGCAAGTCGACCTATCTGCGCTGCCTGAATCGCATGAACGACACCATCGAAAGCTGCCGGGTAGAGGGCGAAATTCTGCTCGATGGCGAGAATATCTATGACAAGGCGATCGATGTGGTGGCCTTGCGCGCCCGTGTGGGCATGGTGTTTCAGAAGCCCAACCCCTTCCCAAAGTCGATCTATGACAACATCGCGTATGGGCCTCGTATCCACGGCCTGGCGGCGAATCGTACCGAGCTGGACGAAGTGGTCGAACGCAGCCTCAAGCGTGCCGGGCTGTGGGAAGAGGTCAAGGACCGCCTGGACGCGCCGGGGACCGGGCTCTCCGGTGGCCAACAGCAACGCCTGTGTATCGCGCGCGCCATTGCGGTAGAGCCCGAGGTGGTGTTGATGGACGAGCCGGCCTCCGCACTCGATCCCATCGCCACCGCGCGCATCGAGGAACTGATCGACGAGCTGCGCGAGAACTACACCATCGCCATCGTCACCCACTCCATGCAGCAGGCGGCACGGGTATCGCAGCGTACCGCTTACTTCCATATGGGGCACCTGGTCGAGGTGGGAGAGACCACCCAAATCTTCACCAATCCCCGCCACAAGCTGACCGAGGACTACATCACGGGCCGCTTCGGTTGAGAAACAACCCGGATTACGCTTGGCTCCATCCGGGCTACACGTACTCGGCAATCCGTAGCCTGGATGGAGGTCGCAGGCCGGAATCCGGGAAACCACCTACATCACGCGGGCCGCTTTGGTTGAGAAACAACCCGGATTACGCTTGGCTCCATCCGGGCTACATGTAGTCGGCAATCCGTAGCCTGGGTGGTGGCCGCAGGCCGGAATCCGGGAAAGCACCGGGCGGGTAACCTGGATTCCGCTGTGGCTTCATCCAGGCTACACCGCCACATCAACGGCTGGTTTGGTTGAGGTTCAAAGCGCCCCGATCTCGCGGAACCAACTGAGCCAGCTCAGCACCAGCCCTGCCGCCACCAGCAGGTCGGCGCGCATCCGTAGCCGATTGCGTGCGCGCACCTCGTCGTCCTGTTCGGCCATGAATATCCGGTTCATCAGGGCATCGAGCATCAGGACGAAGAACAGGATGACTACCAGTGCGGGCACCACATAGACGGTGAGAACACCGATACCTTCTGGGTCCATGTCCGCGAACAGGACCAAGGGGTAGCAGGCTATCGCGAATGCCAACAGTACCAGGCGAAGAGGGCCAATCTTGGAGAAGAATCCGGTGGTATCCATGGGTTTCCAGGGTGACGTGTGGGGGAGGGGCTGCTAGGCTTGCTGCCCGTCGAACCAGCGTCATTATATCGAATACCGATGCCCGAACTCTCTCCGGAACTGCTGCAAAAACTGTGTGAGCTGGCACGCCGCCTGCGTCAGGAGAATGCGGACTTTCTGGAACACCCGGAGGATGATCAACGGTGGTACAACCGAGGTTATGCGAACGGTATGCTGAAGACGCTGCAGCAAGTGTTGCGTGAACAGGCCCCCTGCGGTGAGTCCCCTGATGACGAATCCGAACTGGTCGCCCATCAGGTGATGGCCTGGGGCAAGGCCTATCGACACGGTGAGCAGATGGGGCTCCAGGAGACCTGCGAGGTCACCGGTGTCGACCCGCAAATCGCACAACAACCCAATCGAGATCATCCATGCGCATCGTGACATTCAACGTAAACGGCATCCGTGCCCGGCCCCATCAGCTCGAGGCCCTGCGCGACCGGCTCGATCCGGACGTGATCGGCCTGCAGGAGACCAAGGTGCAGGACAGCGAGTTTCCCCGCGAGATGGTCGAGTCTCTGGGTTACCACGTAGTGTTCCATGGTCAAAAGGGGCACTACGGGGTGGCCCTGTTGTCGAAAGAGGCGCCGATGGACTGCCGGCTGGGGTTGCCGGGAGATGGAGACGAGGCGCAGCGGCGCCTGATCACCGCGACCTATCCGACCCCGGAGGGGAGCCAGATCACGGTGATCAATGGCTACTTCCCCCAGGGCGAGAATCGCAAGCACGAGACGAAGTTTCCCAACAAGCGGCGTTTCTATGAACAGCTGCAGGCGATGCTCGAGTCCGACTACGACCCGCAACAGAATCTCATCGTCATCGGCGACATGAACATCGCGCCGCTGGATCTGGACATCGGGATCGGCCCGGACAATGCCAAGCGCTGGCTGCGCGAGGGCAAGTGCAGCTTCCTGCCCGAGGAGCGCGAATGGATGCAGCGCCTGATGGGCTGGGGGCTCTACGATACCTTCCGTACCGCCTATCCCGACGTGGACGATTGTTTCAGCTGGTTCGACTACCGCTCGCGAGGTTTCGATCGTGAGCCGAAGCGCGGATTGCGTATCGACCTGGAACTGGCCACGGCGCCGTTGAACGAGCGGGTTCGGGATGCGGGGATTTCGTATGACATCCGCGCCATGCCCAAGCCGTCGGATCACGCGCCGGTCTGGGTGGATATCGATATCTGATCGGGCGTTTCCACCGCAAAGGACGCCAAGGTTCGCAAAGGTTTCTTCAATAAGGAAAACGGCTGCTCGAAGGGGCTGTTCCATTGGCGTTGGTTGCTCGAACAACTTGCGTCCTTTGTAGGTTGGACTTCAGTCCAACATGTCGGGCTAAAGCCCGACCTACATGGCTGTGCAGCCGCAACGCTTGGCTCAGTGGTGGGTTTCGTTGCACTCAACCCACCCTACGGATCTTGTTCTGACTTTCGCTTGCTTTGCGAACCTTGGCGTCCTTCGCGGTTCAAGTGACTTCACCCTTGCCAGGCTCTGGCGCGGTCGGCTTCTCTTCCTCGCTCAGCAATTCGATCGCCTGCTCCGGCTTGATCTCCACCTGCTCGATCTTCTTGAACCGCGAGGTGATCTTGCGTGCCGAGGTGTTGACCTGGTCGACGTCGTCCTTGGCCTGGCGGATATGGGTGGCGAGCTTGTCCATGCGTTGTTGGAAGCGCCCGAAGTCGGCCGAGAGCCTGTGCAGATGGTCCTGGATCACATGGATCTGCTTGCGCGTGGCGTCATCCTTGAGCACCGCACGGGCGGTGGTCAGGACGGCCATCATGGTGGTCGGGGAGACCAGCCAGACCCGGGCCCGCTGCGCCTCCTCCACCAGTTCGGGGAAGTGGGCATGGATCTCGGCGAATACCGCCTCGGCGGGAATGAACATCACCGCGCCGTCGGAGGTCTCGCCGGGGATCAGGTAGCGGCTGGCGATGTCCTGGATGTGCTTGCGGATGTCGCGGCGAAACTGGCTGGCGGCAGCGGTGCGCTCGGCGTCGGCCGCATCGAAGTCCTGCATCCGCTGGTAGCTCTCGAGCGGGAACTTGGCGTCGATGGGGATGTTGCCCGACGGCTCCGGTAGCCGCAGCAGACAGTCCACACGCCGGCCGTTGCTCAGGGTTGCCTGCAGCTCGAAACTGTCCTCGGGCATCATGTTGCGCACCAGGGCGGCGAGCTGGACCTCGCCGAAGGCACCGCGTGAGCGCTTGTCGGTAAGGACCTCCTGCAGACTGACCACGTTCCCCGAGAGCTCGGTGATCTTCTTCTGTGCCTCGTCGATGCGGCTCAGGTGTTCCAGGACCCGGGTGAAGGTCTCGGTGGTCTTCTCGAAGCCGACACTGAGCCGTTTCTCCACCTGCCCGGTGATCTCCTTGAGGCGCTCGTCGGTGGTGCGGGTCAGGCCTTCCACCCGCTTGCCCAACTCCTTGGACTGGCTGCTGAAGCTGTCCTGAATCTGCCGACTCATGGCCTGGAGGGTGGTGGCCAGGGTTTCCTGCTGGCGCGAGATCGCCTCGCGCTGCAGCTTCTCGAAGGCCTCCCGGTGGTGACCCAGCCCCTGCTCGGTCCGCTCGCGCAGCTCGCTCAGGCCGCGCTGCTGGGCCAGGCGTGCATCCGCCAGATCTTCGCGAACTGCCTTGTGCTGCTGCTCGAAGCGCTGTACCAGATCCATGCGCAGCCCGCCCAGGTCCTTGAGCAGGGCCTTCTCGACACCGCCGAGCTGTTCTCCGAGTAGCGCCTGGGTGGTCTGCAGGCCTTGTTGCAGGCTGGCGTGGGCGGTGCGGCTCTCCTGGCGGATATGGTCGGCGAGACGATCGGCCTGGGTCAGTTGTTCTTCCCGCAGCTCGTCCAACTGGCCGCCCAGACAGCTGCGCAACTCACGCCGGGCGCGGCGCGCACTCCACCACTGCCCGGCCAGCAGGGCGATGGCGATCAGGATGCCGCCGGCCAGGAAATAGGCTGGGTGGGCATCGAACAGGGTGATCAGACGGGACCAGAGATTTTCCATGCACAGGGAGTCCGTAACAATAGGATGGGGGCGGTACAATGCCGGCTTTCCAATCGCAAACGCTATCACAACCATGCGCGTCCATCTGCAGGCACTGGGCTGCCGTCTCAACGAGGCAGAGCTCGAATCCTGGGCACGGGATTTCCGACGCCAGGGCATCCAACCGACCCGTGATGTGGGCGAGGCCGACATCGTGGTGGTCAATACCTGCGCGGTCACCCAGGAATCGGTGCGCAAGTCGCGCAACCTGGTGCGGCGTGCCCATCGTGCCAATCCCCGGGCCAAGCTGGTGATGAGCGGCTGCTATGCGGCATTGTCGGCGGAGGCCGCGGCCGAGGAGCTGGGCGTCGATCTGGTGGTGGGCAACCAGGACAAGGACCGACTGGTCGAGATCGCGCAGCGTGAACTGTCGCTACCGGTGATGCCGCGTCTGGCCACCGACCCTGGAGAGATGCCGCTGCTGGCAAGGGGACGCCAGCGCGCTTTCGTCAAGGTGCAGGATGGCTGTCGCTATCGTTGCACCTATTGCGTGGTCACCCTGGCGCGCGGCGAGGAACGCAGCCGGCCGGTGAGTGATGTGATCGAAGAGATCCGCAGCCTGGAGCAACAGGGCGTGAATGAAGTGGTGCTCGCCGGCGTGCATCTGGGAGGCTATGGCAGCGACAACGGCGGTTCCCTGTTCCAACTGGTCGCGGCGGTGCTGGCGCAAACGACCATTCCCCGTGTGCGCCTGGGATCGCTGGAGCCATGGGATCTGCCGGCCGATTTCTGGTCATTGTTCGGCAACCCCCGGTTGATGCCCCATCTGCATCTGCCGATGCAGTCGGGCGCCGACTCGGTCCTGCGACGGATGTCGCGCCGTTGCCGTAGCGGCGAGTTCCTCGAATTGGTGGAACAGGGCAGGACAGAGGTGCCTGATCTGCAGGTGACTACCGATATCATCGTCGGCTTCCCCGGCGAGACCGATGAGGAATGGCAGCAGACCCTGGACTTCGTGCGCGAGGCGGGTTTCGCCCATGTGCACATCTTCGCCTTCTCCCCCCGCGAGGGAACCAAGGCGGCAGTGCTGCCCCAGCCGGTGCCGCGGACGGTGCAGCGCGAGCGCAGCCAACAGCTGCATGCATTGGTCTCCGAGCAGCGCCGGCAGATACTGGATGAGCAGCTCGGCCGGTCCTACCAGGTGCTGGTGGAAGATCAGTTCGAATCGGAGGCGGGTGGCCCGGCCGTCTGGCGCGGTTATACGCCCAACTTTCTGCGGGTGCAGCTGACCGCGCCGGAGGGAGCTGATCTGGAGAACCGGCTTTGTGAAGTGCAGATCGAAGGCGCCGATCCGGAACGGCTCGAGCTCAGGGGGACGCTCCGCGCGTTGGTCGGCTGAGTTAACAGGCTGTCAGCGGCAGTATTTGTCCTGGTCCTGGCGTAGCTGGCGCACCTTCGCATCGTGTTCTTCGGCGGTCATGCGCCGATAGCCGCCCTTGCCGTCGGGCACCAGCGGGTTGGTCTTGTATTCCAGTTCGGCGAGTGAGGCGCGGGCCCGCGTGCAGTTCTCGCGCAATGCTGCCTGTTTCTTTTCTTCCTGTTCGGCCTTCTTGGCGGCCTCGCCCCGTTGTTTGCGCTGATCGTCCAGGCGCTTTTTGAGCGCATTCAGCTGCTTGCGGGCCGCGTCCGAGGCCTTGCTCGGCGCAGGGGTGGGCGTGATCGTCTCGCTCGGGGCACCCCCGGGGGGCGCGGTCTGCGAGTAGACCATGTTGCCCTCCGCATCGCGCCACTTGTAGACCTGGGCGGTCGCCAGTGCGGGGAAAAGGGCAAGCATCAGGCAGAGTCTGGCAATCGTCATCAATCTTTCGTCCTCGGGCAATTCGGCACGGCGGCTATTGACCTGCGCCACCTATATCAGTACCTTGCCATGTTTCAATCCGGCCTGCCAAGAGCCGGTCCAAGGTCCCTCCTGCAGGAGGGTATGCCAAGTTTCCGGAGGTCACAAGGTGGAACTGAGTGGTGCCGAGATCGTCGTTCAGGCACTGAAAGACGAAGGCGTCGAATATGTCTGGGGTTATCCCGGCGGCGCTGTGCTCCATATCTATGATGCGCTCTTCCAGCAGGACGAAGTGCGGCACATCCTGGTGCGCCACGAGCAGGCGGCGACCCACGCTGCCGATGGCTATGCGCGTGCCACCGGCAAGCCCGGTGTGGTGCTGGTCACCTCCGGCCCCGGCGCCACCAACGCCGTGACCGGCATCGCCACTGCCTTCATGGATTCCATTCCCCTGGTGGTGCTGACCGGTCAGGTGCCGACCCCGGTCATCGGTTCGGACGCCTTCCAGGAGGTGGACACGGTCGGCATCACCCGTCCGTGCGTGAAGCACAACTTCCTGGTGAAGCGGGCCGAGGATCTCGCCGACACCATCAAGAAGGCATTCTACATCGCTACCTCCGGTCGCCCCGGCCCAGTGGTGGTGGACATCCCCAAGGATGTGACCGACCCGAACGTCCGCATTCCCTACGAATACCCGGAAAAGGTGCAGATGCGCTCCTACAATCCGGTCGAGCGCGGCCACTTGGGGCAGATCCGCAAGGCGGTCGACCTGATGATGGCCGCGGAACGGCCGGTGGTCTATACCGGCGGCGGCGTGGTGTTGGGCGAGGCCTCGGGTGAGCTGCGCGAATTGATAAAGCGGACCGGTTTTCCCATCACGCAGACCCTGATGGGGCTGGGCGCCTATCCGGCCACCGACCCGCAATTCCTCGGCATGCTGGGCATGCATGGCACGTATGAGGCCAATATGGCAATGCACGAGACGGACGTGCTGATCGCCATCGGGGCGCGCTTCGACGACCGGGTCACCGGCAAGATTGCGCATTTCTGCCCGCATGCCAAAATCGTCCACATCGACGTGGACCCTGCCTCCATTTCCAAGACGGTGCGCGTGGACGTGCCCATCGTCGGCCAGGTCAAGAGTGTGTTGCAGGACATGCTGCGACTGATGGACGAGCTGACCTGCGAGCCGAACCGCGATGCCCTGGCGCGCTGGTGGGAACGGATCGAGGCCTGGCGCGGCGTTCACTGTCTTGCCTACGATCACAGCGACAAGGTGATCAAGCCACAGTTCGCGGTGGAAAAGCTGTACGAAGTTACCAAGGGCGACGACTTCTACCTGACCTCCGATGTGGGCCAGCACCAGATGTTTGCGGCCCAGTTCTACCCCTTCGACGAGCCGCGCCGCTGGATCAACTCCGGCGGCCTGGGCACCATGGGCTTCGGTCTGCCGGCGGCGATGGGGGTGAAGCAGGCCTTTCCCGATGCGCAGGTAGCCTGCGTGACCGGCGAGGCCAGCATTCAGATGTGCATTCAGGAACTGGCCACCTGCAAGCAGTACGATCTGCCGCTGAAGATCCTGCTGCTCAACAACGGCTATATGGGCATGGTGCGTCAGTGGCAGGAGTTCTTCTACGACGGGCGCTATTCCCATTCCTATGTGGATGCCCTGCCGAACTTCATTCAGCTGGCGGAGAGCTTCGGCCACGTGGGCATGCGGGTGGAGAACCCCGCCGACCTGGAGGCCGCCTATCGTGAGGCCTTTGGCATGAAGGACCGACTGGTGTTCATGGACATCGTGGTCGACCCGGAAGAGAACGTCTATCCCATGATCGAGGCTGGCAAGGGCCATCACGAGATGCACATGTCGCCCCACCTCTCTTCCGACAGGGAGCTGGCCTGATGCGACACATCATCTCCATCCTGATCGAAAACGAGGCGGGCGCGCTGTCGCGCGTGTCCGGGCTGTTCAGCGCCCGTGGCTACAACATCGAATCGCTCACGGTGGCGCCCACCGAGGACCCGACCCTGTCGCGCATGACCCTGGTCACCCGGGGCGACGAGAACATCATCGAGCAGATCACCAAGCAGCTGAACAAGCTGATCGACGTGGTCAAGCTGGTCGACCTTTCCGAGGGTGCCCACATCGAGCGCGAACTGATGATGATCAAGGTGCGCGCCGAAGGCGCGATGCGCGAGGAGATCAA